>CAZYRM010000001.1:0-82018 GCA_964649705.1 uncultured Planctomycetia bacterium
GTCCCGACCCTGTCCGCCCCACGGCTCGCCGCGCCGCGGCGCGGCCCTTCTCCTCTGGCGCAGCGGCCGCCGCGTTGTACATCCCCATCAGCGCTTCGACGGAGACCTCCGTGTCCTCCGTTCCTCTGTGGTGAATACGCGGCACGGACATCCTTCGCCCTCGGGATGCGGGCAACGCCCGCGCTGGGATCTGGATCTCGCCTCTTGTCGCGACACGTTCCGCTGACCTCATTGTCCCTCCCGAGACGCCTCGGTCGCGTCGTTCGCTCACGCGCGCACCCCCCGCACCGCAACGCACGTCCTCAAGCCATCTAACGGACAACCCCACAATCGTCGCGACGGCGTCCCGATTGCGCATCCATGCGACAGGCCCTGTTCTCGGGAGATCACCATGTCGCCGCGCCTCATCCTCTTCGCCGGCGCCACACTGCTGGCCGTGACCGCAACGTTCGTCTTCCTCGCCCTGTGCCGCCCGTCGCAGCCGGCTCTCTCGCAGGGTGGCCAACCGCCGGTCGCCGCGCCGAATCCCGCGGGGCCGCCCGAGGGCACGGTGGACCCGGAGACGGCGGGCAGGATCCACGGCGTGGTCTCCTTCGCCGGCACACCGCCACCGAAGCAGAGGATCCACATCTCCCTCACCGTCGAATCAGTTCCCGAGTCGGCGCTCGCGGACAACTCGGTCCTGGTCAGGGACGGTCGACTCCAGGACACGTTCATCCACATCGCCGCCGGGGAGCCCGTGGTGGGGCGGCGCTGGCCCTTGCCATCCGCTGCAGCCGTGCTGGAAACGAAGGGCTGGACCTACATCCCTCGTGTCCTCGGCCTTCGTGCAGGACAGACCCTCGAGGTCGTGAACCGCGACTCCGTGATGCACTCTCCCCACTTTCAGCCGAGCAAGAGCGATCTCCACTGAGCGTCAGCTGCCCCGACCGCGCCGGTCCGGCGCGTCGTGACGGGCCCATCACACGCCGAGGTCCTCGTCCCCGTCGGATGCGACGTGCACTCGTGGGAGTGTGGCTACCTCGGCATCGTCGATCACCCCTACTTCGCCGTCTCCGACGAGCGCGGCGAGTTCGAACTGGTCGACGTCCCGCCGGGGAAGTACGTCCTCCGCGCGACGCACGCGAGGCTCAGGTCGCGTGACCTCGAGGTCGAATTGGGCCCGAGGGAGCAGAAGGAGGTGGAGTTCTCGTTCGATCGATAGCCCACCAGCACGCCGGGGTCTGAGGCCCTCCCCAGGGTGATCTGACCGATCGGTCACGAGTGCGACACCGGTGTCGCGTCGCAGGCGGAACACCCGGACTTCCGTTACACAACCTGTGTACGCACAATGAGATCCGCAGTTGACGCGCCCGTGGATTCGGCGAGAACGGGCACGACGATTGCGCAATCGGACGAATACTATCTTCTAGGTACAAACGCTTGACTTGGGATCTCCTCGTGCGTACTGTGTGCTTCCTTTTCCCCGCCAGAGACCACTCGAGGAGTTTACTCACCATGAGAACGATGCTCAACTCACGGCCCACGATCCTCGTCCTCGCGGCCCTGTGCCTCGGCGCCTTCGTCCTCGTCGGATGCGGCAAGGACGACAAGAAGCCGACCGGCAGCGGCCCGACCAACGCCAGCACGGGCGGCGGCGCGGCCGAGCCCGGTGACGAGGCGGCCGGCGGCGACGGCGTGGCCGGCGACGCGACCCTGACCGGCAAGGTCGTCCTCAAGGGGGAGGCCCCCGACAATCTGAAGGTCGACATGAAGGCTCACCCGGACTGCGAGAAGCAGCACGAGGGCGCCGTCTTCGACACGAAGTGGTCCGTCGGCGAGGGGAACGCCGTCCAGTGGGTCTTCGTCTACGTCGTCAAGGGCGAGGGCGTCGTCGGGAAGAAGTGGGCCAAGCCGACCACGCCCGTGACGCTCGACCAGAAGGGCTGCATGTACGAGCCCCGCGTCTTCGGCGTCTTCGTCGGCCAGACGATCCAGGTCAAGAACAGCGACCCCGTCATGCACAACATCCACGCGCAGCCCGGGAGGAGCCCCGAGTTCAACGATAGCCAGACGCCCGGCGCCGCGCCGCTCATGAAGACGATCGACCGCTCCGAGGTCCTCGTCCCGATCAAGTGCGACGTCCACTCCTGGATGCACTCGTACGCGGGCGTCGTCAACCACCCGTACTTCGCCGTCACCGACGCGAAGGGCGCGTACTCGATCGGGAAGCTCCCCGCGGGGAAGTACACGATCCGCGCGGTCCACGAGAGCGGAAAGAAGGTCGAGAAGGAGGTCGAGGTGAAGGCCGGCGAGACCGCGACCCTCGACTTCGAGATCGAGCCCTAGCAGGCACCGTTTCGCCACACGGCAGGATCATCGATGACATTTCGGAAACTCCTCCCGGCCGCCATTCTCCTGGCGGCCGGGACCACCCTGCTCGCCGAGTCGACCGCCGGGCAGGACCACCCCTGGGGCTGGCTCCCCCCCAACGTCAACTCCGGCTATGGGAAGACCACGGACGACCTCTACCTCGCGATCATGTGGGTTGTCCTCGCGGCGTTCTTCCTCACCGAGGGGGCCCTCTTCGCCTTCATGCTCATGTACCGCGGAAGGCCGGGGAGGAAGGCGACCTACGTCCACGGCAGCAACATCGCCGAGCTGACCTGGACGGTGGTCCCCTGCGGAATCCTCATCTGGCTGGCCGTCACGCAGTACGAGGCGTGGAAGAACATCCGGGAGCGGTTTCCCCAGCCCAAGGACAACCCCGTCGTCGTCGACATCCTCGCCAACCAGTTCAACTGGCACTACCGGCAGGCCGACAAGGACGGGAAGACGGGCACCAAGGCGAGCAACGTCCTCACCACCACCGACAGCCTTCACGTCCCTGTCAACCGCAAGGTCCTCTGCCGGATGATCTCCAAGGACGTCATCCACTCCTTCTTCATCCCGTTCGCGCGGGTGAAGCAGGACGTCCTGCCGGGGATGATGACGAAGGTCTGGTTCGAGATCGACCGGATCCCCGTCTGGAAGGTCACCGGGGTCGAGAAGCGGCAGCTCAAGGTCGCCGGCGGGAGGGTCGCGCCGACCGACGTGATGCTCGGCGAGATGGCGATGCTCACCGAGGCGGAGTTCAACGCGAAGAAGATCGCCCTTCCTGAGGCCTGGAACGAGCGCAGGGGGGACTGGGACTCACGGCTCCGCTGGGAGTCCCGGGAGATCGACGACACCAAGAGGCGTGAGTACTACTACGTCGTCTCCTCGCCCAAGGTCGTCTACCGTCAGAACGGAAAGCTCGAGGAGGGCGACGCCTCCTCGGCCGAGTACGTGTTCCACCACTACGAGATCGCCTGCGCCGAGCTGTGCGGCCTCGGCCACACCGGGATGCGCAGCGTCCTCTTCGTGGAGCCGGCGGACATGTACGAGGCGTGGAGGACGGAGAAGGCCAAGGGCGGCGCGACGACCGAGGCGGACAAGTTCCGCGGCCTCTGGGACGCGATCTACTCCAAGACGGACTGGTTTCAGCGCGGGGTCAAGTAGATGAGCACCGAAGCCCACGAGCACGGGTCGACGGAGCCCGCTGGCGGGTCCGCCGAGGACCACATCCACCCGGAGCCCACGGGGTTCTTCTGGAAGTACGTGTGGTCCGAGGACCACAAGACCATCGGGAAGCAGTACCTCTTCACGGCGTTCTTCTTCCTGCTGGTCGGCGGCCTGATGGCGCTCCTCATCCGGTGGCAGCTCGCCTACCCGGGCAAGCCGGTGCCGGTGATCGGGGCCCCGCTCTCCTCGTTCATGTTCGCATTCAACGAGGACGGAAGCGTCAAGCCCGAGGGGTACAACCAGCTCGTGACGATGCACGGGACGATCATGATCTTCTTCGTGGTCATCCCGATCCTGGTGGGGGCCTTCGGGAACTTCCTGATCCCGCTCCACGTGGGGGCCCGCGACGTCGCCTTCCCGTTCCTGAACGCCCTGTCGTACTGGCTATTCCTGCCTGCGGGGATCATCATCTTTGCGTCGCTTTTCATCGACAAAGGCGCCGCGGCGGCGGGGTGGACGAGTTATCCGCCGCTCGCCGACATCGAGGCCGCGGCGCCCGGGTCGGGGATGGGCCAGGTCTGCTGGCTGCTCGCGATCTTCCTCCTCGGGTTCTCGTCCATCATCGGCGGGCTGAACTTCCTGACGACGATCGTCCGCCTGCGGGCTCCGGGAATGACCTGGGGCCGCCTCCCGCTGGTGACCTGGGCGCAGACGACGACGGCCGTCTTCCAGCTCCTGGCGACGCCCGTACTCGCGGCCGCGACCGTGCTCCAGCTCATGGACCACCTCGCGCTCACGAGCTTCTTCCTCCCGCACAACCTCGTCATCGGCGACAAGACGATGGAGTACAGCGGCGGCGGGGCGTCGCTGATGTGGCAGCACATCTTCTGGTTCTACTCGCACCCCGCGGTCTACATCCTGGTCCTGCCCGGGATGGGGATCGCGAGCGACCTCATCGCGACGTTCTCGCGGAAGCCGATCTTCGGCTACAACGCGATGGTCCTGAGCCTGGTCGGGATCATGGGGCTCGGGTTCATCGTGTGGGGCCACCACATGTTCGTCAGCGGCATGAACCCGATGATGGGGATGGCCTTCATGACGAGCACGATGATCATCGCGCTGCCGAGCGGCGTGAAGGTCTTCAACTGGCTCGCCTCGATCTGGGGCGGGTCGATCCGCTTCACGGTCCCGATGCTTTGCGCGCTGTCGTTCGTGGCGATGTTCATCATCGGCGGGCTATCGGGCCTCTTCATGGCGGCGACGCCCGTGGACATCTTCATCCACGACACCTACTACGTCGTGGCGCACTTCCACTACATCGTGTTCGGCGGGACGATCTTCTCGATCTTCGGCGGGCTGTACTTCTGGTTCCCGAAGATGTTCGGCCGGATGATGAACAACAAGCTCGCCTTCGTCCACTGGCTCCTGACGTTCGTCGCGTTCAACGCGGTCTTCTTCCCGATGCACATCCTCGGGGAGGGCGGCCACATGCGCCGCATCGCGGAGCCGACGAAGTACGAGTTCCTGAACCAGTTCGCCCCGTGGAACGAGTTCATCACGTGGTCGGCGTTCATCCTCGGGTTCTCGCAGCTCATCTTCCTGGCGAACTTCTTCGGGAGCATGTTCTTCGGGAGGAAGGCGGAGCAGAACCCGTGGCAGTCGAACACGCTCGAGTGGACGACGCCCTCGCCGATCCCGTACTACAACTACGAGAAGGTCCCCGTCGTCTACCGTGGGCCGTACGAGTACGGGACGGGTCCGGCGACGGCGGAGAGCGACTGCGTGCCGCAGTCCCAGCCCGAGTCGGGCGGCTCCGCTCACGGGACCCACTAGATTCGATTCCGCAAGATTCGTGTAGACAGGGCGTTGCAGGTCTCGTACGTTAGAGACCGAATTCGCCCCGCCACGAATCGAGCCCCGCCCAGGGGGTAGCTCTTGTCCGACCGTTCCTGTCCCTGCCTGCACCGATTCGCGGTCTTCGTGGCGTTTGCGACGCTCGTCCTCCTCGTCGCGGGGGGGCTCGTCACCAGCACGAAGAGCGGCGACGCCGTGCCGGATTGGTGGTTCCTGCCCATCACCTTCCATCAGGTCTTGCCCGAGGGCCTCGCCAAGTTCTGGATCGAGCTGGGCCACCGCATCGTCGGAGCGACGATCGGCCTCCTCGTCCTCGGTCTCGCCATCGCGGTCGGCCGAGGGGATGATCGCCCCTGGATGAGGCGCCTCGGCTGGAGCGCCTTCGCCCTCGTCGTGCTGCAGGGGTGCCTCGGAGGGTTCCGCGTCGAGCAGATCCTCTGGCCCCGGGCCGTCGCCGTGATCCACGCCTGCCTCGCCCAGGCGATCTTCTGCCTCCTCGTCGCGATCGCCGCCTACACGTCGAAGGGCTGGAACGACGCGAAGCCCCTCGCCGGGGCGAGGGCCTCGGCGCGCTGGGGCACGGCCGCGACCGCCGTCGTCTTCCTCCAGCTCGTCCTCGGGGCCGTCTTCCGACACACCCGGGTCGGCCTCTGGGCCCACGCGGGGTTCGCCGTGGTGGTGGCCATGGCGTGCCTCGGGGCCGTCATCGTCGCCCTCGGGTCGTTCGGATCCGTGAGGTTCCTTGCCCGCCCGGCGAAGGCCCTCCTCGCCGCCCTCCTCCTCCAGCTCGGCCTCGGCGTCGCGACGTGGTGGGCCCTCGCGAACGGCTACACCCACTCGATCGACGCCCAGCGCCTCGACCTCGCCATCGTCACGGGGCACCTCGCCGTGGGCGCCCTCCTCCTCGCCTCCGCGCTCCGCCTCGCGCTCTCCGCGAGGAGGCTCGATGCGGGCTTCTCCGAGGCCCCCACGCGCCGCCACGACCTGGCGGGGGTGCGGTCATGAGCTTCGTGATCACCACCCAGAGCCTGCCCCGAGCGAGCGAAGCAAGCCGAGGGGCCGCCCCCGCCGTCGAAGCGCGCACGGCGCCTCGGCTGTCGGACTGGTGCATCCTCACGAAGCCCGGGATCAGCGCCATGACGCTCGTCACGGCCCTCGCGGGGTACCACCTCGCGAGCGGGGGGCACTGGTCCCTCCCGACCGTCGTTGCGATGCTCGTCGGGACCGCGCTCTCCGGGGCCGGCGCGAACGCCCTCAACATGTGGCTGGAGCGCGACCGCGACGCGCTCATGAGGCGGACGGCGAATCGCCCGATCCCCGCGGGACGGATCTCGCCGCGCGGAGCGCTCCTCTTCGGACTCCTCCTCTCCGTCGCGGGCCCTGCGGTCCTCGCGGGCGGCGTGGGGAGCCTCCCCTCGCTGATCGCGGCCTTCACGGTTGCCACCTACGTCCTGGTCTACACGCCGCTCAAGCACGTCACCTCGGCGAATACGCTCGTCGGCGCGGTCCCCGGGGCGCTCCCGCCGCTCATCGGCTGGAGCGCGGCCTCCGGGACGATCGACGCACGCGCGTGGGGGATCTTCCTCATCCTCTTCTTCTGGCAGCTCCCGCACTTCCTCGCGATCGCCTGGAGGTGGAGGGAGGACTACGAGCGCGGCGGGTACCGCATGCTCACGGTGGGGGACACGGAGGGCGTGCGCACGGCCCGTCAGGTCGTGATCCAGACGCTCGCGCTCGTCGCGGTGAGCCTCCTCCCCGCGGTGCAGGGGCTCGCGGGAGGGCTGTACGCGGCCGGGGCGGTCCTGCTCGGCCTGGGCTTCCTTTGGTTCGGGATCAGGTTCGCCGTGAGCCGCACGGAGGCCCGCGCGCGCCGACTCTTCGTAGCTTCGATCGTCTATCTTCCCGTCCTGCTGGCGATCCTCGTGATCGGGCGGACGGGGTTCTGACCGGGGGCACACGAATGGAAACCGTCGTCGTCGAATCGACCGAGATGCGCGAGCGGACGCGGCTCGGGATGTGGCTCTTCCTCGCCAGCGAGATCATGTTCTTCGCGGGGTTCATCGGCGCCTACGTCGTGCTCCGCACGATCCAGCCGGCGGGGGAGAACAACCCGTTCAACGACCTGGCGCACCTGAACAAGTGGCTCGCGCTCGTGAATACCGTCGTCCTCATCACGAGCTCCCTGACGATGGCGCTCGCGGTCGGCGCGGCCCACCGCGGCGACAACAAGGCGATCGCGAAGTACACCCTGTTCACGATGGTCCTCGGCGTGACCTTCCTCGTCATCAAGGGGTTCGAGTACAACGCGAAGTTCCAGGTGGACCACTTCCCCTCGACGAGCGTCATGTACGCCTGCTACTTCACGATGACGGGGTTCCACGGCCTGCACGTGCTCGTCGGGATCGCGGTCCTCTTCTTCATCTGGCTCTTCGCCCTGCGCGGGCGGTACAGCGTGAACCGCAACGTCGGCGTGGAGGTGACCGGGCTCTACTGGCACCTCGTCGACGTGATCTGGATCTTCCTCTTCCCGATCATCTACCTGCTCTAGAGCCGACCGGAGGCAACCATGTCGTCGGAACAGGCGCACGCGCCGCACGAGACCCAGACGAAGGCCTACATGGCGGTCTTCGTCACGCTGATGATCCTGACGGGGGTCACGGTCGGCGCGAGCGTGCTCGGGCACAAGATGGAGTGGAACCGCCAGGTGGCGATCTGGATCGGCCTCGCGATCGCGGCGGTGAAGGCGACCTGCGTCGCGCTCATCTTCATGCACCTGAAGCAGGAGCAGCGGATCTTCTACGTGGTCGCGCTGTTCCCGTTCGCCCTCATCACGATCCTGATCACCTTCACGCTAGGCGATCTGGACCGCTGGATCTACGCCCTCGTCCCGGGCTAGCGGATCGTGCGCTCGATCCACTCGTCGAACGTGTCCGCCTCCACGGAGACGTCCGAGGGATCGGAGCAGGAGAGCCCGACCGAGACGACGCACGGGACGGGCCCCTCGCGGTAGTCGAGGGCGATGACGAGGAAGCCTCCGCAGCTCGCGATTCCGACCAGTCCGGGGTACCATCGGAAGAGCGCGAGGTGGAGGTTCAGGCTGACGAGCTCGTCGACCCGCCACAGGCCGAACCAGGGCTCGCGCTGGGAGGGGCGGCCGGTGGCGAGGAGGAAGCGCCGGTAGTCGGGCGGGAAGATAACGCCAAGGGCCTCCTCGGCGGCGGCCACGGCGGCGGGGTCCGCGGGGCCCTCCGGCCTCCAGCCCATCGCTTCCAGCCGTTCCAGGACCGATCTTGTCCCATCACCGTGCGCAACGAGGCACGGCGAGCCCTGCGAAGCCCGCCTCCGGAAAGGCCAGAACGTCATGATGCCAATGCTACCCCGCCGGAAACCCCGCCGCCATAGCTGGATGGCGGTCTTGCTGCTCGCGGCCTTGCCTGCGGCTTGTCAGGACGCCCCGGACTGGCCGCCGCTCCCAGAGTTCTCCCTGACCGAGCGGAGCGGCCGCACCGTGACGCTCGGAGACCTCCGCGGGCGGCCGTGGGTCGCCGACTTCTTCTTCGCGGGGTGCCAGGGGCCCTGCCCGCCGCTCAACCGTCGCATGTCCGAGCTCCAGGCGGAGCTGCCGCCCGAGGTCCGCCTCGTCTCGTTCACTCTCGACCCGGCGAACGACACGCCCGCGGCGCTTGTGGAGTACGCGAAGCTCTACAACGCCGACCCCGAACGGTGGCTCTTCCTGACGGGGGACCGGGCCCTGATCCGCTCGCTCGTGACGGAGGGGTTCCGTCAATCGGCCGTGGACGACCCGAAGGAGGTGATCATCCACTCCCTCCGGATCGTCCTCGTCGACGCCCAGGGGAAGATCCACGCCTGGGCGCAGTACGACGACGCGCCCGCGATGGCGAGGCTCGTTGCGGAGTCCCGTCGCCTCGTGGAGGAGTCGAAGGCGAGACTCGTTGCGGAGTCCCGACGCCGCGTGGAGGAGCAGAAGCGGATGGAGCGGCTGAGGCACTTCCCATCGATCAACGCCTCCCTCAACGGCCTCTGCGCCGTGCTGCTCCTCACGGGCTTCGTCCTGGTGAAGACGAAGCGCATCGGGGCGCACAAGGCGTGCATGGTCTCGGCGTTCCTGGTCTCGATCGTGTTCCTCGCATGCTACCTGTACTACCACGCATACGCCGGCGTGACGCGGTTCTCCCACGAGGGGTGGCCCAAGACGCTGTACCTGTCCGTGCTCGGGTCGCACACCGTCCTCGCGGCGCTCGTCCCGTTCCTCGCGATCATCACGCTGCGACGCGGATTCCGGGGGGACATCGAGCGGCACAGGAAGATCGCCCGCTGGACGTTCCCGATCTGGCTCTACGTCTCGATCACAGGCGTGGCCGTCTACTGGATGCTCTACCACTGGCGGCCGGTGTGAGGTTGACATGCAGGGGGAGGGCGGCTAGTTTGAACGAATGAGGATCGCCGTGAGACGCTACGTACTCGCCCTGCTGCCCCTGCTGCTGGTCGCCACCGCGGCCGCGCAGTGCTCGATGTGAGAGCAGGCGGTCAAGGACGCCCCCGGTTCGGGGACGAAGGAAGGGCTCGCCGCGGGGATCTACTGGGGCGTGGTCCTGATGCTCGCCGTGCTCGGCGCGATGGTGGGCGGCGTCGTGCTCCTCATCGTCCGATCGAGCCGCACGCTCCCGGTCCCGCCTCCCCCGCCCGCCGCGACGCCCGTCCCCTAGATGTTGAAGAAGAACTCGGGGATGGCGACGATGTACTTCAGGTTGATCGTCCACCTGAGGAACATCTTCAGCAGCACGCCGACCATGACGAGCAGCAGGTTCGCCATCACGTTGTAGCGCATGAAGCCCATCGACACGTAGAGCTTCCGGAACACGGTCCTCGCCAGGATCGGCGGCAGCACCGCGAAGAACGAGACGACGAGGAAGATCCCCGGCAGCTCCCGGATCAGCCAGAACGACGGAAGCGACGTGTGGAACAGGTCCCGCCAGAACAGCTCGGAGACGTTCACGTTCAGCAGCGGGACGACCTTGTGCGGGTCCCACTCCTCGTACGGCCCGAAGATGTTCCAGTTCGGTCCGCGCAGGAACGTCCCGAGGAAGACGAGCAGCACCCAGAGGATGATGAACCCGAAGAGGAAGACGGAGATCGCGAAGGGCCTCTCCTTCAGCGTGTAGTACCCCTGGCCCTTCGGGTTCCGATCCATGTACGGGATCGCGATGAGCCCGACGATGATCAGCGTCGGCAGCACCACGCCCGCGATCCACGGGTCGAAGTAGACGAGCAGCTCCTGGAGCCCGAGGAAGTACCACGGCGCCTTCGACGGGTTCGGCGTCTTCGTGGGGTTGGCGGGCTGCTCGAGGGGCGCCTGGACCAGGAGCGACCACACGATCAGGATCACCGACCCGACGACCATGGCGATCAGCTCGGTGTAGACGAGGTCGGGCCAGACCAGGACCTTCTCGTTCGTCTCCAGCTTCTCGAGCGGCGGCAGTCCCTTCTCGATCCGCTCGTCGTTGACGGCGGCCTGGCGGAGCGCGAGCCACACGCAGAAGCCCACGAGGAACAGCATTCCCATGATCGGGATGTTGTCCGCCAGGAGCGCCAGCTCGCGGAACTTCGTGTCCGTCAGGCTGAACGCCAGCGCCGCGATCGCCACGGCGAGCACGATCGCTGCGTTCCGCGGCTTCGTCCAGACCCGGTAGAACCGGAGCATCAGGAAGAAGGCCACGATCGAGGCCAGGAAGAACCAGTACGGCTGCGTGGCCGCGTTGATTGCGTGCTTGAGGAGGTCCATCGTTCCTCTCGAAACGGAGTCCGCCTAGAGGGGTCCCGAGATCCCGCCGTCCTTCCGGACACGCCAGAAGTGCACGGCCATGAGGACCCCCACGACGAGCGGTAAGGCGACGCAGTGGAGGACGTAGAACCGGAGCAGCGCCGGCGCGCCGACGAACCTCCCCGCGAGGAGCCCGAACCTCGCGTCGCTTCCCGAGTGGATGAGCTGGATGTCGCCGAGCTTGATGAGGGCGGCGCCCGGCCCCTCGTGCCCCATCAGCGGCGTCGCGCGGGCCATGTTCGACCCGACCGTGATCGCCCACATCGCGAGCTGGTCCCACGGCAGGAGGTATCCCGTGAACGAGAGGAGCAGCGTGAGCACGAGGAGGATCACGCCGACGCCCCAGTTGAACTCGCGCGGCGGCTTGTAGCTGCCCGTGAGGAACACGCGCATCATGTGGAGCCACACGGTGATCACCATCGCGTGCGCGCCCCAGCGGTGCATCTCGCGCATGATCCCGAGCGGGACGTCCTCGCGGAGATACTGGATGTCGACGTAGGCGTACTCCGCCGTGGGGCGGTAGTAGAACATGAGCAGGAGGCCGGTCACCGTCAGCGACAGGAAGAGGAAGAACGAGATCCCGCCCATGCACCAGGTGTACTTCGGCCTGAGGGCCGACTTCCGCATCAGGTTCGGGTGCAGGTGGAGGAAGACGTTCGTGAGGACGGCGAGCGTCCGGTCGCGGCGCGTCTTCGGGAACGGGTGGCGGAAGATCGACTTCCAGATCTGCGACCCCGTGATGTAGTCCCAGATCCGCTGCGACATGGGGGCTTTGGCGGTCACGTCAGGCTCCTCTAGACGACCAGGAACGACTCAGGGTCGGTCCACTGGCCCATTTCCCACTGGAACTTCTTGCTCTTGTCGACGAGGATCTGCCCGTCGTCGGACATGACGATGCGGTACCGCTCCAGGGGACGCGGAGCGGGGCCCTCGAAGTTGATCCCCGTCTTGTAGAAGCCGCTCCCGTGGCAGGGGCACTTGAACTTCTGCTCGGCGGCCAGCCAGTTCGGCGTGCAGCCCAAGTGCGTGCAGACGGTGGAGAGCGCGAAGATCGACTTCTCGTCACGGACCATCCAGACGCCGAACTTCGCCTTGTAGAGCTCGTAGACCATTCCGATCGAGCTGAACTCGCTCGGCGGGCCGGCCTTGAACGACATCGGCGGCTCGAACAGCACGTTCGGGAACATGAAGCGCGCGCAGATGGCGCCCCCGGCCGCCGAGGCGGCGGCGAAGGTCGTCCAAGCGACGCCGCACCAGGAGATGAACGCACGGCGCGTCAGTGAGCCCGCGGGCGGGTACTCCGCGACGATCTTCCGTCCGACGGCGTCGCGCATTTCCCTCGTCAGGACCTGGGCGGTCGGAGCGGGCTTCGGCGCGGGCGGGGCCTTGGGGGCGGGCGCAGCGGCCTTCGCGGCCGGAGCGACGGCTGCGGCGGCCACAGCGGGGGGCGCGCCCCCGCTGGCCTTCGGGGCTTGCCCGCCGCTGGCCTTCGGCGCCTGTCCACCGCTGGCCTTGGGGGCCTGTCCACCGCTCGACTTGGGCGCTTGTCCGCCGCTGGCCTTCGGCGCCTGTCCTCCGCTCGACTTGGGCATCTGACCCGCGGACGACTTGGGCGCCTGTCCGGCCGCGGCCGCCGCGACCGCCGGGGCAGGCGCGCTCGCCGCGGGGGCAGGTGCACTCGCCGCCGGGGCAGGGGCGGCGCCGCCCTCCCGAGGGAGCGATGCCGGCCACCACCCTGATGGGAGCTCTTTCGTCGACTTAGGGGAATGCTCGGCCATACCGACTCTCCATTCCTCGCATGCGGAGGGACGCAAGCGGCGTGCCAACACGCGTCCGGAGAGAGCGAGTCGTGTCCAGCTAATCTCCGGAGCGGATGGAGGTTATATCCACCCGGCCCCGCGATGTCCAGCGTTCGCGAACGACATGGGACCGATCGGTCCCACTTCGACTCCGGGGTCAAATCACTTCCGCGAATCGAGCCACTGGAGCGCCTCGGCGGCGAACCGCCGGACGTCCGGGTCGGGGTCGTTCGCGGAGAGCGTCTCGTAGGGCTTGCGGAACCGCTCCTGGTAGAGCCGAGCCGACGCGCTGACCGCGTTTCGGAGGATCGCGGCCGCGGGGTCCTTCTCCGCCCCGCCTTCCTCCGCGGACATGACCTGCTTCTGGATCAGGGCCCGATCGAGCATCTCGAAGAGGACGTCCGCCCCGGCGGGGTCGTCGAGGGCCGCCAGGACGAGCGCCGCGTTCCACTTCACGTCGGCCACCGGATCGGTCAGGTGGGTGCGCACCCTCGCAAGGATGGCGTCCTCCTTTGGGAGGCGAGACAGCCCGACGAGCGCGGCCTTCCGAACTCCCGCGTCCCCGGCGTCGTCGAGCGCCCGCAGGAACTCGTCCTTCGCCAGCGGGTCCGAGATCTCCCCGAGCGCGAGCAGGATGTTCACCCTGAGCTGCGCGTCAGCCCCGGGCAGCGCCTCGAGCAGCGGCTTCGTGGCCCTCCTGTCCCGCGTCCGCCCGAGGATGAGGGCCAGGTACTCGCGGATCCGCTTGTCGTCCCCCTCCGCCGCGAGGAACGCGGCGACCGCCCCGTCGACGAACTTCGGCCCGATCTCCGGCGGGTTCTCCTGAGACAGGACCTGGGACAGCTCGAAGGCCGCCTGCCACCGACGGTTCACCGCGCCGCTCCCCACCTCGTCGAGCAGCTCGTCGGGGGACTTCGCGTCCCCGACGATCGCGCGCAACCCGAGGAAGACCGCCGCGCACGCGCCCACGATCCCCACAGGGATGAGGAAGAACTGGAGCAGGACCGTGAAGAACGAGTGGCGCGGGGGCTCCGGCGCGGGCGTCGCCGGGCGCGTCGGATCGAGGATCGGCTCCGGGGCCGGAGGCGGCTGCGGCGGGATCGGCTCTTCGCTCATGGCGTCCTCGGGTGGGCGGGGCGCGACATGATAGGGGCCTCCCGGGGAGCGGTCAAGCTCCGCGCCATGCTTGCACACCGGCCCAAGCGCACTACAATCCACGGGCCATGAAGCTGCTCGCCCGCGTCCGCGGACTCTGCAAGAAGAAGGGCCCCTTCGAGGAGGTGGCCCGCCACGTGCTCGACCTGCTCAAGGCCGAGGTCCCCAGGCTATCCTCGCTCCGCCTCGCGGACGACGGCCAGATGCCGATCGTCGTCCGCGGCCGACCCGTCGGATCGCTCGGCGTCGAGGGAGTACTCGACGGCCTCGAGCGGGCCTTCCTGGAGGCGGTCGCCGAACGTCTCGCGCGCGTCTGGGAGCGCGAACACGCCACGCCCCTGGACGGGGTCTCGACCCGAGCGCTCCACGTGGGAGAGGCCCTCGACGAGTCGATCGACCCGGTCGTCTACCCCGTCTTCGGATCGGTCACCTACAACTTCGCGCGGAGCGCCGACCTCGAGGCCTACCTCGCCGACCAGGAGACGGGCTACATCTACACCCGCTGGGGAAACCCGACCGTCCGCGCCGTGGAAGAGAAGGTCGCCTCGATCGAGGGGGCCGAGGACGCCCACGCGTGCGGCTCCGGGATGGGCGCCATCGCGAGCGCGGTCCTCTCCGTCGTCCGTGCGGGGGACGAGGTCGTCGCGATGCGCGGCCTGTACGGCGGCACGCACCACCTCTTCGAGGAGCTCCTCCCGAGGTTCGGCGTCACCGTCCGTATGCTCGCCCGCGAGGAGTTCCTGCGCGTCGGCGAGAGCCTCTCGGAGCGGACTCGCCTCGTCTACTTCGAGCCGGTCACGAACCCCGCGCTCCGCGTGACCGACCCGAGGCCGATCGCCGCCGCCTGCCGCGCGCGCGGTGTCGCGACGATCGTCGACAACACCTTCGCCTCGCCGTTCAACCTGAGGCCGATCGAGTCCGGGATCGACCTCGTCGCGCACAGCGGGACGAAGTACCTCTCCGGACACAGCGATGTCCTATGCGGAGTCGTGTGCGGAAGCCGCGAGCGCGTCCGCGCGGTGCGAGGGACCGTGCGGCTCCTCGGGGCGTCGATGTCGCCGTGGGACGCCTATCTCCTGTCGCGCGGGATGAAGACCTTCGGCATCCGGATGGAGCGACACGCGACGAACGCGATCGAGATCGCCCGCCACCTGGAGGGCCACGCGGAGGTCCTCTCGGTCTCCTACCCGGGCCTCCCGTCCCATCCGGACCACGCCGTCGCGCGGGAGGTCCTCCGCACGCCGGGCGGCATGGTGAGCTTCCGCGTGAAGGGCGGCTTCGAGCGCGCGAAGCGCTTCGTCGACGCGCTAGGCCTCTGTCAGCGCGCGGCGAGCCTGGGAAGCGTCGAGACGCTCGTCTCCATCCCGGTCCTGGCATCCCACAATGGCCTCTCCGAAGAGGCCCTTCACGCGGACGGCGTGACGCGCGACATGGTCCGCCTGTCAGTCGGGATCGAGGAGGCGAAGGACATCGTCGCCGACCTCGATTCCGCCCTCGCCACCACCTCCCGATAGTGTCCCGGTGTCCGCCTCCGGTGTCCCTCCCCCCCGAACTGTTAGCCTAACTCATACTAACTTCACTAACCATCACGGGGGATTCATGATCGCCGCAACATATTTGCGATACGCAAGTAACATCCATATGAGTCACCCGGACAGCCTCGGCATCGCGGTTGCACCTCTTCCAGCCGTCCGAACGCAATTTGCGGGCGGCGGTACTGAATGAAGGAGACGGCCATGATGAAGACGCTTGCAGCGATGACTCTGGCGCTTGGGGTTTTCGGCGCCGCGCCCTCGGACGCGAAGGCCGATGGGTGGTTCGGATTCAGCTTTGGGGATCGCGACCGTCATCACAGGGACGGTTGGTCCGTCGGGTTCAGCGTCCCGCTCCACGACCACGCTGCGGACTGTTGCTGCGCGAGCTGCCGTCCGGTGTACGTCGACCCGTGCTACCCCGTGTACGAGTGGCGCACGGAGACCTACCTGGTCTGCGCCGGCCGCTGGGACCGCGTGTGGGTCGGTGATTGCGGCTGCGGTCGCTGGGAGTACCGCTGGATCGAGCCCGTCTACGGGACCCGCACCGTCCGCGTGCGCGTCCGGTAGCTTGACACCCCCGTGCAAGACGGGGGATTGACTCCCTGCCAAACCCCGCGGGGCCGCCCTGGCCCCGCGGGGACTCCTCAAGAGAGCTTCAGTCATATGCGCACCCCCCCGGTGGGGACTCGGAGCCTGGAGGAACGCGGTCGAGGTCTGGCCGGCGTGTTGTCGGTCGTGGGGCCTGCTCGAGATTAGACCCCCTGGTCTCTTGCAGGAGTTCCGCCTGGGCCGCGGGAATCGAGGCAAAGGGTTCCCGCCGGGGAGGTGCCTCACCTCCCGCCACATCGCGGATCCCGACCCGGCCTCCGAGTGCTGGCTTTCCCGGCGCTCACTCGATCGACTGCTGGGTTTTCCGACGCTTCGCGGAAGCCCACTCCTTTCGCGCGCGGTCCGTTCGCTGGAATGGACGCTGTCGATTGGGCTTGAGCGACTCCGCGGAAACCGCGTGAGGACGACACCCCGGGCGGGCCCCTTGCGTGTCCTGCTCACAGCCGTCGTTCGAGCGGTCCGCGTTGCGGCCGCCGCGGCGGAGGGTCACCGAACGCAAAGGAGCGCTTCCATGCGCACACCCGAATCGTCCCGCGCCGTCGTGGGGGGCGTCTCGCGGGGAACGACCTGGGCGACGATCGTCGCGATCCTCCTCTGTGCCCAGCTCGCCCGTGCCGAGGAAGGCGGACGCATCCGCCTGGCACGCGACGGGAAGTCCGTCGACATCCGCGCGGAAGAGCGGAAGTGCTTCGTCTCAGGTCCCGATGACCGACGGGACCTGGAAGTCTCCAACGGCGCGTTCCTCATGCGCGGAATCGGGTCCGGGGAGCTCATCCGCCTCTCGCTCGGACGGTCCACGGCGGGAGAGGCGCGGACGGGGTGGACTGAGTTCCTCGTCAAAGACCTGTCGAAGGACGTCCTCCTGGAGTGCCTGGGAGGGCCGATCGCGGCCAGCGTCCAGACAGCGCGCGGCGAGCCGGCTCCGGATGTGGCCGTCTGCCTGATGTCCACGCGCCCGGACCTGCCGGAGAACGTGGCATCGATGCAGGTCCTCCGGAGGTCGCGGACCGATGCGGCCGGCCGCTGCGAGTTCCAGGACGTACCGTACGGCGAGTACTCCCTCTCGGTCTCCCCCGATGGGGGACAAGGAGGAGTCTACAGGGCCGGGTCCTTCGAGTTCGTCGCTGGCGAGGATGGTCAAGTCGAGGTCCGACGGGACGGCCCTCCCCAGGAGGCTCGGCTCCGACTCCGCACGCTCACGCCGCGCCTGCGGTTCGCATCGCCGGTCCTGGTCGAGGTCCGCGTCCAGGAGTACGGCAAGGAGCGTGGCCTGTCCATCAAGGGTCGGGTGGGCCCAGGCGAACCCTGGGACTGTCTGCTTCCGGATGGCGAGGCACTCGAGCTGACGATCACGTCCACGCTTCCGGAGGGAGGGAGGTTCATCACCTGGCGACGGCTGGGGAAGGGCGACGCTCCTCTGGGAATCGAGCTCCCCGCCGTCCACCTCGCGCCGTCTGTGGAGATCGAAGTTCCCGGCGCGGACAGTCTCCCCGCGGAGGCCCGCTGGTCCATCTGGATCACGCATGAGCACTCGGCGGAGTCGACGGACCAGTTCGAGCGTCCGTTCCTGACGGAGTCCTCCTTTGCGCTCCCCGCGAGCGGCCGTGTCATCGTGCCCCACGTCCTGCCCGGCAGGTACATCGTGTGGCTGGAACCGACCCTCGATGGTGGGAAGGAGGATCAGTGGAACGCCTGGTCGCAGGAGTACGGTCGCATGCAGTCGTTCCAGATCGACGAGGGGGTCCACCACATCGTTCTTGAGAGGGAGTGACATGAACCACCGCACTTGGATCCTGACGCTCCTCGTGTCGCTGGGATGCCTGACCGGTGCGCGATCGGAGGACGCAGGAAAGGAATGGACCACCCACGACGGTCATGAGTGCTGGTGGCATCTCATCGAGACGAGGACGCCCGTGAGCAAGACCGTCGTCCTCGACCCCGATCCCGACTCGCCGTGCAAGTTCGGCCTGGGGAACGCGAGGTGTTCGAAGGAGTGCATGCCTTGCCACCCCCATGTCGGGGCCTGCGCGGAGAAGAAGTGCTTCGTTCACCTGGAGATGCCCCTGGAGGCGACGATCACCAGTGAACACGCCGAGTCCGCGATGACGACGATCGGGGCGGAGCTCGGAGCCAAGGTCGGCAGCAAAGCCAAGGCGTTCGGCTGGGGTCTGGAGATCGAGGTCAGCCTGGCGGGCACGTTCTCCAAGCAATGGGAGCAGGCCAAATCGAGGGTGGCGGGGATCACGCAGACCATCCCGCCGGCCTGCCTCGAACCCGATTGCAAGGTCAGCGTACTGCCGGTCGAAGGTCGGATCGGCGGAGAGGGCAGCGTTGAGACGCAGGTCGTCCGTGTGGAGTACTACTACGTGACCAATGGCCCATACCACGGGAAGAAGTGCTCCGGTCCGATGATCCGGACCGGCCACGGGACCCGATACGAAGAAGCGGCCGTCGGTCCCATCCGGTTCGATGTGGCGATGGACATCTACCCGCTGAGCCAGCAGCGTCGGGACGAGGGAGACTGCGTGTGCCGCAAGAAGGAGCCAACTCCGCCCACGACGAGCGAGCCGCCGGGCCCCCCCGCGCCAGGAACGACGCCCCCCAAGACCCCGTCGGTGGAGCAGCCGCCCCCGTCCTGGGACGAACCCGAGCCACCCGGGTTCGACGAGGCCCATCCCGTTCCATTCGGAGAGGATGACGAGCTGCCGTGGCTCCCTCCGGTCGACGGCTGGATCGACCGGTTCCGGCCGAGATGGACCGAAGAGGCCCCCCGGGACAGGCGGCCAGTGCGAGACGAACACGGGGCGACCATCGACGAGGAGACCTGTCCGGAGGGAAGCAAGCCTCCCAGGGAGGGAAAGCCCCGGCCCGCGGCAAGGCCACCCGGAGGGGGCAAGTGAGGCCAGGGAGCATGGCGGGCCCCCGGTCGCGTCGACGGGGGCTCGCTACCTCCTCACGAACTCCCAGACCTCCGGGTCGCCGTTCGGACTCGGGAAGCGCCTCGAGGCGCCCGCCGGCACGAACCACTCCCCCAGGACCGCCTGCCAGACCCGCTCATCGGGGCCGCGATGATGACCGAGCACCAGCCACACCCGGGATCGTCCCCGCACCGCCGCCGCCAGCTCGGCGTGGAACTCCTCCTGTCTCCCTGTCTCCGGGAGCCTGAGGAGGTCCTTCGCGTCGCGGGCGTAATACCTGTAGGCGATGTGCATGTACTGCATGTGGATGCACACCAGGTCCCCCGGGCCCCTCCGCGACTCCACGTGGCGGGTGGCATCGCGCCAGTTCTCGTTGGCGATCTCCGGGATCCGGTAGTACGCGACGAGGGCCTCCACGCAGAGGGCCGCCACGAGAAGGTGAGCGGCGATCTTCCACGTCCGCCCCGGAGCGGACCTCATCCCCGCGGCCATCAGCAGCAGCCAGAAGGGGCACAGGAAGCCCAGGTACCGGTCATTCGTGAAACGCACCGATCCCGCCATCGCCAGCCCGAGCGCCAGGACGACGGGCACGCCGAACGTCATCCCCAGGACCGGCCCGGCCCGCTCGCTCCGCGCGGCCGCGATCGCCCCCCTGAGTGCGACGGGGAGGGCCACGAGGAGGAACGCAGCGATCAGGTGCGCGTTGTCGAGCATCGATTCGGAGAGGATCCTGCCCTCGTAGGACGCGGGACGCGGGATTCCCGTCATGAAGAGGTAGAACGTCGCCCCTACCCGCCCCCAGGGCATGTCGACGAAGTTCGTGTTGACCCCCCCGAGGTTCCGGAGCATGCACACGAACCAGGGGAGGAAGAGGAGCGCCGTCGCGGCCTGGACCGCGACCCACCGCCCGGGCCCCAGTTCCCTCCGCCCGCGGACCCACCACGTCCATGCGACGATCGCGTTGTGGGCGAGGATCACGAACCCGAAGACGTAGTGGAAGTAGAGCCCGAGCGCGGCCGAAACCACGTAGTACGCCGCGCGGCCGGGCGTCGCCCTCTCGAGCAACAGCACCACGGCCTCGGTCGAGGCGAGCGCCGCGCAGGCCAGGAAGCCGTAGGTCCGTGCCTCCTGGGTGAACCTGAGGTGGAACGCGGAGGCCGCCAGGAGGAGCGAGGCGAGGAGCGCGGTCGGTTCGTCGAACAGGCGTCTGCCGAGGCGGAAAAGGAGCCACGTCGCGAGCACGCCCGAGAGCGCCGATGGGAACCTGAGGCCTCGCTCGCCGTCGTCGAGGAGCCGCACGCCCGCCCAGAAGATCGCAAACGACCCCGGCGGGTTCGAGTACTCGGACGTGACGCACTCGACGAACGGCTTCTGCGTGTACGCCCACGTCCAGGCCTCGTCGAGCCAGAGGCTCTTGGATTCGAGCCCCCCGAGGCGCAGGCCGAGGGCGAGGAGCAGGATCCCCGCGAGGGCGAGACGGGACTTGGGCGTCATTCCTTCGGCGGCCTCGTCATGCGCTCCACCCAGAGCCGGAGGGCCCGCGCGCGGTCCCCCTCGGAGGCGGACTTCATGAGCGGATGCCGTGCCTGGAGCCAGAGGAGATACGCCTTGAAGTCCTCCGCTGTCAAGGGGGCGGGGGGCTTCCTGGGCTTCTTCGGCCCGGGCGGAGCGACCCGCACGCCGGCCTGATCGGCGTCCGTCTCCTCGCCCTTCAACCCCAGGGCCTTCTTGAGGAGGTTCTTGACGGCCGTCTGCGCGGTGGGGAAGGGGACGCGGCCGATGGACCGGACCTCCGCGTCGATCTCCTTCCGGCGCGTCGGCGAGACGTGCTTGAGGAGCGACGCGGCCGTACCCGGCTCCGCCCCCGACAGGGCCACCGCGATCAGGCGGTTTGGGACCTTCGCCAGGGCCCTCTGGAGGTCGGGGGCGGGGACCTGGAGGAGGTCAGCGAGCTTGACGTCGGCCATTCCGCTAATCCCATTGATTCCGGGGCGGGGCTCCTGCTATAGTTCCCGCCCCAATTGCCCGGCGTCTCGCGTCGGGCCCAGGAGGAATCATGTACGCGATCATCCGTGACCGGGGCAAGCAGTACAAGGTCTCCGAAGGCGAGCTCGTCCACTTCGACAGGCTCCCCGAGGGGAGCGGCAAGGACGTGACCTTCCCGGACGTGCTCTACTTCGAGAACGGCAAGGACGTCCGCGTCGGCAAGCCGACGGTGCCGAACGTCAAGGTGACAGGGCAGGTCGTGCGGGAGCTGCTGAAGGGCCCCAAGGTCATCGCAATCATGTTCCGCAAGCGCGAGTCGTTCCGCCGCAAGAAGGGCATGCGCGCCTGCTTCTCGGTCGTGAAAATCGGGAAGATCGAGGCGTAGGCCGTCCCGAACGGGAGGAGGAGGAGCCGGGCGCGAGCCCGGCTCTTTTCGTCTTAGCGATGTTCCGCGACGAAGCCGAAATCTACGTGAAAGGCGGCGACGGGGGGGACGGGTGCGTCTCCCTCCATCGGGAGAAATACATCAACAAGGGGGGCCCGGACGGTGGGGAGGGAGGGGATGGAGGCGACGTCGTCTTCGTCGCCGACCCCGGGATGAACACCCTCTACCACGTCACGGACAAGTACCACTACCGCGCCGAGGACGGAGAGCGCGGATCGAAGAACAACTGTGCGGGGAAGGCCGGGCAGGACATCGTCATCCCGATTCCGGCGGGGACGCTGATCAAAGACCGCGACATGGGCCACGTCCTGAAGGACCTGGCGACGCCCGGCGAGCGGTTCATCATCGCGAAGGGGGGGAAGGGGGGCCGCGGCAACTTCCACTTCTCGACATCGAGCCGCCAGACGCCGATGTTCTCCGAGCTGGGGAAGAAGGGGGAGGAGCGGCACCTCCTGCTCGAGCTGAAGCTCATCGCCGAGGTGGGGCTCGTCGGTCTGCCGAACGCCGGGAAGTCGACGCTCCTCTCGCGCCTCTCCGCGGCGAGGCCGAAGATCGCGGACTACCCGTTCACGACGCTCGTCCCGTACCTGGGGATCGTGCAGGGCCCCGACTGGCGGACGCTCGTCATGGCCGACCTGCCGGGGTTAATCGAGGGGGCGCACCAGGGCGTGGGCCTCGGCGACCGGTTCCTCCGTCACGTCGAGCGCACGAGGCTCATCCTCCACATCATCGACGCCGCGCCCCTCTCGGGCCCGGACCCGGTGGAGGCCTACCGCGTCATCCGGAACGAGCTGACCTCCTACTCCCCCGATCTCGCCGCGAAGCCCGAGGTCGTCGTCGCGAACAAGTCCGACCTGCCGGAGGCCGCGGAGAACGTGGAGCGGCTCCGCGCGGAGCTCGGCGTCCCCGTGCTCCTCATCTCCGGCGTGACCGGGCAGGGGCTGAAGGAGCTGGTGCTCACCCTCTTCGAGCGGCTGGCGGAGCTCACCTCCGAAGCACCCGCAGCAGGGGACCGCACCACGTAAGCTCGTATCGATCGCCGAGGCGGTCGACGCGGTACGCGGGCGAGTCGCTCGCCAGGAAGACCTCGCGATCGCCGAGGTTGGCCTCCAGCCACACGGTCATGTCGTCCTTGGCTCCCAGGGCCCTTTCGAGCGGCACCAGATCGACGTCGGGGCGGAGCCCGTCGACGTGCTGGGCGTAGGAGAGGACTGCGGCCGGCGTGAAGTCGCACACGATGATGGAGCGCGGCGGCGCGACCTGGAGGGCCCCTCGCGCGAACCGGTCGGCGCTGTCTTCGCTGTTCTTCCAGGGGAGGAGGATCCAGGTCGCCGGGCGGCCCCGGATCGATCGGAGGGACTCCGCTCCGGCGATCGAGATTCCGAACCGCCGCGTGAGCGCGGGCGTGACCGTGTAGAGGATCGGCGGCAGGACGACGACCAGGAGGAGGACGGCCGCCATCACCGCGGCGACCGGACCCTCGACCTTCCCCTTGAGCCAGGAGCGGAGGGCCTCCGCGCCGCGGGCGATCCAGATCGCGAACATCGCGTAGCCGACCAGCAGGAGGTAGACGTTTCGCTGCTGAAGGTAGAGCCCGGCCCAGGCGAAAGTCATCAGGAAGACCAGGAGGGGGAGGGCGGCTCGGCGCAGGCCGTCGCGCACCGAGAGGACCAGGCCGAGGAGGCCCAGGAGGCCCGCGAGGAGAGGGAACTGGAATCCGAGGAAGAGGATCGAGCGGCCGTAGAACCGGAAGACGTCGCGGAGGTCGCCGGCGAAGTACTTCCCCCCCCGCAGGTCCAGGAGGTCGTAGACGAGGTCGTGCCAGGGTCGTCCCGTCTCGAGGTGGACGCAGAGCCCTCCCACGAGGGCGGGCAGGTAGCCGAGGAGGGCGGCGAGGGCCAGGAGCGGCACCCAGCGCAGCGCGCGCACGACGCCCGGGGGCCAGGGGCGTCCGACGACCAGGAAGAGGGCGAGCACGGGCCCGAGCACGAACGCGAAGAGGTGGTCGGCGGCGGCCAGGCCGCAAACGAATGACGCGCGGACGGCCCAGCGCGCGTGGCCGGTCTCCTGCCACCTGAGCAGCATCTCGGTCGCGACGAGGATCAGGAACGCGAGGAGCGAGTAGCTCTCGCAGATGACGGACAGGTGCCAGTGCGTGTGGGAGGCGGCGAACGCCGCGGCGGCGATGGCCGCGCCCCAGGACGAGCCCGTCGCGTAGTGGGCCACACGGGCCACCCAGGCCACGGCGAGGGCCCCGAACACGGCCGAAACGAGGTTCTGGCGCCAGGGGATGGTGCCCCAGGGCAGGTTGTTCGCCAGGCGTCCGAACCAGTTCCTCAGGTGGTGCTCGCCGGGCTCGGCGCCGGGGAGGTAGGCGACGGAGCGCTCGCAGAACCGTGCGCTGTCGCCCCACATGAGGCCCGGGGCGAGCGTGGCGAGGTAGAGGACGAACGCCGCGAGGCCCAGGGCTAGCGGAATCGCGCGGCCCCCCGTTCTCGGTGCTTGCTCCATGCGGCCGGGAATCCTATCCTGCCCGGGGACGGCAATCCACGATCGTCGAGGATTCGATGCCCATTGCGACAGGCGGGTGCGCGCCGGACTTCTCCCTCCCGTATCGTGACGGCGGGACCTTCCGCCTCGCGGAGATCGGTACGCCGCTGCTCCTCGCCTTCTTCAAGACGACGTGCCCGACGAGCAGGCTCGTGCTCCCCTTCCTCGAGAGACTCCATCGGGCCTACCCGGTGCTTGCCGCGCTCGGCGTGAGCCAGGACCCGGCAGCGGAGACAGACGCCTTCGTCGGGGATCTTGGCGTGACGTTCCCGATGTTGCTCGAGGACCGTCCGTGGGAGGTGTCGGCGCGCTTCGGCCTGGTCGGCGTGCCCACGGTCTTCCTGATCGGCCCCATCGGAGGCGTCGAAGACGCGATGGAGGGCTGGCAGCGCTCCGCGATCAACCGCCTCTCGGCCTCCGCGGCGCGGCTCGTGGGTGCCGCGCCTGTCACGCTCTCGACGCCCGACGACGGCGCGCCCGAGCTCAAGCCCGGCTGAGGCTCCCGCAACGCGGACCCGTAGGGTCCTACGCGCGGATCATCGCCTCGACCTCGCGGATCAGCCTCGCGTTGGCCCTAAGCCACTTCTGGGCGATCACGACGGCCGCGATGTTCAGGGCGAAGCCGAGCAGGATGAACCCGAGGTGCACCGGAAGCGGCACGTAGTGGTTGAGCGCGGCGCCGCCCAGGATCGCGCCCGCGATCGGGACGAGCATGGCGAAGGTCGTCCACGGATAGACCTTCATCTTCATCCTGCGGATGAACCGCACCTTGTCCGCGCCCGCCCCGCGCTCCTGGAGGGCCTCCTTCATCGCCTTCCCGCTCCCGAGGAAGTGCCACATCGCGATGACGTGGACGAGGCAGGTGAGGACGGCGACGAAGAGCCCTCCGACCTGGTGCCAGCGGCTGTAGTCGGCGGCGATCGCCTCGATCGGCAGCTTCCCCTTGAGGAACCCGGACGCGGTGGCGGCGGACCAGAACAGGAGGAGCCAGATCGACAGTCCGAGGTGAATCGTCGGCATGCTACTCCCCGTCCTCGCCGATGGCCTGCACGGGACACTCCTCGAGCGCCTGCTTGCAGTCGGCCTCCTCGGCGGGGCTGGCGGGCTGCAGGAACACGAACGAGTACCCGCCGTCCTCGTTCCTCCTGAAGTTCTTCGGCGCGGTCTCTCGGCAGAGGTTGCAGTCGATGCACGTGGAGTCGACGTAGAACTTCCCCACGACGGTGGCGGCGACCTTCTTGTTCTTGTCGGACATGGAGGCTCCGGAACGCCTGTTCGAGCTCTTCACGGTACCACACGCCGCAAGTGCGGATCAATCGCACGTCGCGCTCGATTGACCGTGCCGCGGGGGGCTGTTACGATCCGGGGCTTCATGGAGGGACCGTTGGACGCTAGGAAGCTCCTGGGCGCGGCGAGACCGGTGATCGGCGTGGTCCACCTCGCCCCCCTCCCCGGCAGCCCGCGCCACCAAGCGCCGCTCGGCCGCATCGTCGAGGCGGCGCGCGCCGACATGGAGGCCCTCGTCGCCGCCGGCGTCGACGCCCTCCTCGTCGAGAACTTCGGCGACGTCCCCTTCTTCCCCGAGGTCGTGCCGCCGATCACAGTCGCCTCCATGACCCGCGTCGTCGCCGACCTCCGCCCGACGACCCCGTTCGGCGTCAACGTCCTCCGCAACGACGCCGTCGCGGCGCTCTCGATCGCCCACGCGACCGGCGCCCGCTTCATCCGCGTCAACGTCCACGCGGGGGCTGTCGCCGCAGACCAGGGCGTCCTCGCCGGCCGCGCGCACGACACCCTTCGCCTCCGCGCCGCGCTGGGCGCCGACGTCGCGATCCTCGCGGACCTCCGCGTGAAGCACGCCACACCCCTCGGGAGCCGCCCGATCGCCGAGGAGGCCCGGGACACCGCGGAGCGCGCCCTCGCCGACGGCCTCATCGTCTCCGGGAGCCGCACCGGCTCGTCCCCCTCCACGGAGGACCTCGCCGCAGCGCGCGCGGGCGTCCCCGACGCCCTCCTCCTCGTGGGATCGGGCGCGACCGTCGAGAACGTCGGCGCGCTCCTCCGCCACGCCGACGGCGTCATCGTCGGGACATCGCTCAAGCGCGACGGACGCGTCGAAGCCCCCGTCGACCGCGAGCGCGCCGCGCGGTTCGTGGACGCCTTCCGGAGGGCCGCACGCTGATGGTGGCCGTCCTCCGCACCGAAGGGCTCACCAAGACGTTCGGCGCCCTCATGGCCGTCAAGGCCCTGGACCTCGAGGTCCAGGAGGGGGACATTTTCGGCTTCCTCGGCCTGAACGGCGCCGGAAAGACCACGACCCTCCGCATGGTCCTCCGCCTGATCCGCCCCGACATGGGCCGCGTCCACCTGTTCGGGAAAGACACCGAGGACTCGTTCCTCGACTCGTTCGCGCGGATCGGAGCGCTCGTCGAGTCGCCCTCGCTCTATCCGTACCTGACCGGGAGGAAGAACCTCGAGCTGCTCGGTCGCCTCTCCGGGGGCGTCGACGCCGCGAGGGTCCAGTGGGTCCTCGAGGAGGTCGGCCTCGCGGCGAGGGCGGACTCCCGCGTACGGACCTACAGCCAGGGAATGAGGCAGCGGCTCGGGATCGCCCAGGCCCTCGTGCACCGTCCCAAGCTCGTCTTCCTCGACGAGCCGACGAACGGCCTCGACCCGCACGGGATCACAGACATGCGGAAGCTCATCGGCCGCCTCGCGAAGGAGGAGGGGATCACGTTCGTGATCTCCAGCCACCTGCTGTACGAGGTGGAGTTGATCTGCAACCGGATCGCGGTGCTGCGCGAGGGGGGCCTCGCCGTGCAGGGGGAGGTGACTCGCCTGCTCGCGGAGGCCGGGGGAAGGGTCAGGCTCGTCGCGCGGCCCGCCGAGGTCGCAAAGCGCGTGCTCCTCCAGAGAGGCTTCAGCACGCTGGTCGAGGGGGACGACGGGGCCTTCGAGTTCGAGGGGGGGCGCGACGGCCTGGGGGCCCTCAATGCCGCGCTCGTCGCCGCGGGGGCCGAGGTGTCCGAGCTGGCGCCGCGCGCGCTTTCGCTCGAGGAGTACTTCGTCCGGCTGCACAGGACGGAGGCGTAGGATGCTCGGGCGGCTTCGAAGGCTGGCCGGCCGCGTCTGGCAGGTGCTTAGCCCGGCGCGGCAGAAGCTCGGCCGCGTCTGGCGCATGACGACGGTGGAGCTGGCGAAGCTCTCGCGCCAGTGGTTCGTCTGGGTCTGCCTCGCAGTCGCCGCGTGGCTCGCCCTCGCCGGCGTCGCCCTGACGCCGCGCGAGATCGAGGGGTACTGGCGTCGTACGGGATTCGACTACCTCGCGCAGGGCGTCGCCGCGGCGTACCTCCTCCTGCCCATGATGCTCGTCGTCCTCGGGAGCCGGAGCGTGAGCGCCGAGGCGTCGAACGGGACGCTCCGCACGGTCCTCACGCGCCCGCTCACGCGCGCCGAGTTCGTGCTCGCGAAGATCGCCGCGCTCGTCGTCCTGACGCTCGTGTTCTACCTCGTGACGCTCCTTGCCGCGGAGGCCTTCGCCTGGTTCCGCGCGGAGAAGTTCCGCCCCCTCTACCCGACCTACCCAGGGGGCGGGGGGCGCGAGATCCCGAGCCAGACCCCCGCGCGGGAGCTCCCGGACCTCGCGGCCCACACGGTGAAGAACCTCTCGCTGCTCTACCTGCCGCTCCTGTCCGCCGCGATCTTCGGCCTGTTCATCTCCGTCCTCTTCAACAACGAGGGGGTGAGCGTCTCCGTCTCGGCGATCGCCTATCTCCCCTACGCGATGTGCGCCGGGTTCCACCCCGAGTACTTCAAGGGGATGGCGACAACGCGGGTAGCGAGGTGGTTGCCCCAGTACTGGTCCGTGGAGCCTCTGTACAAGCTCAAGCAGTTCGTCGAGGGGTACTCCCACGGTTTCCTGTGGGACACGACCGACCTGGCCCGGGCGGTCCTGGTCCCGCTCCTGTTCGTCGTGGTCTTCTCGGCGGCCTCGGTCGCCGTGTTCGCCAGGCGCGACATCCTCGTGTGAGAGAAATGGCGGAGGAAGACACCGAAAACACGCGCATCCCCGCGGCCCCGCCGCGCCCCAAGGAGGCCCTCTCCCTGTACACCCAGGGGGCGGCCCAGTACCGGGACGGGAAGTTCGACCCGGCGATCGTCCTCTTCGAGAGGTCGCTCGAGGCCGACCCCGGGATGTTCCGCTCGCACGTCTTCCTCGGGATGGCCTTCTTCGAGAAGGGGGACCTCGACAGGTCCATCGAGCACTACAAGAAGGCGATCGGGATCGACGGGACCTACGCGAAGGCGCACAACAACCTGGGCAACGCCCTCAGGCGCAAGGGGCTCCTCGACGAGGCGTTCCAGTCGTACAAGAAAGCAGTCCGACTCGACCCCGAGCGCGCGCTCTACCACTACAACCTCGGCGTCACCTGCTGCGACATCGGCTTCTACGAGGCGGCGGTGATCGAGCTGGAGCTGGCCGCGGACCTCGACCCGAGCTTCGCGGAGGCCCTGTACGACCTGGGGAACGTCTACTACCTGCGGGACGAGCTGCCGAAGGCGCTCATCCAGTTCGAGAAGTTCCTCGTGAAGTCGCCCGATGGCGAACGGGTCCCGGAGGTCATGGCGAAGATCCGCATGCTCAAACGAAAGATGGAGGAGGCGAAGCGTGTGCCTCCTCCCCAGCCCCCGCCCGCGCCAGGATAGCCGCCGATGACCGACGAAACCCCTCCAGCCCCCCGCCCTGGCAAGCGGCTCACCCGCGCCCTCGCGCTCCCGCTTGTCTCGGGGAGGTCGAGCGCGCTCGTCCTCCTGGGGGCCCTTGCGCTGTCCGCCCTGGCCATCCCGCTCGCGGGAAAGCTGCCCGTCTGGGTGGAGTTCGAGATCGTGCTGGCCGTCTGGTGGGTGACGTGGGTCGCGACGCTCGCGCACCTGCTCTATCACGGGCGCCGCGTGAGCGACGACTACGCGTGGCGGTCGTCACGGAACTGGTTCTCGGGGCAGGGGACCGCGGAGGGCCACGCCGCCGGGGAGGTGGGCCACGGTTGCGCGGACCTCGGGATGGGGGCCGAAGGGTGCCAGGAGGGCTTCCTGATCATCGTGGCGTTCTTCCTCCTCCTGGGAGCGGCGTGGCTGCTCCTCGAGATCGCGATCCCCGCGGTGGGGTTCCTCGCCTACGTGCTCGTCCGCGGGATGCTCGCGCGGATCGCGAACGACAAGCACGACTGCAAGGGACACGCCGACCGCGCGCTCCTTTGGGCCGCGGCGTGGTCGACGGTCTACGTCGTGCCGCTCGCCGCCGCCGTCTGGGGCGTGCACGAGTGGATGAAGCGCAGGTGATCAGCGCGCAACGCGCTCCCGGGCCTTCCGGACGACCGCGAGCACCTCGGGAAAGTCGATCCCGAGCTTCCTGAGCTTCTCGTCGGTCGGGATGCCGTTCCCGTCCCACCCGCGACGGGCGTACACGGCGTCCTGGAGCTTCGCGTACTGCGACTCCCGGAACGCGCGAAGCGCGCCACGCCTCTCCCCGACGCTCTTTCCGATCGGGTCGTACCCCGCCTGCTCCAGGAGCTGCTTGTCGTAGCGCTCGGCCCTCGACTCGTACTCCTCCTTCGTGACCGGCCCCATCGCGCGGTAGGGGATGGCGTCCTCGCGGCGGGTCCCGAACCCCATCCTGGCGTTGAAGACGCGCTGGAAGTTGTAGACGACCTCGCTCATGCGGATCATCTCGTCCGGGTCGGCGCTCCGCCCCGTCACGCCCGAGAAGTACTTCGCGTACGACTGGACGTGCTTCAGGACCTTTCCGGGCTCGGGCGTCTGGGCGTTGTCGGAGGGGACCACGTCGTTCCACGGCAGCTTGCAGAGGCCGTTGATCCCGAACCAGGTCCTCCACATCGGGAACCAGTGGAGCGCCTCGGCCTTCTGCTCGAAGGTCGGCAGGTACTTGTGGACCATGTCCATGAAGATGAGCCACGCCTCGTCGTGCTGCGGCCCCTTGAGCGCAAGGCCGTACCCGCCCTGCTGGGCGAGCGACTCCTTCGTGACGTACTCGGAGAACTCCAGCCCCTTCGACTCCATTCCGATGTCGGCGAGGAGCCGCGGATCGGCGCCGTACCGCTCGGCGAAGAACCGCTTCATCCGACGGACGCCCTGCCCGACGACGGTGCCGAACCCCTCGCCTCGCCCCATCTGGTGGAGCGCCTCCATCGCCGCCTCGGCGTTCCCGAAGCGCAGGTCGAGGCCTCCCGTCGCGCGCTTGTCGATCTGCCCCGCCTCGTAGCACTCCATCGCGAAGGCCATCGAGGTCCCGACGCTGATTGTGTCGATCCCGTAGGTATCGCAGTAGAAGTTCACCTCGATCACGAAGTCGGGGTCGAAGACGCCCCAACTGCTGCCGCAGCCTGCGACGGTCTCGTACTCCGGCCCGTCGACCCACACCTTCCGCCCCTTGAGAGGCCCCGTGCGGAGCTCGAAGTCCTTCACGCCGTGGGCGCAGGCGACGGTGCAGCCGGTCCAGCATCCGTCGAAGCCGGGGTGGAAGCGCTTGCGGAACTCCTCCGCGCCGAGCTTCGCGGCGTCCTTGTGGCTGCCGAAGCGGAAGTTGTGCACGGGAAGGAGGTCGAAGTGGTCCATGATGGTCGTAATGTGCGTCGTCCCGAGGACGGCCATCTCGTTCTGCTTCGGGTCCAGCTCCCGGATCTCGGCGTTGTGGTACTTTCCCGCCTCTTTGACAGCCCCCAGGTCCGCGGCGCCCATCGAATCGAGGCTGAACGGCGGGGCGATCACGACGAGGGCGAGGACGCGCTTGTTGCGAAGGACGGTGCCCAGGCCCCCGCGGCCGGCCTGCTTGTAGCGGACCTCCTTGCGGGGCTTGTCGTACCAGGAGACGTTCAGGCACCCGAACCGGGTGTGCCTGGCGCCCGGACCGCTCGTGACGACGGAGACGAGCCCCGGCGTGGAGGCGCCGTACTTGTCGTGGAGCGTATGGGCCAGTTCGTAGGAGGTCTCGGGAAGACGCCCCGCCTCCTCGATGCGGACCTGCCCGGCCACGCCGTCGATGACGACGAGGACGTCGCGGACGGCCTTCCCCTGCACCTCGATGGCGTCGAAGCCCGCGAACTTGAGGAACGGGCCGAAGTAGCCGCCGACGTTGGAGTCGACGACCTGGTCGGTGAGGGGGGAGATCCCCAGGGCAATGCTCTTCCCGCTCCCCGGGTAGACGGCGGTGCCGCCGAGCGGACCGCTTGCCAGGACGATCTCGTTCAGGGGGTCGTCCCAGGAGACGATGCGGTCGTGGGGGAGGGAGTTCCACAGGAGCCACAGGTCGAACCCGCGTCCGCCGATGAAGAGGTCCCTCATCCGGTCGTCGACGGGCTTCTCGCGGATCACCTGGTCGCCGACATTGACGTAGAGCGTGCGGTGGTTGTACCCGCGGTCGATCTTGCCCTTCTCGTAGGCGTGCTCCGCCAGCGGCATGGGGGTGCTCCTGGGGCGGTCGTCGCGTGGCGGGAGAAGCAAGGTATCAGCCCGTCGGCGCGGGGTCAACGGCGCAGACAGCGAGTCCGGGACGCGAAGGGTCGTCGAGGCGGGGTGGTTTCAAAGTGAAGACACGAAGACGCGAATAGGAGATTGAAGTCCGTGATGCGCTTCTCCAAACCCGCGGCCGCGCTGAACGAACACACATCGAGCGTCAAGAAGCTCTTCGCGCCTTCGCGTTGAACCAACCATCGGCGCGTGGCAAGCCGTCCGCCAACGCTGTGGACGGCGTTCCGTGTGGCTACTGGGGCGTGGACTCCTCGGGCGGAAGGGACCCGCGGAGGCGCGGCGGCAGCGGTCGCGTCGCTCGGCACTTGGGAAAGGCGTTGCAAGCAAGGATCGGATCGCGACGGCCGAGGCGGATGAGCATCATGCACATGAGCCGGCGATCTGGGTACCGGGTGCCACGGACCAGGCGCAGGTGAGCCGCTCGCTGAGCGCCGAGAGCGCGGGCAAGGACGACGATGAATGATCCACGGACGAGCGTGCGGCCTGCGCAGGGGAACTCGCCCGTCTATCGGACGAGGCGGGCGGCGGCTCGTTCTGCTGCTTGCATCTCGCGCAGACTGTTCGGACGTGCCACGACATCCGCGAGCGTCTTGCGTGCGGCCTGTGAGCCGATCGCCTCCAGGACGCGAATTGCGCGCATCCTCCTGAGGTCTTCACCGCTGTCTGGCCATCCGATGGATGGTTCGAGGACGTCGAGAATCGACACGACTCGCTCGCGCGCCTCCTCGGATAGCGACGAGCGCAGGGCGACCTGAACAAGGGGAAGGGAGTCGCGTCCGAGCGCCTCGAGTCCGTTCGAGGCTTCCTGGCGCACGGCCACATCATCCGCATTGAGGCGTTCCAAAAGTGGGCTCAGCGCCGCTGGATCTCCTGGCGGTGCTGGATGCCCCAACCGCCGGGCGACGAAACCAACGGCCTCTTCGCCTCCCGCGGCCAGCTCCGACATCGCCAGGTGCGCCGCCGAGGCCGAGTCGCTCTCCATGTCTGACCAGCACGCTTCGGACGTCCGCGGCTCCTTGCCCTTGCAGGGACGAACTGGAACTCGCTCGATGTCCCACCCAAGAACGGTCGTGTCGATGCTCGCCGAGTACAGGAGGCGCCCGTCGCGCGAGCAGGCCAGGGCGGTCGCAGGTGCGCGATGACCGGACAGGGTCGCCAGCTCGACTCCGGTCCAGGAATCATGGATCCGAATGCCACCATCGGCGCAAGCGAGGGCGACCATCCTCCGCCCTGGAATCAGAAGCGCTGCCCAGGCGGCCGATCGCGGCCGCAGGGTCAAGACCTCCCTGCCGGTGGACACCTCATGGACCCGCGCCGTGCCGTCCCACGAGGCAGAACACAGGTATTCTTCGTCCAGGGAGAAGTCCACGTTTCGGATGGCTCCCACTCCTCCCCGAATCTCTTCGGTCTTCTTCAAAGAGGTCGCGTCGCAGATGGCGATCTCACCCTCGCCCTGCTTGAGCGACCTACCCAGTTGCCCGCCGAATACGATATGACGGGTGCACGGACAGAAATCGACGCTCCAAGTGTACTGTCCCAGGCTGGAGGTCTCCGCGACGAGCGCCCCGGTCTTCGCGTCCCACACGCTGGGCCACCCCCCCACGCCAGCGACTCGAGTCCCGTCGGGCGTGATGGCAACGTCTCCTCCACCCGAACCATTCCCCAGGCTGACGGCCTTGTCTGTGCGCCAGGTCGTGAGCCGCGTCTCTCCCCCGCCCATGCTGGCGATGACGCTCTCATGCGACGTCATCAAGCGATCGCCCGAGTGATCCAGCACAGCGGAGACCGTCAGCCCCCACCAGACGGGGATGGTCTTGAGCGGGCGTTGCGATTCCGCGTCCCACACGATGAAGTCCCCCCATCCCCCCGCAGCGAGGATCCGTCCGTCCCCCGACAGGGCCAGGGCGAACAGCCTCTCGTCATGGCCTGGAGAATCGAACACGAGCCTGTTCTCGGGCAAGGACCACAGTTGGATGCGCTGGCCACTGGCCAGCGCGAGCAGGCGTCCATCGATCGAGAACGCGACGGCGCCGGCCTCGGGAACGACGTTGCATGTTGCCCCTCCGCCATCGGTGAGGGAGTAGAGGCGTGCCGGGCGGGATCCGTCCAAGACCGCCAGGATCGAGTCGTCGGGCGACCATGCGACATCGTTGACGCCATCGGAGTCCGCGCCCACCTTGAGGAGGATTCGCCCCCCGGTCAGGTCCCACACCTGAACAGGCCCGCGAAGCCCGGCCACCGCGAGCCAACGCCCATCGTGGGAGAAGGCCAGATACCGAAGCGAATCGATGCCGGTTTGGAGCTCACCCAGCTCCTCGCCATCTCGACCGGAGATCAGCTTGACGAGCCCGTCCCTTCCCGCGTTGGCCACCAGTTCGCCATCCTGAGAGAAGTCAGTCCAGTAGCGGTCCTCCGCGATGGGGGTCCGCCACACCTCGCGGCCAGTTGCGGCCTCCCAGCAGACGGCGTGCTTCCATTCGGCGCAAGCAACCCAATCACCTCCATGAACGAGCTTGCCGGCCCCTCGGGCTGAGGAGGTGAAGGTCCGGACCCGCCGTCCTGTAGCCACCTCGTGGAGCGCCGGCGAGTTCCCGTTGGCCCCCGTGAGGATGTACTTGCCGTCCGGGGTGAACTCGATGCGCTCGACCGACTGCCAGTTCGCAGTGTATGTCCTGACTTCCGTCCCCGAATTCACGTCCCAGAGGTGCGGAGTGCCGTCGTAGTGAGTGCCCGTGGCGAGCGTTCGTCCGTCGGGAGAGAACGCAAGGCATGCGAGGAGGTCGTTGTGCTTGAACCGCATGGACCCGAAGCGCGCGACGGCGCCCTCCGGGAGCGTGTCACCGTAGGCGTCCTTGCTGCGCGGGACCGGCTGCTCCTGTCCCTCCGCGTGGACGAGCCCCATGAGAGCCCAGACGATTGCGGCAGCTCGTATGGGGCGTGGGTCCATGGTGTAGTCCCTCGCGTGCGCGGGGAGAGTCTAGCAGAGACGGGACATCACGTCTTCATCCGGGACGCCATCGGGATCCGGTTTGCCCGGAGGAGGATCGTTGCGGCCACCGGCCTTGCGCTGACTGGATGAAGTGCCGAGCTACGTCGTCGCCTCGTCAGGCGGCGATACGGGGGCAGGCTCGTCCTTCTTCGGGAGAGAGGGGACGAGGTGCTTGAGCTCTTCGGGCACCGGCCTCGTGGAGCGGCACTTCGGGAAGGCGCTGCACGCGAGGAACGGACCGCGGCGGCCCAGGGTCAACGCCCCCGTTTCCCGTCCCACCAACGCAGGACGCGGAGCGCGCGCAGCGTGTTCCAGCGGCTCGGCTGGCCCGCCCGCTCCAACTCGAACCAGACGTGGCCCGCCTGGCGGCCCTGGGACGGCCAGCGACCGTCCGCAAGGCACTTAGAGCGGACCACGCCGATCGGGTCGGCGAGGCGCTCGTCCCGCGGGGCGCGCGCCGACTGGAAGTGGTCGAGCCCCCGCAGCACGTCGTGGCGCCAGCCGATCGGCAATGTGAGTCGGGTCATCCTGGCGTCGACGACCTGGCCCGTCCGATGCGAGCAGTACAGGCGATGCGCGCAGAGGAACTCGTGCGCCCGCCCCTCGGCCCGCTCGACCTCCTTCCGCCGTGGCCCGCCTGCGACGGCGTACTCGCGCAGCCCCTCAAGCACATTCATCGTCGTGTGGAACGAGCTGTGAACCGCCCCGCGTGGGCGTCGGCAATTCCAGCCGCCGTCGGGCATCTGGGCCTCGAGAACGGCCGCGAGCAGCGCCTCACGCGGCGAGGCGTCGACGTCGAAGGCGCCCGCAAGCGACAGGGCCATCCCCGCGACGCAGGCCTCCCAATACGGCTTCTTCGGCGATCCGAACACCCAGACCTGCTTGTCAAGCAGCATGCGGACGGAGTCGACCGCCGCCTTGTGGTCCCTCGGGAGTCCCAGCCGACGGAGCAGCATCAGCGTGTAGGTCGTCGAGGTCCACTTCGGCGTGTACAGCCCCTTCGTCCAGCGACCGTCCGCGCGGCGCTCGGCCAGGAGCCGTGCCCCCCAGCCCTCTGTGCCCACGAGCGCCCGTTCCGCACTCCACTTCCGCTCCGGCTCGTCGAGCAGATCGCGTCGGACCTGCCACCGGATGGACGGGTCCCCCTCCAGGAGCCAAGCGGCGACCGCGTCGACCGTCATCTCGCCCTTCTTGGCGCCTCTTGGCGGCTTGGCGGTGAAAAAAGGAACGGTGACTACGCCGTCGCTTCGTCAGGCGGCGTGGCGGGCGGGGGCTCGTCCTTCTTCGGGGGAGGGGGGACGAGGTGCTTCAACTCCTCGGGCACCGGCCTCGTGGAGCGGCACTTGGGGAAGGCGCTGCACGCGAGGAACGGCCCTCGTCGCCCCAGGCGGATGAGCATCATGCTCTCGCACTTCTCGCACTTCTCCTCGGTCTTGATCGGCGCGAAGGCGGGCCTGCCCGTGCGATCGATGTTCCTGGTGTTGCGGCACTCCGGGTATCCCGTGCACGCAAGGAACTTGCCGCGCCGCCCGCTGCGGATCACCATCGGCTTGCCGCAGGCCTCGCACACCTCGTTCGTCGTCTCGACCGGGGTCAGCGACTTCGTGTTCTTGCACTGGTTTTCCTTGTCGGTGAAGCCGCTGCACCCGAGGAACTTCCCGTTCTTGTTCCAGCGGACCAGCATCGGCCTCTGGCACTTCTCGCACAGCTCGCCGCTCTCGGGCGCGAGCGACTTGACCGACTCCATCGTCTCCTGCGCGAGGACGAGGTCCTTCTCGAACGCCCCGTAGTACTCCCGGAGCGTCCCCACCCAGTCCGCCTTCGCGTCCTCGATGAGGTCGAGCTTCTCCTCCATCTGCGAGGTGAACGTCGTGTTCATGATGTCCGCGAAGTGCTTCTTCAGCTTCTCCGTCACGAGGGTCCCGAGCTCCGTCGGGAAGAGCTTCCGCTGCTCATTCCTGACGTAGCCCCGGTCCTGGACGGTGCTGATGATCGGCGCGTACGTGCTCGGACGGCCGATCCCGTGCTTCTCGAGCGCCTTCACGAGCGCCGCCTCCGTGTACCGCGGGGGGGGCTGCGTGAAGTGCTGCGAGGGGTTCATCTCGCGCAGGAAGACCTCCTGGTCCTTGTCGAGCGACGGCAGGAGCTGGTCGTCCTTCTTGAGCGCGTGCCCCGCGATCTTCGTGAAGCCCTCGAACGCGAGTTCCTTCCCCTTCGCCACGAACGTCGCGCGGCCCGCCTGGATCTCCGCCTCCGTCAGGTGGTAGAGCGCGGGGGCCATCTGCGTCGCGACGAACCGCTTCCAGATCAGGCGGTAGAGCTTGAACTGGTCCTCGGTCAGGAACTGCTTGAGCTTTTCGGGCGACCGCGAGGGGTCCGACGGGCGGATCGCCTCGTGCGCCTCCTGCGCCCCCTTCTTCGCGGCGAACGTCCGGACGATGGGGTTCAGGTACCGCTCGCCGTAGCGCTCCACGATGAGCTTCCTGAGCTCGGCGTTCGCCTCGTCCGCGATGCGGAACGAGTCGGTGCGCATGTAGGTGATGAGGCCGACCGGCCCCTCCGCCCCCAGCTCCACGCCTTCGTAGAGCTGCTGCGCGATCATCATCGTCTTTTTGGTGCTGAAGCGCAGCCGGATGGAGGCCTGCTGCTGCAGAAGCGACGTGATGAGCGGCGGCGGCGGGTCTTCCTTCCGGTCCTTCTTCGTGACCGCGACGATCCGGAAGGGCCCCTTGGAGATCTCCTCGACGAGGGGCTTGGCTTCCTCCCCCTTCGTGCACTCCCACTCCTTGCCATCGACCTTCCTGAGTTCCGCCGCGAAGCTCCCCGGCTCGACCTGCGGCTGCTCGGGTCCCTGGTGGATCTCGCGGGTGTCCGTGTGAGGCGGCTGGGGCGGGATCGGCTGCACGTCGCGGTGGACGTTGAAGCGGGCCGAGACCCTCCAGTACTCCTCCGCCTTGAACTTGTTGATCTCCTCCTCGCGGTCGACGATGAGCATCACCGCGACCGACTGGACGCGCCCCGCGGAGAGGCCGCGGGCGACCTTCTTCCAGAGGAGCGGCGACAGGCGGTACCCCACGATCCGGTCGAGGAAGCGCCGCGCCTGCTGCGCGTTGACCCGGTCCATGACGATCTTGCCGGGGTGCTTGAGCGCCGCGTTGACCGCCTTCTCGGTGATCTCGTTGAAGGTGATGCGGAAGGCCTTCTCGTCGGAGAGCTCCAGGGCCTGCTGCAGGTGCCAGGCGATCGCCTCCCCCTCGCGGTCGGGGTCGGGCGCCAGGTAGACCAGCTCCGCCGACTTGACCGCCTTCTTCAGCTCGGAGAGGACCTTTTGCCTCCCCTTGATGATGCGGTAGTCGGCCTCGAAGCCCTTTTCGACGTCGATGCCGAATTTCCGGGGGGGGAGGTCACGGACGTGGCCGAAGCAGGCCTTGACCGTGTACCCGGAGCCAAGGAACTTGTTGATCGTCTTGGCCTTGGCGGGGCTCTCGACGATGACGACGCTCTTCTTCTGCTTCTTCATAGACTTGCGATACCCTGCGGGGGGCGGAGGATAGCAACGGCCCCGGGGCGTGTCAAGCGCGAGCTTGCGAGGAGGGGGGCGACCGGTATAGGATACCCGCCCACTTCAATCGGGGCACGCCGGAGCCGTCGGTCGCCCCAACCAATGGAGCGCCTTGTGTTTCGGGAATACGTCCGAAACGTCCGCCTGTTCTCGCGGAATGCCCGAATCCTCCTCCTGAGCACATTCATCGGCTCCCTGGGGCTCGGGATGGTGTGGGTCCTCCGGAACCTGTACCTCCGCCGGATCGGCTTCAACGACGCCCAAATCGGAAACGTCCTCTCGGCGGCTGCGATGGGCCTGGTCGCCGCGGCCCCCACGGCCCTCTGGATGGACCGCCTCCGCCTGAAGGGGTTCCTGCTCTTCGCGGGACTCGCGGGCACGCTCGGCCTGTACGGACAGCTTGTGACCGACGACTACGACCTCATCCGCCTCGCGGCCTTCCTCTCGGGCTTCGGGGGGTCTCTCGCGGGGCTCGCGGGCGCTCCCTTCGTCATGAGGAACTCGGGGACGTCGGAACGCGTATACCTGTTCGGCGTGACCATCGCGGTGGCGACTCTTGGCAGCTTCGCGAGCATGATGGCCGCCGCGGCGTGCACACGCCTCTACGGCGACACTGCCGACGTCCAGAGGTGGGTCATGACCGGGGGCTGCGTCGTCGGCTTCCTCGCCGGGATCCCCCTCTTCTTCATCCAGGAGCCGCCGCTGACCCTGAAAGAGACGATCTCCCCCCTCCGGTCGCTGCGGAACAAGGACTGGGGGACCATCGGCAAGCTCTGCCTTCCCGACTTCCTGATCGGCTGCGGCGCCGGACTGACGATCCCCTTCATCAACCTCTATTACGAGACCCGTTTCGGAATCCCAAGCGACAGGATCTCGGTCTACTACGCCATCTCGCAGTTCGTGAACATGCTCGGATTCATGGCCTCGCCAGTCATCGCGAATCGGCTCGGCCTCGTGAGGAGCGTCGTGGTGTCACAACTCCTCTCGACACCCTTCTTCGCGATCCTGGCGGTCACAACCAACCTGCGCCTTGCCGTGGGCGCCTTCCTGCTCCGGAACATGCTCATGAACATGGTCCAGCCCGTGAATTCGAACTTCGCGATGGAGGTCGTCCCCGAGGACCAGCGGGCCTTCACGAACTGCGTCAAGGGCATCGCGTGGAACCTGCCGTGGGTGCCGGCGGCCAGCCTCGGCGGCTGGGTCGTCCACTACTTCCAGGAGAACAGGTCGAGCATCCCCTGGGCCGCCTCGGCGCTCGGGGTCCGGGACGGCTTCACCCTCACGATGTATCTGACCATCTCGCTGTACCTCGTCGCGGCGACCGTCTTCTACGTGTTCTTCCGCAACCACCACCACGCAGTAAAGAAGGGCGCCAACGAAGTCGTCAAGGCCGCGGCCGCCACCGCAGGAGGATCCGATGGGAAGTGAGGGAACGGTCGTCGTCCACCGCCTCGCGAGCGACGTCCTCCGCGGGAACCCGCTCGGCGACCCGACGGAGAGGGACCTCTACGTCTACCTCCCGCCCGGCTACGACGAGTCGCGCACCTACCCGACGCTCCTCGGCGTCGTCGGCTTTACGGGCACCGGCGGGATGCTCTTCAACGTCGACCCGCTCGTCGAGGGGCTCCGCGCGAGGCTCGACCGCCTCATCGGCAGCGGCGCCTGCCCGCCCGTCATCGTCGTCGCACCGGACTGCTTCACGCGCGTCGGCGGGAACCAGTACATCAACTCCTCGGCCACGGGGCGGTACGAGGACTACCTCGTGCAGGAGGTGATCCCGTACGCGAAGTCGAAGTTCCACACCGGGCGGTGGGGGGTCTTCGGCAAGTCGTCCGGCGGCTACGGCGCGATCGTTCTCGCGATGCGTCACCCGGAGGTCTTCGAGGCCGTCGCGGACCACTCGGGGGACGCCGTCTTCGAGCTGTGCTACCTGCCCGAGTTCGCCGAGGCCATGGACGCATGGCGCGAGGCGGGCGGGCCCGCGAAGTGGCTCGACCGCTTCTGGAGCGAGCCTGCGCGACGGAAAAAGAAGTACGGCAAGCCGCTCAACATGCTGGCCATGTCGGCCCACTACTCCCCGAACCACAACTCGCCTCACCTCGGGATCGACTTCCCATTCGACCTGGAAACCGGGGCGTTCCGCCCGGAGGTGTGGGAGCGTTGGCGCGCCTGGGACCCGGTGAACATGGTCCCCCGCCACGCCGATGCGCTGGCGCGGCAGCGTCTGATCTACGTCGACTGCGGCTCCAAGGACGAGTTCGCGCTGCACTGGGGAGCGCGGGCGCTCGTCAGCGCGATGCGGAAGGCGGGCCTCTCGCCCGTGCACGAGGAGTTCGAGGACGGCCACATGAGCGTGGCCTATCGCTACGACGCGAGCCTCCCGCGCCTCGCGCAGGCGCTCGGGTAGGGCGCGTCCTCGACCGTCGCGTCGTCGACTTCGCTGGCTGGACCGCCTTTGCGCCGGCGGACGCCGCCGCTACAATGACCGCGACATGGTCAGAGTCGTCGCCGCGCTCGTCCTCCTCCTGGCGGCCATCTCGCCCGCGCGCGGCGAGGAGGTGGACAAGGCGCTCGTGGAGAAGCGGACCCGCCTGCGCGAGTTGAACGCACGGGTCCAGGAACTCGGTCGCCAGCACGAGTACAAGCTGGCCGGCCCGCTCGCCGAAGAGGCCCTTGCCCTCGCCGTCGAAGTCCACGGGGAGTTGGACCCGCAGACTGCTGCTTGCAGGATGAGCCTCGCCAGGCTTCATACCGTTTTCGGGCGGTACGGCGAGGCGCTTGTCCACTTCGAGCGGGCCAGGGAAGCCCTGAGGGCCTCCCTCGGGGAGGGACACGTCGACACGCTCTCGTGCGAGACCGAGATCGGCTTCCTCCATCAGGATCTCGGGGACCTCGCAAAGGCCCGGGCCATCATGGAGGCCGTAGTCGTGCGCTCCTTGAGGGCGCACGGGCGGTATGATGCTGCCACGTCGACGGCCATGGCGAACCTCGCCTCGATCATGATGGCGCAAGGAGAGAACTCGACAGCCCTCTTCCTGTTCGAGGAGGCCATCGCGGCGAGCGAGAAGGTCCTCGGGACGGATGCACCGGACCTGATCCACAGCCTGGGGAATCTGGCCGCTCTCCATCAAAGACTGGGCAATTCCCGCGTCGCCCGCCCGCTCCGGGAGCGGGCGCTTCAGATCGCCCTATCGAACTTCGGCGAGGACGCGCCCGAGGTCCTGGCTGCCCGAAAGCGTCTGGGGCGACTCCTTGTGCGCGCTGGAGAGCTCGCTGCGGCGCGACCGCACCTGGAGCGCGCCGCCGACTTGTGCGAGAAGCTCTGGGGGCCGAACAGCGTCGAAACTGCGACCTCGATTTGCGAGCTCGCCCATGTCGTGAAAGACATGGGCGACTTCGCCGCCGCGAAGTCCCTCTACGAGCGAGCGCTCGCCATCCGGGCAGGGGCGCTGGGTGAAGAGCACCCGGAGACGGCGACGTATCTTCGGTTCCTCGCGAGTCTGATGGCCGAGTCTGGCGATCCGCCGTCCGCGAAGCCCCTCGCGGAGCGAGCCGCACAGGTCCTCGAGCGGACCCTGGGACCGGACGATCCCCAGACGCTGGGTGCCCTCGGAGACCTCGCCGAGATCTACCAGGACCTCGGCGACCTGGAGCGGGCAAGGGCCGTGATCGAGCGCGTGCTCGTCAGCCTGGAGAAGGCACCGCCTTCCGTCGAACGCCTCAGATGGTCCGCTCCCAACAACCTCGGCATGCTCCATGTCGCCAGACACGACCTGGCGGCCGCTCGCCCCCCCCTCGAGCAGGCGCTGGGCGTGGCCGAGAGGATGTATGGGCGAGACCATCCCCTGACTGCGCTCACGGCGAACAACCTCGCGTGGGTCCTGATCGAGTCCGGTTGCGTCGATGCCGCGCGTCCACTTGCGCGCCGCGCGTGGGAAGTGAACCGGGAAACCGTGCATGCCTTCCTGCGCGATCAATCCTCGACCGAGCGGATCGCCACGCTCAGGACCTGGATGCCGCAATTGACCTGCTACCTCCGGGCGTTCGTCGACGAGCCCGAGACCACCTACGCCGCGGCCACCGCATGGAAAGGGGCCGCCCTCCGGATGACCGCCGCGTCCCTCCAGCTTCCTCCGGAGGCCGGCGTCGAGGCACGCGCCGCGTGGGAAGAGCTGGCCGCGAAGCGCGATGTCCTCTCGAGGCTCGTCCTGTCTCAGTCTCATTCGCCCTCCGCGGATGAGGACTACTCCGGGCAGGTCCGTTCGCTTCTCGCGAGGATCGCCTCACTCGAGCGCAAGCTCGCCGGTTGGCACCCCGACCTTGCCGCGAGGGCCTTCCTGCAGGTCCTGCCTGCTGACGTCCAGGCGGCGCTCCCCGACGGAACCAGCCTCCTCGAGGTCCTTGACGATGGCACGTATGTTCATTCCTGGGTCGTCCGGAGGGATCTGGCGATCAAGTACTTCTACCTCGGCCGCTCCGGCGCGGTGGGACAGGCCGCCGAGCGATTCCGAGAGGCCCTGGAGACGGACGACCTGAACCGCTGGGAGAGCGACGGGGGCGTGCTGCGAGCAGTGATGGCGGACGCCCTGACCTTCGCGCTCGAGGACGCGGATGCGCTCGCGATCGCGGCCGATGGGGCGCTGGCGACCATCCCATGGAGTCTGCTTCCCGACGGCGATCCGTCGGCACGAGCCTTCCTTCTCGAGCGAATCACGGTCTCGATGGTCACGAGCGGAGCGGGCCTTGTGTGTGAATCGCGGTTCCCGTCCCGGGAGAAGGGCGTGGGGCTGCTCGTGGTCGGTGACGTCGATTACGACGCTGCCGAGGGTGCCTTGGATCCGGCCCGTCGGGTGGAGCGACCGTGGCCGCGACTCGCCGAGACGCGCTTCGAAGCGGTTGAGGTGGCGCGGCGGTTTCGCGAGCGGTTTCCGGATGTGGCGTGCAACGCGCTCCTGGGCGACCAGGCCACCGAGTCCGCCTTCAAGCGGCTTGCGCCCGGAGTCCGCTTCGTCCACGCCGCGACACACGGGTACTTCCGGTGGGAAGACCCGACGGGCCCGGTCGGACGGGCGGGCCTGCGCGGGGTCATGGGGGGACGAATCGGCGCCCCGCTTCCCGGAGAGACGGACCCCTCAGCCTCGGGGGCAGGTCGGGTGAGCGCCCCCCTGCTTCGGACCGGGCTTGTGCTCGCGGGGGCGAACGCGGGGCGCGATCCAGGTGGGGAGGATGGCTGGCTCACGGCCGAGGAAATCCAGGCGATCGACCTTCGCGACGTCGAATTGGTCGTGATGTCGGCGTGCGAAACCGCCAGGGGGGAAGTTGCCGCCGGCGAAGGAGTGCTCGGTCTGGGGCGCGCCCTGTCGGTCGCGGGCGCCCGCAGGTTTGTCCTCTCGCTCTGGAAGGTCCCCGATCGCGAAACCAGGGAGCTGATGTCGGCCTTCTACGACGGCCTCTGGGGGGAGGCCTCCATCGACGAGGCATCCGCCCTGCGGCGTGCCCAGCTCGCCATGCTCGCGCACGACCGCGCATCCGGCCAGGTCCGTCCGTCGGCCTGGGGCGCGTGGATCTCCATGCGATGAACGGGTGGCCGATTCCCCAGGACCAGGCCCACGCCCGGGATGAAGACCGTTCCCGACCCTGGCGTCGTCGAACTCCTGTTGGGCCCGGCCTACGCAAGAACCGGAAGAGCCCTACTTCGGCAGCGTGACGGCGTTCTCGTTCGTCGTGCGCTCGAGGACCATCTTCTCCGAGGCGTCCTCCCAGCGGAGCCACGCGCCCGTCTTGTCGCAGACCAGATCCACGGCCTTCCCCGGCGGCGTGACCGTCTCCTTGAGGCGCACGCCCGCCGTCTCCGTGCCGTCCAGGTCGACCGTCGCGTCGCCCGCAAGCGCGACCTCGTGCGCGAGCATCACGAGCGTGTGAGGCTCAAACGTCTCGTAGCGGAAGGCCGCCTGCGCGTCGCGGATCCGCGCGCGGAGGCCCCGCTGGAAGAGAAAGTCCGCGCCCGCGGGCAGCGACTTCTTCTCCTCCTTCCCGCCCATCGTGCGGACGACGCGGAATTCGTCGTAGAACAGCTCCCCCTTCACCTCGAACGCCAGGTCCTTGCCCATGAAGAACTTCTCGAGCGAGCGGATCGGCTTGCCGTCATGCGTCTCCACGTACTCCGAGAGCCACTTCAGCTCCTTCCCGTCCGCGCGAAGCATCCCCTCCTCTTTCGTCAGCCACGCCGGGGCGCCCTTTTCCGTTGTCTTCTCGCAGGAGCGGCCCATGTACCCCTCGTGCTTGCCGTCCCGCAGCAGGCGGAACCACTCGATCTGCTTCTGCGGCCCCTCGAAATTCGGGACCTTTTCGGCGAAGGCCTCCACGCCGGCGACGAGCCCCGCGCCGAACTTGCCTTCGGAGAAGTGGGGGAGCATGTGCTGATCCGACAGCTCCGCGAGGTACTTCGGCGTAAAGACCTTCGCGAGGCCGGGCGCGTGCGCGAAGTTGAACTCGCCGTCCTCGACCGCCAGCACGAGGACGAGCCCGAGGCTCCCACGGTCCCATTCCTTGAGGAGCGCGTCCGCCATGGTCTGGGATCCCCCATCGGCCTTCCCGACGACGACGATCGCCATGTCGTAGCCCGTGCGCCCCTCGATCTCGGAGAGGAGCGAGGTCAGCTTGCGCGTGGACGAGGGGTCGACGGCCTTCGCCGCGTCGGTCAGGTAGCCGTCGCGTTCGAGGGCGAGGAGGGGGGAGACGAGGAGGAGCAGCAGGGCGGAGCGCATGGGATACCTCGTGACGGGGACAGCGCGGGATTCTAGCAGGAGGGGGGGAGTGATGGAATTCGCGACGATCGATCGATGGAGCGGGGCGAAAGTGCCCGTTCTCTCGCAAGGCCTTCGCCGCATCGCACTCGGCCTGCCGGAGGCGCCTCTGCGCGGGCTCTACCGGTCGCTGAACGAGTAGACGCCCGTATTCGGCTCGAGGACGACGGCCGTGAAGGTGTCCCCGTCCTTCACCACCATCATCGCCTTCCCGTCGCCGAGGTCCTTGAAGTTCGTGCTCCAGCCATTGTCCTTCATCTGCTTCACCATCGTGTCGTAGTTCATCTGGTACTCGAGCTGCGCTTCGTGTTTCCTGAGGATCCTCGTCCCGGCGGCCTTCACCTTGTCGCCGATGGTCGCGACGAACATGCCGTACGCCGCGGGCCCCAGGGCCTCCAGGAAGGCCGCGATCAGCGACCTTCCGAGCAGGTACTCCGCGAACGTCGCCCCGGCGATCTCGCCCGTCGTCTGGACCGCCTCGACGGCGTCCCGGACGGCCTTCCGCAGCTCGTCGGCGTCCTTCTGATACCCCGCGTCCTCGAGGGCCTGGCCCCATTTGCGGAAGTCCTTCGCGGCCTTCTCGGCGCGCTTCCGGTCGGCCTCCTCCTGCCTCTTCCTCGCCGCGTCGGCCTCGGCCGCCTCACGGGTCTTCAGCTCTTCCGCCGCCTTCGCGGCCTCCGCGGCGGCCTTCGCCTCGACGGCGGCCTTCGCCACTGCCGCCGCCTTCGCCTCCGCGGCCTTGCGGGCGTCTTCAGCCGCCTTGTTCCGGTCCTCTTCGGCCTTCCGCGCGTCCTCGGCCGCCTTCACCTCCGCGGCCTGGCGCTCGGCCTCCAGGCGGGCGGGCTCGTTCCGCTCTCCCTCCATGGCCGCCTTCCACCTCTCCGTCGCCTCGGCGAGCCGCTTCCGCGCCTCCTCGAGGTCCTTCTGGTACCACTCGTCCTCGGGGAACTCCTCCAGCTTCTTCAGGAGTTCATTCACCTCGTCCTGGGCCTTCTTCACGTCGTCGATGGCCGCCTTCTTCTCGGCATCGAAACGCTTCTTGGTCGCGTCGCCCGCCTCTTTCCGGAGCCCCTGCTTCCCGAGGTCCTTGGCCAGGCGACCCCAGTTCGCCGCCGCCCTCGACCAGTCGCCGATCGCGTCAAACCCCTCTGCCGCGCCCCTCCAGTCGCCCAGGTCCTCGCGGGCGCCCGCGGCCGCGGCGGCATTCGGGTCCGCCTGCCTCGACGGATCCACCGGGGCACCGTTGGGCCCCCCGGGGGCCGCGCTATCGGCACCCCCCGCTGCGGGCGTCAGCCCATCGACCTCCGGGTGGGCCTCTCCTGTCGGGGAGGGCATCGGCAGGGGGGACTCCTCGCCCTCCTGGGGCGGAGGGGGTTGCTGGTCGGGTTGCGGGGGGCAGTCCTCCTGCGCGAACACGAGCACGGGGCACAGCGCAAGGACGGCGAAGAGCGGGTACTTCATGGCGGTCTCCCGAACCATCGAGCCAGGGGGTGTCCAGGTTGGAAATCGTCCAAATCGGACCGCGATTTTCCGATTCCTGACTGACTTCCTATCCTACTGGATTCTCGACGGTTAGGGAATGCGTAGGACCGCCTCGACGGGGAGGTGATCGGAGGGGTGGGAGCCGTCCCGCTGGCGCGTGGGGCGCACGCGCACCGAGTCCAGGGTCACGCCGCTGGCGGGGACTAAGATGTAGTCGATCCGTCGTTGAGGGTTCCACGAGGAGAAGCTGAACCCCGCGCCGACGCCCCGAAGCGCCCATGCGTCTCGCATCGTCCTCGTCACCGTCGCGATTTCGGCCGCGGGGGGGAGGGCGTTGAAGTCTCCCATCAGGATGCAGCGCCCGGAGGTCCCCCCGATGATGCGCATGATCTCGGCCGTCTGGAGGGCCCGCTCGGACTGCCTGAGGGAGAGGTGCGTCACGAAGACATGGATCACCTCCGCGCCGACTCGGATGTCGGCCTGGAGCATCTTCCGCGGCTCGCTGTCGGCCGGATTGCGAGGCAGGGCGTGGTTCCGCGACCCGACGATCGGGTACCGGGAGACGATCGCGTTCCCGTACCTCATGAACCAGAACCACGACCTCGTCTGGCCGAACACCCGGTAGCGCATCCCGAGGCGATCGCCGATCGCCTTCGCTTCGTCGGCAAACCCGCTCCGCGCGTTGTGGACGTCGACCTCCTGCAGGCCGATCACGTCGGCCCCGCCGAGGACGCCCGCGACGCGGTTGAGGTCCACACGGCCGTCCGTCCCCGCGCCGTGGTGGATGTTGTAGGTCACGACGCGGATCGTCGTCCCCTGCGCGGTGACGTCGAGCGTCGCGAGGAAGAGGGCGAGAATCGTCAGGGCGCGTCGCATCGGTCGTCTCCCGCAAGGTCCCACCCGGAGGGAGCAACCCGCGCTCCTCACTCACGCGACGCTCACGCGGATTCCGCGCCTCCGCAAGTCCCGCCCGAGCGCCCCGATCGGCCGCGCCGATCCGACGCAAGCCTGGGGGGACCCCCTCGGTGTGAGTTTGGCCGCGTGAGTGGATTCGTAACGTCGTCCGCGCGCCGGACAGGGGAGGGCTACTTCCGCGGCAGCGAGTCGACGAGTCCCTTCCACCTCGGATCGGAGCGGAGCGGCTCGAGGTCGGCGTTCGCGTCGAGCTCCCGTGCATCCCGCCATCCAAGCTCGATCGCACTCGTGAGGCTTGCGAGGGCGAGGCCCCGGTGCCCCTCGCGCCCCGCGTCGCCGATGTCGAACGGCGCGGCGTGGCGGCCTCCGACGGGCGCGGCCAGCCGTGCGTGGACGCGCGCCAGGTCGAAGCGCAGGCGGGAGACCGTTTCTCGTCCGGCGGCATCGAGGTCCGACTCCGGAGGCGCGCCGGCGAGTGCGTCCTCCGCGAAGAGGCGCGCCCTCGAGAACTCGCCCTGCTGCATCGCGTCGCCGGAGAGCCACGCCAACAGGCCCCACCCTTTCAGCCCGTCCCGCTCCGCACGACTCCGGAGGTCCGTAAGATACGCGAGCACGGAGTCGAAGGCCTGGTTCCCGGGTTGGAGTTCCTTCAGCCTCCGGCACGCTTCCACCGCCTGTTCCAGGTCCCCTTCCTGCCGGTGGAGGTCGGTGAGGAGGGCCCACGCGCGGAAATGGGTCGGATCCCCCTTCGCGACCTCCGCCGCCTGGGTGAAGGCGGTCTTCCACACCGCCCGCGGGTCCCCGCCCGAGTCGGCCTCGGCCTGCCCTCGGAGAAAGAGCGCGAGCGCGTAGCGGTACCGGACCTCGCCACTCGGGGAGGGCACCTTGGACAAGTGCGCGCGGAGGTGCTCGGCCGCGACGTCGAGGTCGCCTCGCGGGTCCTCCTGGTGGACCCACCGCGCCTGGGCGAGGATCAGCGAGGCGAGCCCCCGGTTCAGGAGCACGACGGGGTCCGACGGACGGCGTGCCAGGACGGAGCCGAGCAGCGAAACGGCCTCCCGCGCGGGGGGGAGCGCGTTCCCGCCGTGCTCGGCCTCCTCGTCGGCCAGGCGGAACCACGCGACGCCGAGGTCGTTCTCGGTCTCGAGGACCCCCGGGGCGAGCCGGTTCGCCCGCTGAAGGTCCTCCAGGACGGCGCGGAAGGCGTCACGGACGTCCTTGGCCCCCGATTCCCAGGCTGCGATCTCGTTTCGGGCGAGGGCGCGATTCGCGTACGCCGCCGCGTTCTCCGGTTCCCTCTCGAGGACCAGATCGAGGTCGGCCCTGGCGGCGCCGTAATCGACGCGGGGGTCGCCGCCCGCGCGCGCGAGCACTTTCGCCCGGGCGATGTGCGCCAGCGCCCTGTTGTAGTAGCCCGCCATGTTGGAGGGGTCCCGATCGACGGCCTCGGAGAGGTCCTGGATGGCGAGGGCGAACTCGGGCATCGGGTCGCCGCCGCGCGCGCCGGTCGCCTCGGCGATCCGCTGGTGGACCGTCCCGCGGTCGATCAGCGCCATCACGATCAGCGTGGGGGCCTCCGCCGCGGACGTCAGCTCCTTCAGGGCCTGTGCATGGAGTTCGTCCGTGGACTCGCCGCGGGCCGACGCCGCCGCGCCCTGGTCGATGAGAACCTTCCCCATGAGGAACGGCACGAGGTGGAGCCGCGGACAGGCGCGGCGGACCTGGTCGAGGTCGTCGAGCGCGGCCGGGAACTTGCCGAGCTGGCGACGGACGACGGCCCGCCACAGCAGGAAGGGGGACCGACACCATTGCGTCGCGCCGCTGTCCAGGGCCGTGGTCAGCTTCCGCTCGGCCTCTCCGTAGGAGCCCAGGCGGACGTCCTCCAGGCTCCGGAGGGCCGTCGACAGCCCGTCCGCAAGCTCCCCCGCGGTGATCCGCGCCCGCCTCGCCTCGTCGACCAGGGCGAGGATTCGTTCGCGCCGCTGGCGCTGAGGAGGCGATTCCTCGGGCAACGGAGGGGACGCTTCGGACGAGCGGCCGCCGGGCGCGGGCAGCGGCGCCTCGAGGCAGTACTGGGACAGGAGGAGCAGCGCCTCCATCAGGGCCCCGAACGGGAGGTCCGGGTCGAGGCGCTTGGACTCCGCCAGCCACGAGAGGCCCTCCTCCCGTTCGCCTCCGATGGCGCGCGCCCATCCGGCGAGGGACCTCATGGCGGCCTGGCTGGTCTCGTCCTTCGGGGTCACCTGCATGAACCGCGAGATCTCCTCCCACGCGCGGCGGTTGGCCTCCACCCTCCGCTCCGCCGGGAGGACGTCGTCCCAGGCGGTCATCTGCAGCTCGCGGATCGGCTCGGCCATCCCGCCCCAGCGCACGAGGACGGCCTGGACGAGCTCCGTCTTCCGCCGGGCCGTCTCGCTCTCGTCCCGCGCCCTCGCGTTCCACCAGGCCATGCCGCCCATCGTGGCGCCGAGGAGCCCGACCACCACGGCCGCGGAGAGGGTCTTGTGCTTGACGACCCGGCGCATCGTGCGGCTCGCGAGCCCAGGGCGCCTGGCTTCGATCGGCTCGGCGTCGAGGATCCGCCCGAGGTCGGCCGCAAGGTCCCGCATCGAGGGATACCTCTTCGCGGGGTCCTTCTCGAGCGTCTTGAGGATGACCGTCTCGACGTCCGCGTGAAGCTTCTTCTGGTAGCTCGTCGGCGGGGCGGGGTCCTTGTCGGTGATGGCGTTCAGGATGTCCTGCAGGCTCGTGCCGCCGAACGGGAGCTTGCCCGTGACCATCTCGTACATCATCACGCCGAGCGAGAACTGGTCGCTCGCCGGCCCCTGCTCGTCCGGGCGCCCCCGCGCCTGCTCCGGGCTCATGTACGACGGAGTTCCCAGCAGGTCCCCGCTCACCGTCAGCGCCGGGCCCGAGCCCGGGCTCGCGTCCTTCGCGAGGCCGAAGTCGGCGACGTGCGGGACGCCCTGCCGGTCGACGAGGATGTTCCCGGGCTTGATGTCGCGGTGGACCACGCCCTGGTCATGGGCGTACTGCAGGGCCTCCGCGACGGTCTTCACCAGGCCGACCGCGTCGCGCACGGACATCTCCTCGCCCATCCGCCGATCGAGCGAGGTACCGTCGACGAAGTCGGCCGTGAGGTAGTGCTTCCCGTCGATGACGCCGACGTCGTAGACGGGGACGATGTTCGGATGCCGCAGTCGCGCGGCCGCGCGGGCCTCTCGCAGAAACCGTTCGATGGTCTGCCCGCGGACCGCATCGCCTCCGAGGATCTGCTTGAGGGCCACCACGCGGCGCAAGTCGGTGTCCCAGGCCTTCCAAACGATGCCCATCCCGCCGTGTCCGAGGGGCTCCATCAGGCGGTAGCGGCCGAACGGGTCGCCGGGGACCGCGTCCGGCGGCGCCGCCGCGGCCCCGCCCCGCGTGCCCGGCGTCGTGCGCTCCCACCCGGCGAGCACGGTCGCGTCGGAGGTGGGCATGGTCTCCTGGGCGAGCTGGCGGAGCGCGCGGACCTGGTCCGGCGTGAAGACCCCTCTTTCGAAGAGGATGTCCTCGATCGCCCGGGCCATGCCGACCTCGCCGAGGGTCTGCCGCGTGCGGAGCGCCTCCTCGACCTGATCGGTGGAGAGGATCCCCCGCTCCTGAGCGGTCCGCAGCAGGTGCGTCTCCGAGTCCGGGGAGGGCCGTGAGGGGTCGGGCATGCGTGCTCGCGTCGGCGGAGAACCGGGATTCTCGCCTACTTCTTCGGGTCCGGCAAGGGGTCCCGTCCCTTCGCCGCCAGGGCCGCGCGGGCGCGATCGAGGGACTCGCACAGCCCCGCGTCGCCGTCCCCGACGACCTGGACGGCGGCCTCGTAGTCGGCGACGGCCTCCTCCAGCCGACCGGCCGCCTCGTAGACCTGCCCCCGGTTGTACCGCGCCTGCCAGAGGCGCGAGTTCCTCGCGATCGCCTCGCCGTAGTCGCGGACCGCCTCGCCGACCAGCGCGCCAACGTCCCCGTCGGTGCCGGATATCGCCTGCGCGAGGCGCAGGCACGCGTTCCCAAGGACCATCCACGTGTAGGCACGCTCCGGGTCCCTCCTGAGGGCCAGTCCGCAGTCGTTCATCGCGCTCTGGAACCGCGCCACCCCGCTTCCACCGCGCGCGGCATCCGCGTTTCCCCAGTCGAACCACGTCTCGCCGCGGCTGGCGTAGGAGTCGGCATCCTCGGAGTTCAGCGCGAGCACGGCATCGAAGCCCTTCACGGCTTCCTCGTACGTCGGCCTCGGGTCCTGCCCCGCCGCCTCCTCGGCCTTCCCCCTGGCGTGGAGGCACGCCGCGCGGCCGTGGATCGCCTCCGGCGAGGAGGCGTTCGCGGCGAGAGAAGCTTCGAAGTCGGCGATCGACTTCCCGAAGCTCGCGACCGCGTCTCCGCCCAGCGTCGTTTCGGCCTCCCCCAGGTCCCTCCAGGACATGGCCCTGCCGGTCAGCGCGATGGGAAGCCCGGGCCGCATGCGCAGCGCCTGCGTGAAGTCCTCGATCGCCTCGCGGTAGGTCGGTCGCGGGTCCATTCCCAGGCCCTGCTTCGCCTCCCCGAGGCGCAGCCGCGCGGTCGCGCGCCCGACGCGCGCATCCACCGCGCCCGCGTCCAGGCGGATCGCCTCCGAGCAGTCATCGAGGGCGTGTCCGTACGACTCCAGCGGGTCCACGCCGCGGTCCGCGTCACGCTCGCCGAGGCGGAACCAGGTCCCCGCGCGACAGACGAACGATGCGGCGCGCTCGGGGTCGAGCTTCACGGCGTGTTCGCAGGCCTCGATCGACTTCGCATAGGGCTGCTGCGGGTCCTCCCCCCGGGCCGCCCCGGCGTCGCCGACGTCGCGCCAGGCCTGTCCGAGGTTGTTCCAGACGGCCGCCCCGGAGACGTCGTGATCGAGGCACCGCTCGAAGTCGGCGATCGCCTTCGCGAACGAGGCCCTCGGGTCGATTCCCCGGTCCGCCTCGGCCCCGCCGAGCCCGTGCCACGCCATCCCGCGCTCGTGCACGGCCTGGTCGTACGACGGCTTGAGCGCGATCGCCTCATCGCACGCGCGGATCGCCGCGGTCAGGTCCTCCCGCGGGTCCCGTCCCGAGACCCGATGCGTCGCCGCTCGCCCGAGGTGGACGTGGCCCGCGAAATAGCGCGGGTACGCCTGGCCCGGACGCGCGCGGATCACCTCAGCGAGGTCGGCGAGGGCCTCCTCGAACTCCCGCTTGAGGTACCGGACCTTGGCGCGGGCCAGGAGGAGCCCCGAGGCGAACGGCGCGAGGTCGGGCGAGGAGAGTGCCAGGTCCAGCCTCGCCTCGGCGATCTCGTAGTCGCCCTTCTGGAGCGCACGCGCGGCATCGAGCGCGCCGCCCAGGTCGGCCGCGGCGTCCTTTCCCCAGACGCGCGCCTTCTTCGCCTTGTCGAGCAGCGCGACGATCCGCGTGCGCGTCTCGGCCATCTCGGCGGTCTCGCCCCTCGGCGGGCCGATCTCGAGGCCTCCCGAGCCGATCGTCACGGCGGGCAGCGGCTGGTCCTCGGCGTAGATCGTGAACTGCCACAGGGCCTCCATCACCAGCCCGTACGGAACGTCGGCGTCGATGGACTGGGCGCGGCGGATCGACGCGAGGCCCTCCTCGACCCGCCCGGCGAGCCTCTGCGCCCAGCCAAAGAGGGCGAGCATGGCGGCCTGCGAGGCGGAGTCGTCGGGCGTCTCTCGTGCGAAGCGCTCCACCTCGGGCCACGCCTCGTCGCCGCGGAGTCGGAGCTCCTCGATCGAGAGGCGCGAGTCGAACCCCGAGGCCTCGAGCCTCGCCAGCGTGGGGGCGATCCGCTTCCAGCGGGCGAGCACCGAGGAGACGAGCACGGACTTCTCGAGGGCCCTCTCCGCCGCCTGGGCCTCGCGCGCGGAGTCCTCGCGACGCCGGGCCGCCTCCCGGTCCTCGACCGAGGCAACCGAGCGACCCGAATCCCGCGGAAGCTCGCCGTGCCGGTGCAGGACCCATGCGCCCGCTCCGGCGAGGAGCAGCGCGCACGCCGCGACGGCGACGAGGGGCCCCTTGTTCCGCGACGCGGCGCGCGCCCAGCGCGAGACGGACGATGCGCGGACGGCGAGCACGGGCTCGCCCGCGAGGCACCGCGCGAGGTCCTCCGCCATCTCCCCCGCGGAGGCGTATCGGCGCGCGGGGTCCTTCTCGATCGCCTTGACGCAGACGGCCTCGAGGTCGGCGGGGAGGTCCGCGACGAGGGCTCGGGGGAGGGGAGGGTCCTCGTAGAGCACGCCGCTCAGGACGGCGAAGACGGACTCGCCGACGTGGGGAGGGCGTCCGGCGAGCATTTCGTAGAGCGTGGCGCCCAGCGAGTAGACGTCGCTCCGCGGGCCGATGCGGGCCCGATCGCCAGCGACCTGCTCGGGGGCGGCATACGCTGGGGTCCCGATCGACGCGCCGGTGGCCGTGAACGGGCCTCCCGAGAGGTCCTTGGCCAGGCCGAAGTCGGCGAGGTGGGGCTCCCCCTCGGCGTCGACGAGGACGTTGGCGGGTTTCACGTCTCGGTGGACGATCCCCTGGGCGTGGGCGCACTCGAGCGCGAGGGCGACCTTCCTCGCGATGTCGGCGGCACGCCGCCACGGGAGCCGCCCGCGCTTGACGAGGGCGGAGACGGACTCCCCTTCGACGTAGCGCATGGTGAAGAAGTGGAGGGGGCCGTCCTGGCCGACGTCGAAGATCTCGACGACGTTCGGGTGGGAGAGTCGTGCGGCGGCGCGGGCCTCCCGCTGGAAGCGCTGGATGGTCTCGATGGAGGCATGCTCGCCGGCGACGACGACCTTGAGGGCGACCACGCGGTCGAGGCCCGCCTTCCTGGCCTTGTAGACGATCCCCATCCCGCCGCGCGCGATCTCGCCGAGGACCTCGTACCCGCCGATGGCGCCTGGCCCTCTCTCGCCGTCGGTCCCCATGCGACCCCCAGGATCCTACCGCGGGATCTTCGCCCTCGCTCGCTCGCGCCACTCCTTCAGCGACGGCGCGTTGTCCCCGACCCGCTCGATCGCGATGTCGAACTCGCGCACCGCCTCCTCGTAGCGCCCCAGCCGGTCAAACAGGAGCCCGCGGTTCGCGTGGCCTTGCCAGAGGCGCGGGTTCTTCGCCAGCACCGCGTCGAAGTCCGCGAGCGACTTCTCCCACGCCCCCGCCGCGTCCTTGCCCGCCGCCGCCAGCGCGTCGCCGAGCTTCATCCGAGCGCTCCCGCGGTTGTTGTAGGCCGCCGCGTCCTCGGGGTTCCGCCTGAGCGCCTCGTCGAAGTCCCGGATGGCCCGCTCGAACGTCCCTTGCGAGTCCATTCCCAGCCTCTTCTCCACCTCCGCGATGTCGGAGAGCGCGTTCCCGCGGTTGTTGTACGCGTCCCCGTACTCCGGGTTCAGCTCGAGCGCCTTCTCGAAGTCCGCCACGCCCTTTTCGAGCCACGGCCGCGGGTCGATCCCCTTCTCCCCGTTCGCCGAACCCAGCGCCAGCCACGCGTTCCCGCGGCTGCTGTACGTCCCCGGGTCGTTCGCGTTCGACTCGATCGCCTTTCCGTAGTCCTCAATCGCCTTCTCGATCGTCGGCCTCGGGTCGTCCCCCCTCACCGACTCCGCCTTCGACAGCAGCACCCGCGCGAAGGCCCGGTTGTGGAGGGCCTCTGGGGACCCCGGAATCCGCGCCAGCATCTCCTCGTAGTCCTCGATTCCCCGTCGGAAGTGATCCCTCGCGTCCCCGCCCCGCGACAGCTCTTCCTTCCCCAGCGCCACGCGGGCGTTCCCGCGGTTGTTGTACGCCTCCGCGAACGTCGCGCGGATCTCCAGGGCCTTTCCGTAGTCCTCGACCGCCCTGGCGTACGCCGCCCGCGGGTCGCCCCCGTGATCCCCCTCCGCGTCGCCCCGCTCCTTCCAGGCGTTCCCGCGTCCGAGGTACGCGGGCGTGTAGCCCGGTCCGAGGGCGATCGCGCGCCCGAAGTCCTCCACGCAGCGATCGAGCTCCGCCCGAGGGTCTTCGCCACGCGCCGCGCCCGCCCGCCCGACCGCGAGCCTGAGGTTCGCCCGGTTCGTCCACGCCTCCGCCGCGTTCGGCAGCCGGCGGATCACCTGCTCGACGTCGGCGATCGCCTTCGCAAGCGCCGGCCTCGGGTCGATTCCGCGCTCCGCCTGCGCGTCCGACAGTTCGTGAAGGGCGTTCGATCGGTTGTTCCAGGTCTCCGCGGGCCCGTCGTCCAGGCCCAGGGCCCTCGTGTGCGCCTCGATCGCCAGCTCCAGGGTCCCCCGCGGGTCGACGCCCCGCCACGCCGTCTCGATCGCCTCCGCGTACCGCATCCGGCCGACGTAGTCCCACGCCTTCGCCTGGTTCGGCCGCGCGGAGACCACCCGCTCGATGTCCTCGCGGCCCCCCTTGAAGTCCCTCAGCAGGTAGCGGACCGTGGCTCGCGCGAAGAAGAGGCCGCTCTCGAACCCTTTCAGCTCCGGCGCCCCCAGCGCCCCGGAGAGCGCCTGCTCCGCCTCCGCGTAGCGCCCCTCGTTCACGGCGCGGAGCCCGTCCATCGCCGCGGCGACCTCGCTCGCGCCCTCCTTCCCCCAGACGCGCGCCTCCCGCGCCCGCGCGAGGGCCGTCTCCATCCGGACGCGGTCCGCCTTCATTTCCGTCGTCTCCTCCGCCGGGGCGCCGACCTGGATCCCCGTCCGCCCGAAGGCGATCGACGGCAGCTTCTGCTTCTCCAGGTACGAGCAGAAGGAGACGAGGGCCTCCATGAGGGGCCCCAGCGGCACGTCGGGGTCCTGCTTCGCGGACTCCCGCATCATCTCCACGCCCTCGGAGGCGCCCGTCGTGAACACCCTCGCCCACCCGGCGAGGGCCTTCATCGCCGCCTGGGAGGTCTCGTCGTCCGGCGTCTCGCGCATGAACGCCTCGAACTCGGGCCACAGTTTGGCGGCCCGCGCGCGACGTTCCGCCTTCTTCACACGCGAGTCGTAGAAGTTCGCCTCGAGCCTGCCGAGCGTGTCGAGAAGCCGTCCCCATCGCGAGAGGACCTTCGAGACCAGATCGGCCTTCCTGAGCGCCTCCTCGGCCGCGGCAGCCTCCAGGGCCGCGCGCTTGCGCTCCTCCCGTTCCTCGGCGTCGATCGCCGCCAGATCCCCGTCCAGGACGGCGATCATCCGCGTGGCCGTCCCGTTCCCGTCCTCGAGCTTCAGCACGCCGAGGAGCGCCAGGCGCGCCCTGGTCAGCGCCTCCTTCCGCCCCGAGCGGTCCGCCGCCGCCCCTGCCCCCTTCCTCCAACGAAGGGCCTCCTCGAGCCCTCGGATCACCTCCTCGCGGCGCATCTGCGATTGTGCGACGATCCAGATCCCGCACAGGAGCACGACGAGGACGGCGATGGCCCCCGCAGCCAGGGCGCGACGGGAGCGCTTCGCGCGGTGGACGTGCCGGCCGATCCAGCTCGTCGGGCGCGCCGAGATCGGCTCGCCGTCCAGGTAGCGACCGATGTCCGCGGCCATCTCCGCCGCGCCCTCGTAGCGGCGGTCCGGGTCCTTCTCCATCGCCTTGAGGCAGATGGTCTCGAGGTCCGCCTGGAGCTTCGGGTTGAGCTTCCGCGGGGGATCGAGCTCCTCGTAGAGGACCTTCGCGATGATCTCGAGCGCCGAGTCGCCTCCGAACGGCGAGTGGCCCGTGAGCATCTCGTAGAGCGTCGCCCCGAGGGAGTAGACGTCGCTGCGCGGCCCGACCTGCTCGTTGTCCCCCTCGAGCTGCTCGGGGCTGGCGTAGGCGGGGGTGCCGAGCGTCGCGCCCGGGGCGGTGATCCCGCCGCTCGAGAGGTCTTTCGCGAGGCCGAAGTCGGCGAGGTGAGGCTCGCCCGCGGGGTCGACGATGATGTTGGAGGGCTTCACGTCGCGGTGCAGGATCCCCTGCGCGTGGGCATAGGCGAGGGCGAGGGCGACCTTGCGCGTGATCTCCATCGCGCGGCGCGGCGGGACCTCTCCGTGGCGGACGAGGCTGGAGACGGTCTTCCCCTCGACGAACTGCATCGTGAAGAAGTGCCGCGAGCCCTCGGCCCCGACCTCGAAGATCCGGACGATGTTCGGGTGCTCGAGCCTGGCGGCGGCCTTGGCCTCGAGGTGGAACCGCTCGAGCATCTCCACGGTGGCGTGCTCGCCGGCGATCATCACCTTGAGCGCCACCGTCCGGTCGAGGTCGACGCGGCGCGCCTTGTAGACGACTCCCATTCCGCCCTGGGCGATCTCGCCGAGGATCTCGTATCCCGCGAAGGACACGGGCCCCATTGCGGCGGCCTTCGACGGGATCGTCACGGGGGTGGGGGAATCCGGCGGGCCGAGGAGAGTCGGATCGGGGTCCGGCGTGCCGTAGAAGGTCGGCTTCTCGTTGTCAGGGGTGGAAGGCATTTCCGGGGTCAACCGATTCGTTCCACGCGCGATGGATTGCAGGATTCCAGGCGACGATATCAGACATCTGACAGATGACATCTGACATCAGATATGACCCGTCAACAGGACGGTTCCCGGTCCATATCTGATGTCAGATGTCATATGTCAGATGTCTTGTATCGGGTATCCGCATTCGTTCCTCGGATCATCGCTTCTCCCTACCTCTCAGGCCCTTTCTTCGCCTTGAGCCTGTCGATCGCCTCCTTCACCTCCGGACACGAGTCTCCCACGATCGCGTACGCCCGCTGGTACGACTCCAGCGCCTTCGCGTCCTCTCCGCTCAGCTCGAACACGGACCCGAGGCACTGGTACACCTGGTACACGCGCGGGTTGATCGAAAGCGCCTTCTTGTAGTCCGCCATCGCCTTCTCGATCGAAGGCAGCGGGTCCTTCCCCAGCCGCTTCTCCGCCTCCGCCTTCCTTGCCCAGCAGCTCCCGCGATTGCACAGCGCGGCCAGCGACGAGGGATTCAGCTCCAGCAGCCGCCCGTTGTCGGCGATCCCCTTCTCGAGCGACGGGAGCGGATCGATCCCCGCCTTCGCCTCCCACTCGGCGCGAGAGAGCCAGATCAGCCCGCGGTTGTTGTAGGCGTTCGCGAACCCGGCGTTGCGCCTGGTCGCCTCGTCCAGCGCCTGGACCGCGGCGTCCCACGTCGCGCGCGGGTCCTTGCCCTGCGACGCCTCCCAGTGCCCCAGCAGCCGCCCCGCGACCCCTCGCGTGTCGTAGGCCCCCACGAAGGCCGGGTTCAGCGCGATCGCACGCCCGAGGTCCTCGATCGCCTTCTCGAGCGGCCCGCTCGGGTCCTTCCGCGTCTGCAGGAGCCACTCGCCGAGGTTCGCGCGGGTCTGGCCCAGGTTGACCCAGGCCTCGACGTACTTCGGCTCGATCGTCGACGCCCGCCCGAAGTCGACGATCCCCTTCTCGTAGGAGGTCGTCGGGTCGACCCCGCGCGCGGCCTCGCACTGCCCCAGGTCGTTCCACGCCGTCCCGCGGTTGTTGAACGCCGAGGCCATCCGAGGGCGGAGCCGGAGGGCTTCGTCGTAGTCCCGGATCGCCTTCCGGATCCCCTCTCGCGGGTCGCCCCCGTGGCTCCCCTGCCAGTCCGCCCTCGAGCAGATCGCGTTCCCCCGGTTGTTGTAGATCTCGGCCATGTCCGGACGCCTCGCCAGGGCCTGATCGAACGCCGCGATGGCCCGGTCGAACGAGGCCAGGGGATCCTCGCCGCGGGAGGCCTGGACCTGCCCGGTCAGGATCCCCACGTTCCCGAGGTTGACGTAGGTGTTCACGTGGTCCGGGGCCCGTGCGAGGACCTCCTCGAAGTCCTCGAGCGCCTTCCGGAAGGAGGGGAGCGGATCCACGCCGCGGGCCAGGTCCGCTTCGCCGAGGAGCTGCCACGCCACGGAGCGGTTCGCGTACGCCTCCAGGTTTTCGTCCTTGAGGGCGATCGATTCGTTGAACCTCGCGATCGATTCCTGGAGCCGCGCGCGCGGGTCTTCCCCCTTGCAGGCCCCCTCGAGCGCGAGGGCGTAGAGCGCCTGGCCCTCGCGGAAGGGGATCGTCGACCAGCCGGGCCGCGCCTTCGCCAGGGCCGCGAGGTCGTCGAGCGACTCCTGGAGCCTCTCCGCCATGTACCTGACTTCCGATCGTCCCAGGAGGAGGCCCGACTCGAACGCCGCGAGGTCCGGCGCGGTGAGGGCGCGCGTGAAGCACTCGTCGGCCTTCGCCCACTCGCCCGCCTGCATCGCGAGGATCCCCTCCATGCAGGCCGCGAAGTCCTCCGCCCCTTCCTTTCCCCAGACGCGCGCCGCGCGCGCCTCGGCGAAGAGCTTCGCGAGGTGCTTCGCGGCGACGTCCATATTCTCCGGCACGCCGCGCGACTCGCCGACCTCGATGCCGGTCGGGCCGATGACCATCGACGGCAGAGGCTGGATCTCGACGAGCTGCAGGAAGATGTCGAGCGCCTCCATGAGCCTCCCGAACGGAAGGTCCGGGTCGGCCTCCGCGGCCTCCCTCATCTTCATCACGGCGCCGCGTTCGTCGCCGCGGACCCGCATCGCCCATCCGACGAGGGCGAGGGCCGCGCCGCGGGACGCGGAGTCCTCCGGGGTCTCCTTCAGGAACCTCTCGATGGGCGGCCAGGCGGCCTCGGACTGGGAGGCCTTCTCGGCCTCGGAGAGGCGGTCGTCGTAGGCGATCGCCTCGATCTGCGCGAGGGCGCCTGAGACGCGCGCCCATCGGGCGAAGGCCTTCGAGACGAGCTGGGACTTGGCGAGCGCCGAGGAGGCCGAGTCCGCCTTGTCCTGGGCGGCCTGCTGCTCCCTCTCCTCCTCCTTCGCGATGGCGTCGAGGCGGCCCGTGACGCGGGCGAGGGCCTCGTTGGCCGCGCCGTTCCCCTTGTCGAGGCGGATGGCGCCGACGAGGAGGTCTCGGGCCTTCGTGTAGAGCGCGCGGCGGTCGTCGCGAGAGGGGGCCGCGTCGGCCTGGCGCTCCCACGTCGCCGCCGTGGCGACCTCCTCGCGGACGCGCCGAGAGGTCTGCCACGCGTCGAACCCGACCCAGGCGCCGAAGCCGATGACGACGAGCACGGCGACCGCCGTGGGCGCGACGACGCCGCGGTTCTTCATCGCGCGGCGCCACTGCCGCTCCGCCCACGAGGCCGGCCGCGCGAGGATCGGCTCGCCTTCCAGGTACCGCCCGATGTCGTCGGCCATCTCCTTCGCGGTCTGGTAGCGCCGCTCCTGCGACTTCTCCATCGCCTTGAGGCAGATCGTCTCGATGTCGCGCTGGATCTTCGGGTTGACCTTCCGCGGGGGCACGGGGTCGGTCGCGAGGACGTCCTTGAGGACCGCGAAGATGCTGTCCCCGGCGAACGGCGGGCGCCCCGTGAGCGCCTCGTAGAGGGATGCCCCCAGCGCGTAGACGTCGCTCCGCGCGTCGACGCGCTCGGTGTCCCCGGAGGCCTGCTCGGGCGGTGCGTAGTTCGGCGTGCCGAGGGAGGCCCCGGGCACGGTGACCCCCTCGCAGGAGAGGTCCTTCGCGAGGCCGAAGTCGGCGAGGTGGGGCTCCCCCTGCGAGTCGACGAGGATGTTGGCGGGCTTCACGTCGCGGTGGATGACGCCGTGGGCGTGGGCGTAGTCGAGGGCGAGGGCGACCTTGCGGGCGATTTCGACCGCGCGGCGCGGGGTGATTTCCTTCTTGCGGATCCGGTCCGCGAGGGAGGGGCCGTCGACGTGGCGCATGGTGAAGAAGTGCTTCGAGCCGTCGCGGCCGACGTCGTAGATCTGGACGATGTTCGGGTGCTGGAGCTTCGCCGCGGCGCGGGCCTCGCGCTGGAAGCGCTCGAGGAGCTCGGGGGAGGCGTGCTCGCCGGCGATCATGACCTTGAGGGCGACGACGCGGTCGAGGCCGATCTGGCGGGCGCGGTAGACGACGCCCATGCCGCCGTGGGCGATCTCGTCGAGGACCTCGTACCCCGCGAGGCCCGTCGGGGGCGGACCGGTGACGCGGTTCGCGGTGAGGGGCATCGGGCCCGCGCCCGCGCCCGGAGTCGCCTGCGTGGGCGTCAGGCCGGCACGCTGGAGCCCCGGGGTCGCGATGGTCGGGGGAGGCCCGAAGCTGGCGATCGTCGGCGTATCGGACGGCGTCCGGTCGAGGAGCGTGGGGTCGGGGACCTGGGGCTCGTGTGGCGTCACGGGGGCCTCCGGGGACGCCGGGATTCTACGCCACGGGGGCCGCGCGGTCCACGCCGGAACCGCCTGGCGGCCGCTCGGCGTTCGCGAGGGGGAGCGTGCTTGACTCTCGATCCGTGGATGGCATATCCTCCGTTTTGAAGCGCGCAACGGGCGGAGGCGAGCCATGGCCGACAGCACGGACAAGTGGACAGGGATCGTTCGCGGGAAGACGATCCTCCTCGACCGGGATCCGGGCCTTCCGGAAGGCTCAGAAGTCACGGTCACTGTCCAACCCTCGCCATCGAAGGGCCAGGAGAACGCCGCGAATGGCCTTCGTCTCGCCTTCGGAGCATGGGCTGACGACGGTGACGCCCTTGATCGCTATGTCGATTGGAACCGCCAGCAGCGCAAGGTCCGGGGCCGGAGAACTGAGGCATGAGCTTCCTGCTCGACACGGACATCTGCTCCGCATTCCTGAAGGGCAACTCCCACGTCTGGACCAAGGTCCTGCAGCACTCCGGTCGGCACCATGTCTCGGCCATCACCGTGGGAGAGCTCTATACGTGGGCGTTGCGCGTTTCGGCTCCCGCAGCGAGGCAACGAGCCCTCGAGGAGCTGCTCGGAAGCGTGCAGATTGAGGATGTCACGAGAGCAGTGGGGAGGAGATTCGGCGAATTGCGTTCTGCGCTGCTGGATTCGGGGCAGCCCGCACCCGATCTCGACCTCCTGATCGGGGCAACCGCGCTGGTCAACGATCTGACCCTGGTGACCCACAACGGAAGCGACTACGCGCGCATTCCCGGTCTGCGCGTCGAGGATTGGATCACGTCCTGACCAAGCCAGAGTGAGTCGTGCCCGAAGAAGGGCGATGCTCGGCTCACTCAGAGCATGAGCACAATGTTCCTTCGCTCGCCCGGTCCGAGCAGGACTTCAAACGGCACACGACGGTCGCCGGCGATCGCCTCGCCCCTATAGAGGCCCGGCACAAGCCCCTTCCTCTCCAGAGGCCCGTCCAGCCCTCTCGGGTATCGACCCGGCGACCATTCGTCGCGATGGTCCGCAAACCGCTTGACCTCGCGGCCTTTGTCGTCCGCGACGCCAAGCGTGGCTCCGGGCACATCGTGTCCCGATGCGTCGACGACCTTCACAATCATGTCGGCGGCTGGGGCAAGCTGAACATCGAGATCCAGCCGCCCGTCCGGCTCCATTCGCGCAGCTTGCGTATGCATTGTGTATCCCGTCTTCACCAACGCGACGATGTACTCCCCGGCGGGGAGCCCTTCCAGTCGAAAGGACCCATCCACCTCCGAACGGCACCGCCCCACCTCTCGATCATGAATGTCGCGGACGCTGCGTGGGAGAGGTCCGACAGACAACATGGTTGCCGCGACCCCCTCGATCCCGTGTCGAGTGACGGCATCCACGGCGCGTCCCTGGACATGGCTCCACGGAACGTCGATGTCGAAGTTCCACTCGCGCACGTCGGACGGAACGACCAGGTCTCGACTGATGTCGTCGATCCGAATCCGGAGGGCGCCACTCGACAGCGTGCGGACGATGAACACGCCATCCGCGCGTGTACTCGTGTGTACATGCCATTGAGCCGCCTGCGTCCCAACGATCTCTACACGGTGTCCCTCCAACGGAAGCGGACCGCGGCGCAGGTGACCGACGAGCTTGATGCCCTGGTCCAGGCGGACATCATGTTCCGCGGTTTCGGACTCACCGATCCGGACCCACGGGGAGAAGTAAGCCGTCCTGAGGAGTGGATCGTGCTCGGAGAGCGCGTTTGCGGAGAGCATCCACGAACCGGGTGCGATGCCGTTGATCTGGAATCGGCCATCCGATCCGGAGACCTCGCTGCGATGCCCCCACGGTTCGCCGCCGCTGGCGCTCAGCATCACACCCGACATCCCGGTACCCTCTGGCCCGACAAGCCGTCCTTGGAGCACTCCGCCTGACGGGACGGAGATCTCGACCTCGGTGGCCGTCGCCTCCGCCACGATGCAAGCGACGCGGATCCGAGGGAGGGTCTGGCCTTGTGCCTCAATGGATCGCTCCCCTGACGCGACGCAGGGAATCTCAAAGAGCCCATTGGTATCGGTCGTCGCGGACTGATGAAAGGTGGCGTCGTATTGCATGTCGGGCGGCAGGCAGGTAACGAGGAGGCCCGCAATCGGCTTGTGGTCCTCCATGCGAACCACCCTGCCACGAATCGTCCCACCGGGACGAAGCTCCAATCGAAGTGGAACGGACAGGGCCTCCCCAGGGAGGTCCACTTTGGCGACGCATGGCGCGTACGCCTCGGCGTCGGCGCGCACGGCACACCATCCCGATCGCAATCCCCCGATCACGAAGCGCCCGACCTCGTCAGTTCTAATCCCATCTTGCGGGAAGGCAGCAGTGCCGTTCCACGCTATGCTCGCGCGGGCGACGGGGCACCCATCGACGGCGCGCACGACGATCCCCTCGATTCGCGACTCGGGGCGGAGTACGAAGTCTGCGTCATCGCACGCGTTGGGCACGTGGAATTCGTGTGAGAAGGCGCACCCGGTGGCCTGAACAAGGAGCGCGTGCGGAAGGGGACGAAGGCCCGTAAGCACGTACTTCCCGTCCGCTCCCGAACGCACCCTCCGATACGGCATCCAACCGACCTCGTGCGTGTGGGCTTCAATCGTCGCTCCGGCGATCGGCTGACCATCCGAGCTTCGCACGTGCCCCCCAATCCACGAGGCGCGAAGCAGGCAGATTTGCTGTTCACCCAGGGGAGGGCTCTCGCATTCGATGCGCACCCAACCAGGGCCGTGGCCTTCCATGTCGGCCACGATCCAGAGCGTCTCTTCTGGAAGTTCGACGTCGAATGCGCCGAGGTCGCCCGTGTTCCCCAAGTCCGTCGTGAGGTATGGACGCGTGGACAGGACGGCGAACACGCGGGCGGCGACCGCAGGCCGTCCATCCGGAAGACTCACGCGACCCTGGATCCTCCCGGGCATGCCACTATTGAACCCATGTTGGCCCGTCCGGGCCAGGGCCAATTCGGCTACCGGCGGGGCGGGACCTTCGCAATCGCGGAGAGGAACGTCGTCGCCTGGGGCTCGTTCAGTTTGACGCGGATCGTCCGGTCGACGAGCGCGTCCGAGGCGGGGAACTTGTAGGTCTTCGTCCACGGCTTGCGCGCATCGAGCGTCTCGGTCACGTCGGTCTTCACCGGGATCCCCTCTCCCATGCCGAGCGAGAGGACGTACGAGGAGCGGCGATCCCCGTTCTCCAGGCGGACCTCGACCTCCAGGGCCCCGGGCGTCCAGCGCGGGATGAGCTCGAGTTTCGCCCCGCTCTCCGACTTCACCTCCATGTGCAGCCCCGCCTGCAGGCCGTCGTAGTCCTTCCCCGCGCGGATCGACAGGACCACCCCGAACTCCACGACGCCCAGGTTCTGAGACTCCGGCACCCAGAGCGGGACCTCCAGCTTCGCCTCCCCGCCGGGCGGCACTTCCTCCCACGTCAGCCTCGAGTCCTTCCAGTGCTCCGGGTAGTCGATGGCGAGGTCCTTGATGGCCAACGGCACCAGGAACTTGTTCGTGAACCTGAGGAGGACCTTCTGCGGGCTGCTCTCGGAGAACACCACCGGCGGATCGAACGTCAGCGTCCTGAGCGTGTCGAACAGGCGCTGGTCGATGTCGTAGAGCAGGACCGGCTCGCGCCCCAGCGTCACCCGCTTGACGCCGTCCTCCCCGGGGACGAGGGGAAGGACGCGGCCGTCGACGCGAAGCGCCTTCACGTCGTGGCCGAGGTGGAGCGGCACGTCGATCGCCGCCCCCCCGTCCGCGAGCCAGGCGAGGACGACCGTCCGGTCCCCCCGGCGGAACACGAGCTGCTCGATCCCGCGCTCGGGCTCCTTCTCCGATTCGCGGTACCAGATCGCCCGCCTCCCCTCCATGTCCAGCGGGTCCTTCGCGGCGAGCGCGTTGTGCGCCATCCAGTACGCGCCCTGCAGCGGGGTCGGCGTCCCGTCGAGGTCGAACAGCCCCGCCCGCGACGAGACGAGCTCCGACACGGAGAGCCTCCGGATCCGCCTGTGCGTCGCAAGCCCCGCCAGACGCCACAGCGCGCCGGCCTGCTCGGGAAACGACGCGCCCGCGTCTCCCGTCACCAGCTCGCCCAGGCCGATCGTCACCGAGGCCGCCTCCGGGAAGAGCTTGACCTCGTCGAGGAGGGTCTTCGCCGCATCCGGATCCGTGTCCCCGGGGAGGTAGAAGTCGATCCCGCGCAGCGTCTGCGCCGTCGCGAGCTGCGCCACGCCGTTCTTCGCGTCCGAGATCGGCAGGGGGAGCGTCACGCCGACGTTCGGGAGGTCCCGTGCGAGCAGCTCGCCGATCGGCTTCACGAGGCCGTCCAGCCCGAGGCGCCCCTCGAACTCCCGACCGCCCGTCCCGCCCAGGCGCCACTCGCGGATCGACTCGCGGTACCGCTTGAACTCGTTCTCCAACGCCGGGGCCCACGAGGCCTGCGACCCCGCGAGGAACTGGCCCATCCCCAAGGCCGAGCCCCCCTCGGAGAGGAGATCGACCGGCGGCGTCGCGAGCGACCCGCTGATCGTCGTTCCCGCCTGCGTCAACCGGTACAGCAGATCGTCGGCCGCTCCGCTCCGCGCCAGCTCCGCCTCCCGCTCGGGAGAGCCGTCCCAGAGGAGCACCCGGGCGCGCCCCAGGTGGATCTCGCCGAGACGGTCCACGATGTCGAGGTCCGTCTCCGGCTTCAGCTCGACCCCCCAGTCGCTCTGGAGCAGGGGTGACAGGAAGGCGTCCGGCGGGGAGAAGAACCCGACCCGACGCCGTGCGACCTCCTCGCCCTCGCGGCGCAGCGAGAAGACCAGCTCCAGGAAGCCCGTCGGCATCCCTTCGATCCGGTACCGCGCCTGGAAGTCGCGCAATCCGCCCACGTGCACGGGGTGGCGCGCCCCGGCAGGCTGGCCCTGCCGATCCCCGGCGGAGCCCACGCGCAGGACCCGCTCCTCCCCCTCCTCGAGGGAGAGCGGGACGTCGCGGCCGTCGTACTCGTGCGCCCAGAGGGCGAGCTCGTACTCGCCGGGTTCCAGGTCCTCGCAGGAGGCCTCGATCCGCGCGGCCTGCCCCTCGTGGACGACGAACCCCTTGCGATCGAGGTTTGCGACGCGGATGCGGATCTCCTCGCGCCAGATCAGGTCGTCGAACCACGCCGAGCCCGACAGGTCGCTCCCCTCGACGTGCAGGCCGAAGCGCACGAACCGCGCCTCCTTCGGGACGGACTCGAACCGCGCGTCGAGAAGCGTCCACGTCCGCGCGGCGGTCACGTCGGTCTTCTGCTTCCGCGGGGGCACGAGCGGCGCGCCGAGGCGGTCGAGCCACTCGATCGTCGCGAAGGCCCGCGACGCCGTCAGACCCTCCGTCATCGCCCAGACGGAGAAGGAGTACCCCTTCCGCGGGTCGACGGCCGAGAGGACGGGACTCGGCACTGCGCTGACGAGCGAGACGTTCCTGTCCATGGTCGCAAGGCGGATCGCCCGATGCCCCTCGCGCACGTGCGCGGCGTCCTCGACGAGCTCGATTGGGTTGTAGACGGGGTGCGTGCGGTTGTCCGAGTAGCGGCGCCAGCCGTCGGGGAGCCCGTCGGTGTTGAGGTCGTCCTCGAAGCCGTCGACGAAGTCGCCGGCCAGGGCGGGGAGGGCGAGCGTCAAGATGAGGAGGAGGCGCGACATCTCTTCTACTGAGTATATCGACCCGCCGCGCGCCCGCGCTCTACGCGAAGGTGTCGAGGACCTGGCCCGGAGGCGGCTGCGTCTCCCTCGGCCGGTCGTTCGCGCGCCGGGCCTCGACGCGACGGGTCGCCGCGGCCTCGACCGCCCGGTCGTTCGCCGCACCCTCCGCGCGGTCGGCTCTCTCGCGAGCCGGGGCGCCCGCGTCCGCCGGGGCCTGCTGCTGGGCCCTCCGGACGTCCTGGTTCTGCCGCGCCCTCACGGCCTGCTGCCGGAAGTTGGTGGGCGGCCGGTTGTTAGATGGTGTGATTGCCTCGGCCATCCCTCTGTCTCCGTGAATGCCGGAAGCATACCACTGGCTCGCTGGCGAGGCAAGAGGCTCGTCGACCCGATTGACCCCCCTCAGGGCCGTTGGTATACTCCGGCCCGCGCTTGGAGTACCGACCCATTCCCCTTCCCGTTCCCTTTCCCTTTCCCAGAGTGACTGGTGCGCTGGGAATGGGAAGGGGAACGGGAACGGGAACGGGAATGGAGGAGATGGCCGTGGAGGCCTGCCCGACGAACGAGGTCCTCGAGGGATACCTCCGCCAGATCCTCCCGGACGAGGACTCGGACCGGTGGAGGCCGCACGTCGTCGGCTGCCGGGCCTGCCAGGCCTCGCTCGGCCGCATCCACTTCGAGGCGTTCGGCAGGGACCGTCGCCGCAGGCGCCGCGCGGGACGCGGCGGCCCCCAGTGGATGCGCACGATGATCCCGTGGCAGGTCGTCGCCATCGTGCTCGTCGTCAGCATCCTCGTCGCCGGCGCCCTCGGCGTGTTCTTCCTCATCGAGGGGAAGTAGGCGGCATGAACCGTCGGCCCCGCGCGCTTCTGACGGCAACCCTGCTCGGGGCCCTCCTGCTCCCCGGCTGCGCGAGCGTCCACACGATCGAAGCGGACGTCGATACGCTCTCCTTCTCGCCGTACCTCGGCCTCGGGCTCCTCGCGGCGTGCATCCTCCTCCTCCTCCCCGGCGCCTACCTCCTCTTCACGCCGCCCCGCGTCGGCGCCCCGAAGGGCCCGCGAAAGGGCGGCGGCGTCCTCCTCGTCCTCCTGGGCCTCGCGGTCGGCGTCCTCGGCGTGTGGAGGCTCTCCTGGCGGATCGACCTCCACCCCGATCGGATCGTCCTGCGGAGCATCCTCGGGCACGTCGCCATCCCGTACAACGAGGTCCAGGAGGTCAAGGTCCGCGAGTACCAGAACCGCTGGCGCCCCGGAACCCTCTGGGTCACCATCGTCCTCGTCCGGACCGACGGGACGGAGCTCAGCCTCCCGTACACGACGCTCTCCCCGGACCACCAGAAGTACCTCGAGGACGTCCTCTCGGCCCACCACGGGGACCGGCGCGGGAGCGGCGACGGCCCGGTCGTCGCCGGCGGATACTCGGGCGAGCCGCCCGTCGTCGACGTCGGCATGGAGTCGCGGCCGTCGGTCGACTGGCCCATGCTCTCGACGGACCGCCTCGCCTTTTGCACCGTCTGCGGCCAGAAGAAGCGGATGGAGGGCGTCAGAGACCCGAGCTTCACCTGCTCCAAGTGCCACCGGCGGATCGCGCTGAAGTTCTACGCCCCGCCCAAGCTCGCCTACCTCGGCGTGAGCGGCGGCAAGGCGCTGGTGGGGAAGGACGGGGTGGAGTTCAGCTCGGGCTACGGCGAGGAGGCCGTCCCCGGGACCGGGATATTGAACGAGGGGTACCGCAACGAGGAGAAGACGCTCATCCTCTCGAGGATCGAGAAGGTCGGGTTCACCGACTTCCGCAAGGACCCGCCCGAGGAGGTCGTCCGCGACGTGAAGATGCAGTGGGAGCTGACGAGGGAGTGATCGGCGAGATCGTCAACTCGCGATACCAGGTCCTCGAGGCGCTCGCGGACGACGGCTGGGGGGAGGCCTTCCTCGCGGAGGACTCGCTCGGGGGAGGGCCGCTCGTGCTGCGGGTGGTCCGGGAGGACGCCGACCTGTCCTCCGAAGCGCGGAGCGCGAAGGGGGAGCGGGTCCAGCACCTCCGCCGCGGGTTCCGCGCCCGCGCCGCGATGAGGCACCCCGGGCTCGCGCAGGCGTTCGAGACGGGCGCGATCGTCGGGACGCAGGACCAGTTCTTCACGAGCGAGCACGTCGTCGGCCCGGACCTCTACGCCGCAAGCGAGGGGTGGGACGAGGCGCGGATCGCCGCGACGGCGGCGCAGCTCCTGCGCGCGCTCGCCTTCCTCCACGGCCGCGGCGTCGTCGGGGTCGACCTGAGGTGCGAGTCGATCCGCGTGGTCGGCGAGGAGGCGAGACTGCTCGACGTCGGGCTCTCCGCGCGGGACCGCGAGGTGGACGGCGTGCCGATCCGCGGGCCGCTGGGGCTGCCGGCGCCGGAGCGGCTCTTGGAAGGGCCGGAGGACCCGCGGAGCGACCTGTGGGCTCTCGGCGTGTCGCTCTATCGCGTGGTCGCGCGTCGCGGGCCGTTCGAGGGGGAGGGGCTCACGCTCCTGCGCGCTGTCGTGGGGCCGGAGGCGCCGCCCCCGAAGGGGACGACGCCGGCGATCTCGCAGTTCATCATGAAGCTCCTGGCGAGGGACCCCGCATCGAGGCCGTCGAGCGCAAACGAGGCGATCCGCCTCCTATCGAGCCTGACGGGGCGCGAGTGCGAGGTCGAACGCGAGCTGGGCGCCGAGGTCGAGCTGCCGGAGCAGGGCCCCTCGATCACCTCGCCGCTGGAACGGGCGCTGGCGCTCATGCGGGACGCCTTCGATGGGAAGCGGGAGACGCCGCCGCTCCTCGTCGTGCACGGAGACGCGGGTTCGGGCAAGTCGCGCCTCGTCGCCGAACTGCGCCTCGCGGCGAGGATCGAGGGGGCGAAGGTCCTGGAGGGGGCCTGCTTGGACGGTGCGGACGGGCCGCTGGGGCCGTTCGCCGCGATCGACGCGCCCCCCTCGCGGACAACGAAGTCCGACCCCTCCAGGGAGCCGGCGCGCCCGGTCCTCGCGGGGCGGCGCGGCGAGGCCGACTCCGTCTTCGGGAGCGCGGCGGAACAGGATCGCGCGCGCGCGGCCCACCACCTCTCAACGATGCTGGTGGAAGCGTCCCGCCAAACGCCCCTCCTCGTCGTCGTCGAGGACGCACAGTGGGCCGACGACGCGGCGATCGCGTCGACCCGCCACATCGCCCGCGCGCTGGACATCGCGCGCCAGGAGTCGGACGGCGCCCGCCCGACGAGGATGCTCGTCGTCGTGGCGACTCGGGGCGGAACAGAGCCGTTCAGCGGCGTTCGGAACGAGGTCCTCCGGCTGGCCGCCTCCTCGTCGGCCATCGACCGCGAGCGGGAGCGCCTCCGCGCGCTGTCGCGGACGGAGAGGCACGTCGTCGACCTGATGGCCGTCCTCCACGCGGAGGTCTCCGTCGACCTGATGGCCCGCGCGAGCGGGATCGAGGCCGACGCCGTGTACGACCTCCTTTCCTCCCTGGTGCGCCGCGGGACCCTGTCGAGACGCGGGACGCTCTACCGTGTCGCGCGCCACGCCGCGCGGGAGGCGGCCTACTCCGACCTCGACGCGAAGCGCAGGGAGGCGCTGCACCGGATCGTCGCCGCGGCCCTCGAGGCCTCCCACGAGGCCGATCACCGTCTCGCCGAGCACCTCGACCGCGGGGGACAGGCGGACCGCGCCATCGAGGCGTACGTCCGCGCGGCGCGGACCGCAAGGCGCGGCGCGAACCCAGGCCGCGCGCTCGCCTTCGCCCGCCGCGCGTTCGAGCTTGCCCAGGCGGTCCCCGCGCAGCGCAAGCGGGCCATCGAGGCCCTCGCCGAGGTCGAGGCCTGGTGCGGGGACCTGCGCTCCGCGATCGGGCGGTTCGAGGAGGCGTGGAAGGATGCCTCGCTTCCCCCGGCCGACCAGGCCCGCGTGCTTCGGAGGCTCGCGGAGACCGCACTCGAGGCGGGCGACACCGAGCGCGCCTTCTCCGCGGCATCGGAGGCCCACGCGCGGCTGGAGGCGGCGGCGGAGCCTGGGGACCGCGCCGCGATTGTCGCGGTGCTCGTCTCGACGCTCGTGGAACGCGGCGAGGCCGACGCGGCGATCTCGGGGGCGAGGAAGATGCTCGATCAGCTCCCGAAGGGCTCCGCCGACGCGGGGACGCTCTCGCTCCGCATGGCCCTCGCTGCGGCCTGCCGCGTCAAGGGGGACCGCGCGCGGGCCCTCTCGGAGCTGGAGGGGTGCCTGACCTGGGCGCGCAAGCAGTCGGACGGGGGCGCCTCGCTCGTGGCCGTGCTCGCCACGCTCGCGGACGTCCATGCCTCGGTCGGCGACCACGTCAGGGCCCTCCAGTGCCTCGCGGAGGCGCTGGAGGCGGCGGGGAAGGCCCAGGACCTCCCCGCGATGTGGCGGGTCCACGTCGCGACCGTCGGCCTGCACGCGCGGCAGGGCTCGGCCGACCTCGCCGGAGTGCACCTCAAGGAGGCCGAGCGGCTCGCGCGACGGATCGGGAGCCCCCAGGCGCTCGGATACGTCCACGGCGCGCTCGGCGGGATCGCGCTCGAGGCGGACAAGCCGGAGGCGGCCCTCGCGCACTTCCAGAAGGCGATGGAGGTCGCGCGGGCGGCCGGCGCCGCCGGCCAGGAGGCCCGCCATCTCGCAAACGTCGGCGTGGCGCTCTGGCGCCTCGGGAGGCACGAGGAGGCGGAGCGCGCCTTCCGCGAGGGAGCTGAGACCGGGACCACGGCGACGGAGTGGTCGGCGGTCGTGCGCTGCCAGGCGAAGCTCGCCGAGATGGCCGTCTCGCTCGGGATGCTCGCGGAGGCCTCCCAGGCGGCCCGCCGCGCGGCCGAGGTCGCCGCGCGCGAGGGGATGCCCCGTGAGGCGGCGCGCGCCGAGGGGACGCTCGCCGAGGCGGCGCTCCTTGCGGGGAGGGCGGACGAGGCCGTGGCGGTCGCAGAGCGCTCGGCGCGGACGTGGCGCGAGGCGCGCGTCGCCCGACGGCTCTGTCCGGTCCTCTCGACGTTCGCGCGGGCCCTCGCGGAGACGGGGCGCCACGAGGAGGCCCTCGCGGCGGCCGACGAGGCCCTCCGCCTCCTGGACCGCGTCGGCGTGCGCGCCGTCCGGGCGGACTGCCTCGTCGCCAAGGTCCGCGTGCTCCTCTCCCGCGCGGCGGCGTCCGCCCCGGAGCGCCGCGGCGAGCTCGTCCAGCAGGCCCTGCCGCTCGCCCGCGAGGCGGTCCAGATTGCCGGCGCCGGCGGGTGGGCCGCGCAGATCGCCCTCGCGCAGGTCCGCGCGGCGCAGCGGGACATGCCGGCGGCCAGGGAGCAGGCCGGTCGCGCGGCCGCGGCGTGCCGCGAGGAGGCCTCCAAGCTCCCCGCGCGGATGGCGGAGGCGTTCCTCGCCCGCCGCGACGTGCGCGAGGCGCTGAACCTCGCGACGACGCTCGCGGAGACCGCCCCGGCGGCCGGGCTCTCGGGCGACGAGCGCGCGAGGTTCCTGGAGCTGCTCCGCGTGACGCGGGACCTGACGCGCGAGCGGGACCTCGAGACGCTGCTCAGGAGCATCACCGAAAACGTGATCCGCCTCTTCCGCGCCGATCGGGGCCTCCTCATCCTCGCGGACGACGGGCAACTCCGTTGCAAGGTGGCGCGCACGAGCGACGGTCAGGGGATCCCCTTCTCCGAGGCGCGCGTCGAGGACGGAGTGGTGGACGCGGTCCTTCGCGGCGGGACTCCGGTGGTGACGCGCGACCGGCAGGCGGGCACGGCAAGCGCCCGCGCCGTCGCCTGCCTGCCGCTCACGGTCCACGAGCGCGCCCTCGGCGTCCTGTACCTGGAGGGCGAGACGTTCGCGGAGAACGACATCGAGGTGATGTTGGCCTTCGCCAGCGGGGCGGCGATCGCGATCGAGAACGCGAACCTCTACGGCCAGACGATCGTCGACGACTTCACGGGGTTGAAGTCGCACCGCTACTTCATGCTCCGCCTCCGCGAGGAGGTCAGGCGCGCACGGAGGCTGGAACGGCCGGTGGCCCTCGTCCACGTCGACGTCGATCGCCTGAAGCTCGTGAACGACATCCACGGCCCCGAGGGCGGGAACACGGTGATCCTCGGCGTCGCGCAGATCCTCACCGACCTCCTGCGCCAGGACGACACGATGGTCGTCGCGCCGAAGCGGGCGGGCGGGGAGAAGGTCCTGGGGCGGATCGAGGGGGGGAAGTTCGAGCTGCTCCTCCCCGACACCGACTCCGCGGGCGCGGCCGCGATGGCGGAGCGGGTCCTCGAGCGGGTCCGGGCGATCGCCTTCTCGATGGGAAAGACGGGGGACTCCCCCAAGGCGCTCGTCACGGCAAGCGCGGGCGTCGCGGCGTTCCCGGTCGACGCGCCGGACGCGGAGCAGATCGCGCTCAAGGCCGGCGAGGCCCTCTACACGGCGAAGCGGAACGGCCGCGACCGGGTGTTCGCCTACGGCACGGAGGCGGGGGTCCGGGACGACGCGGCGGTGAAGGGCGGGATCACGGACCCCGACTTCGACGCGATGGCCCTCTCGCGCGACGGGCGGACGTTCATGGGGATGGTGTCGCGCGTGCTCGACTGCGGGCTCGACCTCGAGAAGATGCTCGAGGTCTCGCTCAAGCTCGTCGTCGACGTGACGGGGGCGGAGCGCGGGATCATCCTCCTCAAGGAGCCGGGGGGCTTCCTCAGGCCCCGGTGCGCGCACGCGATCCCGTACGAGGAGCTGGAGGGGAAGGCGCACGCGGTCAGCTACACGCTCGTCCGTCAGGTGGCGAAGTCGGGGCAGCCGGTGCTGATCCGGAACACGACGCTCGACGCGAACGTGAAGGACCAGGCAAGCGTGATCGAGCTGTCGCTCAAGAGCATCCTGTGCGCGCCGATCGCGCTCAAGGAGGAGGTGATCGGCGTCTTCTACCTGGACACGACCGCGCTCGACCGCGAATTCACGGAGGAGCACCTCGCGCTCCTGATGGCCTTCGCGCGGAAGATCGGATCGCCGCTCCAGGCGAGCTGCCTGCACCAGTGGCACGCGGAGGAGACGAGGATGCTCCGCCGCGCGCTGGACGACCTGGGGACGAAGTACAGCTACGACCAGATCGTGGGCGTCTCGAAGCCGATGCAGGACATGTTCAAGCTGCTCGACAAGATCACGCCGACGCAGTTCCCGGTGCTCATCCATGGCGAGAGCGGGACGGGGAAGGAGCTGGTGGCGAGGGCGATCCACTTCAACGGGCCGCGGAAGGGGAAGCCGTTCGTCGCGGAGAATTGCGCCGCGCTGCCGGAGACGCTCCTGGAGAGCGAGCTCTTCGGCCACGTGAAGGGGGCGTTCACGGGGGCGGACCGGGACAAGAAGGGGCTCTTCGAGCTGGCGAGCGGGGGGACGCTGCTCCTCGACGAGGTCGGGGACATGGGTCCCGAGATGCAGAAGGCGCTCCTCAGGGTGCTGCAGGAGGGGGAGATCCGCCCGGTGGGGGGGAAGGGCTCGGTGAAGGTCGACGTGCGGATCATCGCGGCGACGCACCGGAAGCTCGACGAGATGGCGAAGGAGGGGAAGTTCCGCGAGGACCTCTTCTACCGGCTGAACGTGATCGGCATCTCGATCCCGCCGCTGCGCGAGAGGAGGGAGGACATCCCGTACCTCGTGCACCACTTCCTGGAGACCTACGCGAAGGGGACGGAGCACCCGGAGCGGAAGATCGAGCGGGGCGCGATGGAGGCGATGGTGTCGTACGACTGGCCGGGGAACATCCGGGAGCTGGAGAACGAGGTCAAGAAGCTCGTCGCGATGGGGGGAGAGGTGATCGGGCCGGACCAGCTCTCGCCCCAGATGCGCAAGGGGGCGGCGCCGGTGAAGGAGCGCACGGGGACGCGGGTAGCGAAGCGGATCGCGCCGCGGGCGACGCTGGAGGACATCGAGAAGGACGCGATCGTGCAGTCGCTCAAGGAGCACGAGTGGAACGTCCGGGCAACGGCGCGGGCGCTCGGGATCGACCGGATGGCGCTCACGCGGCGGATGGAAAAGTACGGGATCGAGGTCCCGGACAAGCCGCAGAAGCCGGTGTAGGCTACGCCTTCGCGCGCTCCGCGGAGCCGGCGAGGCGGTAGCGGAGATCGGCCGCAATGAAGCGCGCCGCCCGGGACGTGCCCCAGTCGAAGAAGAGCGCCCCTGCCTGGCCCGTGCGCGTGAGAAGAAGGAGCGTCAGACCGGACGCCCAGACCTCCCTGAGGTCCGCGAGCGCTACCGTCCGACGCACGACCGGGAACAGGATGCGGACCTCGAGGCGGACCTCCTCGCCCTTGAGCGTCAGCCTCCCGTTCCACCAGACCGCCAGGAGGCTGAGAAGGAGCGCCGGGACGACCGTCACCGCGAAGTGGACCCAGTCGCCTGTCCTGAGCGCCATCTCCCATCGCAGCTCCCGCCCCCCCGCGGCCTCGGGGACGACGGGCCACGTCAGGTAGAACCAGGAGAGCACCCAGAGCGCCAGGAGGAAGACGCCGGTCGCGGGCGTGAGCGCGTCCCAGCGGTAGGTCACGGCGCCGCCCTCGTCCTCCATCTCGACCGTGTCGGACGGCGAGGGGATCGGCCCGAGCGTGCGAGGGTACTTCCGGACTCGGTCGACGAACGAGAGGTCGAGGTCGGAGGGCTCGATGCGGACCTCGCGGCCGTCCGCGAGGCTGCGGACGAGCGGCACGTTGTAGAACCGCGCCAGCTCCGCGGCCACCTCGCCCATCTCGACCTCGGCGCCCACCTTCTCCGCGACGAGCGGGGCCTCCTCCGTGCCCGCCCGTACCTGCCACCAGACGATCGGCCGCTCGTCGGAGCCGAGTCCGCGCTCTTCGGCGATCAGGTGCACCTCCGAGGGCGCGGGGACGACCACCTCGCCGCGGCGCGAGGGGACCTCCCAAACGACTCCCCGGGCGCGATCGGCCTCGACCCGGTGAGGCTCCACACCGAGCGCCGCCGAGACCCCCACGAGGAGCAGGACGAGGAACACGGGGCTCGGATAGGGGAAGGAGACGTCGAGGAGCAGCAGCGCGGCCGGGATGAGGACGAGGAAGAGCACCACCACGCCCGCGCGGATCGCGACGGCGCGCGTCTCGAGCGGGGCGAGGTAGCGGATGCGTACGCGATCGGGCGAGCGATCGACCTTCATGGGCTTCCTGCGGGACCGATTCTAGCCTAAGCCGGTCCCGACCGCCAGTCGGAGGGCCGAGGCGAGGGAGCGGACCTCGGCCTCCGCGTGGGCCGCCGTCAGCGTGACGCGGAGGCGCGACGTCCCCGCCGGGACCGTCGGGGGACGGACCGCCGGGACGTGAAGTCCGGCGTCGAGGAGCGCCGCCGCCGCGGCGAGGGCCCGCTCCTCGGTGCCGAGGATCACGGGCACGATCGGGGAGGAGGCGCCCACGCCGCGCGGGAAGAGGTCCGCGGCGAGGCGGACGTTCGACCAGAGGCGCTCGCGAAGCGCGCCGTCCCGCTCCACGACGTCGAGCGCCGCCAGGGCGGCAGCGACGACGGGTACGGGGAGGGCCGTGCTGAAGAGGCCGGTGCGCCCCAGGTTCACGACGAGGTCGACGAACGGGCGCGGGCCGAGGACGAAGCCGCCGAGCGATCCGAACGCCTTCGAGAGCGTCCCCACGCGGATCAGGCGGGGCCCCAGGATCGCCGCCCCCACGCCGCGCCCCTCGGGGCCGTAGACGAGGAAGGCGTGCGCCTCGTCGAGGAGGACCCGCGCGTCGTACCGTTCCGCGATCCGCGCGATCTCCAGGACCGGGGCCGGGTCGCCGTCCATGCTGAACAGGGCGTCGCTCACGATCGTCCGCGGCGGAGGGGCGTCGCGGACGAGCTCCTCCAGGTGCCCCACGTCGAGGTGGCGGTAGACGCGCACGTCGAGCCTCGAGAGGCGGCAGCCGTCGATCAGGCTCGCGTGGTTCCGCTCGTCAGAGAGGACCGTCCCGCCGAAGCGGCCGAGCGTCTGGAAGACGCCGAGGTTGGCGAGGTAGCCCGTGGGGAAGAGGAAGCAGGCCTCCGCGCGGAAGAAGGCGGCAAGGCGGGTGGAGAGCTCCTCGTGGAGGCGCGACCAGCCGCAGAGCAGCGCGGAGCCGCGCGGGCCCATCCCTTCGGCCGCCGCGGCGGCGGCGCGCTCGCGCACGAGCGGGTGGGCCGAGAGGCCGAGGTAGTCGTTCGTGGAGAAGAGGACCACGTCGCGGCCGTCGAGGCGGCCCCGCGTCGGGCCGACGACGTCCAGGGCGCGCAGGCGGCGCAGGAGGTTCGCCTCTTCGAGTCTCGCGAGCTCGGCGGAGAAGGGGTCCATGTCACTCCAGGAGCCATGTCACGAGTTCAGCGACTCGAAGGCAACGGGACGAGGCCCCGCCCTCGATGTAGGGGACGGCCTCGAACCGCTCCAGGGGGGCAAGATGGCGCAGGACGTCCAGGTTGGACGAATACACTCGATGGTCGTACGGCCCGACCGGCGGCGACGAGGCATTCAACACGACGCCCCGCACGGGCACGTCCCGCCGTCTGAGGGCGTCGAGGGTGAGTCGCGTGTGGTTGATCGTGCCGAGCCCCGCGCGGGCGACGAGGACCACCTCCGCGCCGAGTCTCACGGCAAGGTCGAGGTAGTCTTCCGCCCAGGTGATCGGGACGCGAAGCCCCCCGGCCCCCTCCACGATCACGATGTCCGAGAGGGCCGCCAGCGAGGACACCTTCTCCGCGATCCGGTCCAGGGAGAGTTCTGTCTGCTCCGCGAAGGCCGCGACGGCGGGCGCGAGCGGCGCCCGAAGCTTCCACATCACGACGTCCTCTGCGCTGGCGCCGGCGCACGAAGCGAGCAACTCGGCGTCGGCGGCAACGGGGGGATCGCCCGCGCAGCCCGTTTCGACGGGCTTGAGGGCCGCGACCCGTTTTCCCGCCGCGCGCGCGGCGATGGCCAGCGCACCGGCGATCACGGTCTTGCCGACCCCGGTGTCCGTACCCGTCACGAAGAGGATCATCGTCCGTCGCAGGCCTCGAGTCCCGCCTCCACGGCGCCCACGATTCGGCGCATCTCTGCGGGCGTCGTCGTGAGCGGCGGGTTGATCACGACCACGTCTCCCAGAGGCCGCAGGAGCACGCCGTGCCTCCTCGCCGCCAGGCACACGCGGTATCCGACCCTCTCCCGCGACGGGAAGGAGCGCCTCCTCTCCCGATCCGCCACGAGTTCGATCCCCGTCATCAGGCCGACGCGTCGGATATCGCCCACGTTCGGGTGGCTCCAAAGCCTCGTGAGCTCTCGGCCCAGCGCCTCGATGCCTCGCGAAAGCCCCTCCCACGTCGACGGGCGCGCCAGCAGATCCAGCGTCGCGATCCCCGCCGCGCAGCCGAGCGCATTCCCCGTGTACGTGTGGCCATGGAAGAACGTCCTGAACTCGTCGTAGCGCCCCAGGAACGCGCGGTAGACCTCCTCCGTCGTCAGCGTCGCGGCGAGCGGCAGGTAGCCTCCCGTGATCCCCTTCGCCAGGCACAGGAAGTCGGGGCGCACCTGCTCCGCGTCCACGGCGAACATCGTCCCCGTCCGCCCGAACCCCGTCGCCACCTCGTCCGCGATCAGGAGCGCCCCGTGGCGGTCGCACAGGCGCCTCACCTCCCGCACGAACCCCGGCGGCTGGACCAGCATCCCCGCGGCCCCCTGGACGCGCGGTTCGAGCACGACCGCCGCGATTCGCCTCTCCCTCGCGCGGAGCGTCTTCGCCAGCATCCCGAGGCTGTCGACCTCCCCTCGATACGGATACGGCGCCGGCACGCGGCGGCAGCGAAACGTCAGCGGGCCATAGACCCGGTGGAAGAGGTCGATCCCGCCCAGGCTCACGCTCCCCATCGTGTCGCCGTGGTAGGCGTTCGTGAACGTGACGAACTCCTGGCGCGCGCGATGCCGCCCCCCGTGGGCCTGCTGCCAGTACTGGAAGGCCATTTTCAGGGCCACCTCGACCGCGGTCGACCCGTCGTCGCTGTAGAACACCCGCGTGAGGCCCCTGGGCGCCACCTCGACGAGGCGGCGTGCCAGCTCCACGGCGGGCTCGTTCGTGACGCCGAGGAGCGTCGAGTGCGCGACCCGCCCGAGCTGGCGTCGAACGGCCCGGTCGATGGACGGGACGCGGTGGCCGAAGAGGTTGCACCACAGAGACGAGACCCCGTCCAGATACGCGCGCCCGTCGGCGTCGACGAGCGATCGGCCGCGCCCTCGCGCGACGACGACGGTGTCGTGCGAGGCGTACTCGCGCATTTGCGTGAAGGGGTGCCAGACGTGTGCGAGGTCGTGGCGGACGATCTCGGCGCGGGTCATTCGGGGACGACCTCCTCCACTTCCAGGCCGAGATCCTGGATCATCCGGGCGTCTTCCGAGGGAGGGGCGCCGGGAGTCGTAAGGTACCCACCTGAGAAAATGGAATTCACCGCCAGGAGCGCCAAGGGCGCCAGGGAGCGGAGGTTCGCCTCGCGGCCTCCCGCGGCGCGCAGGTCCTGACGGGGGAGCACGAGGCGGAACAGGCAGAGGTAGCGGAGGCACTCACGCGGCGAGGGGGGCCTCGCCCCCGAGAGCGGCGTCCCGGGCCGTGGGTCGAGGAAGTTCACGGGGACGCTGTCAACGCCGAGGTCGGCGAGGGTGAAGGCGAGGTCGAGGACGTCTTCGTGGGTCTCTCCCATCCCGAGGATCCCGCCGCAGCAGGCCTGCAGGCCGACGTCCTTGACGTGGCGGATCGTCCGCACGCGATCCTCGTACGTGTGCGTCGTGCAGATCGAGGGAAACAAGCGCGCGGAGGTCTCCAGGTTGTGGTTGAAGCGATCGACGCCGGCCTCCTTGAGGCGGACGGCCTGGTCGCGGGTCAGGATGCCGAGCGACGTGCAGACCTTGATGTCGACGGTCCGTTTGATCTCGCGCACTGCGTCGCAGATCCGGTCGAGGTCCTTCTCGCTCGGCCCGCGCGTGGCGGTGACGATGCAGTACTTCCACGCGTGGAGCTCCTTGGCGGCGACGGCGCCGCGGACGAGCTCCGCCTTGGACTGGAGGGCGTACTTCTTCACCGGCGCGTCCGAGATGGAGGACTGCGAGCAGAATCGGCAGTCCTCGGGGCAGACGCCGCTCATGGCGTTGCGGAGCACGTGGATCCGCAGGCGATCCCCGTGGAAGGCGCGCCTGACCCGATGAGCGGCGTCGAGGAGGGCGAGGTCCTCTTCGCGCGGCGCGGCGAGCACGGCGCGCCCCTCGTCGCGCGAGAGCCGCGCGCCCGCGATGACGCGCTCCGCGAGCAGTCTCCAGTCCATCGCGCCCTCCCGGAAAGGCCGGCGATTATGGTGAGGCCGCGCGGCACTGGCAACCCATTCCGAGCCTGGGATAGAATCGCCCTTCGATTCATGCAGAACTACTGGCTCATCGTCCGCAACGGCCCGAACGCGGGGCGGGGGATCGAGGTGCGCGAGGGCAGGCCCGTGCGCCTCGGCAGCGGCCTCGCCGCCGACCTCCTGATCACCGACAGCCGCGTCTCGCGCGCCCACTGCCTCGTCGAGGCCCATCCCGAGGGGCTCCGCGTTCAGGACCTCGGAAGCCGCTACGGCACGTTCGTCAACGGGCAGCGCCACGCGGAGGCGATCCTCCGCCACCAGGACCGCCTCGCCGTGGGGGACACCTCCATCGTCGTCCTCTCCTCCGCGGACCCCGACGCGCGCCGCGAGGCCGCCTCGGCGGGCGGGAAGGGCCCGCCCCCCGCGCCGTCGCACGACGTGCCGGGCTACAGCCGCCTCGACCTCCTCGGTCGCGGGGGGATCGCCGAGGTCCACCTCGTGCGACGCCGCTCGGACGGCTCGCAGATGGCGATGAAGGTCCTGAACCCGGTGATCGACGCCGACGGCACGGCCTTCGACCGATTCCGCAACGAGATCGTCCTCCTCCAGAAGCTCGACCACCCGAACATCGTGCGGATCCACGACTGCGGCGTGCTCGCCGACCCGGGGTCCCCCGGGCGCCTCCAGGCCTGGTTCACGATGGAGCACTGCGCGGGGGGCTCCGTTGACGACCTCCTCCGCCGCCGACAGCGGCCGCTCTCCATCGACGAGGCCGAGCCCCTCGTCCTCCAGGCGCTCGCGGGCCTGTCGCACCTCCACCAGCGCCGCATCGTCCATCGGGACGTCAACCCGAAGAACCTGCTCCTGACGGAGCCGGACGGCGGCTCCGTGAGGCTCTCCGACTTCGGCCTGGCGAAGGCCCTCTCGGGGGACGACGCGAGCCTCGGCATCACGACGCAGCACCTGCCCGTGAGCGGGACGTTCGGCTACCTGCCGCGCGAGCAGCTCATGAACTTCAAGTACGTCGACGAGCGCGTGGACGTCTGGAGCATGGCGGCGACGATCTACTTCATGCTCACGGGGGAGACGCCGTACGACGTGCCGGACGCCCCGACGGAGCTGGAGGCGCTCGAGGCGCTCCTGAGGGCGCCGGTCGTGCCGATGTCGCGGCGCGCCGCGGGCCTCCCCGAGGCCGTCGCGGCCGTGGTCGACCGCGCCCTCGACGTCGATCCGCAGCGGCGGCCCCCGAACGCCCTGGAGCTTCGGAAGGCGTTCGAGAAGGCACTGTAGCGGGGGGGGGGGGCGCACACCCC
>CAZYRM010000001.1:82028-130104 GCA_964649705.1 uncultured Planctomycetia bacterium
GTTGTTTGTGTTCTGCTCCTGGGGGGGGGGGGGGCGCCCGCCCCCCCCCCCCCCGCTACAATGCCGCGTCTGCCAGAGCCCGAGGAAGCCATGATCCTGATGAAATTCGGCGGGACGAGCGTCGGCGACGCGGAGCGGATCCGCACCGTCTTCGAGATCGTCAGCTCCGCCCGGGCGAAGCACCCCGTGCTCGTCGCAAGCGCGCACAAGGGCGTGACCGACAAGCTCTTCGAAGCGGCGCGGACCGCCGCGACCGGGACCGTCAAGGCGCAGGAGATCCGCGAGCTCCACGGGCGGATCCTCGCCGACCTCGGGCTCGATGCCGGGCTACTCGACAAGCTCCTCTCCGAGCTCGAGGTCCTCCTCAAGGGGATCTCGCTGGTGCGCGAGCTCACGCCGAGGACGCTCGACTACGTCGCGAGCTTCGGCGAGCGGTTGAGCAGCCGGACGGTCGCGGAGTTCTTCAACCGGCAGGGGTACCCCGCCATCGCCATCGACGCCTTCGACCTGGGGCTCGTGACGGACTCGAACTTCGGGAACGCGAGCCCTCTCCCCGAGGCGGACGCGCTGATGCTCTCGAACATCAAGAAGTACGACCGGCTGCCGATCGTGACGGGGTACATCGGGAAGGACAAGAACGGCGACATCACGACGCTCGGGAGGAACGGGAGCGACTACTCGGCGAGCATCGTCGGCGCTGCGATCGACGCGGAGGAGATCCAGATCTGGACCGACGTCGACGGCGTGATGACGGCCGACCCGAGGCTCGTGAAGGACGCAAGGCCGATCGACGTGATGAGCTTCAACGAGGCGAGCGAGCTGGCCTACTACGGCGGGAAGGTGCTGCACCCGTACACGCTCATCCCGGCCGTGCGGAAGGGGATCCCCGTCCGTGTGCTCAACACCTTCAAGCCGAGCGCGAAGGGCACGGTGGTGCTGAGGGAGCCCGCGGTCGAGGGGGTGGTGAAGAGCATCGCGTACAAGCGGAACCTGTACCTCATCAACATCGTCTCGACGCGGATGCTCTACCGCGCGGGGTTCATGTCGGAGATCTTCGAGACGTTCGGGAAGTACCAGATCGTGATCGACATGATCGCGACGTCGGAAGTGAGCGTCTCGCTGACGGTGGACAGCGACCGGAACCTGGAGCCGGCGATGAAGGAGCTGTCGGAGTTCGCGGAAGTGACGGTCGAGCCGGAGAAGGCGATCGTCTGCGTGGTGGGGGAAGGGATGCGGTCGGCGAGCGGGATCGAGCGGGACGTGTTCGACGCGATGAAGCGGGCGGGGATCAACGTGCAGATGATCTCGCAGGGGGCGACGCGGATCAACCTGGCGTTCCTCATCGAGAACCTCGAGGTCCCCTCGGCGGTGGCGGCGCTGCACGACATGTTCTTCGGCAACGGACGGAGACGCGCGTGAAGACGGAGAAGACCCTGGAGATCGAGCGGCCGGAGGACCTCGTGCAGGTCTTCGGGACGTCGGACCGGTACATCCGGCAGATCCGGAACGCCTTCGGCGTGATGGTGATCGCCCGGGGCGACACGGTGAAGGTGATCGGCGAGTCGGACCAGGTCGACAAGGTGATGGGCATCCTGGAGTCGCTCCTGGGCAAGGTGCGCCGGCGAGGCGGGCTGGACGCGGCGGACGTGGAGGCCCTCATCCGGGACAAGTCGGACGGCCACGCGCCGGTGGAGCTGCGCGCGTCCCACGAGCCGCCCGCGTCGCGCGATCGCCACCGCGAGGGGCACGGCGGGGTGCACATCAAGGGGGCGCTTCCGATGCCGCAGACGGAGGGGCAGGGGCGGTACCTCAGGGCGATGGAGGAGAAGGAGATCGTCTTCGCGATCGGCCCGGCGGGGACGGGGAAGACGTACCTGGCGGTGGCGGAGGCGGTGAAGCACCTCAGGGAGGGCCAGATCCGCCGTCTGGTGCTCGTACGACCCGCGGTGGAGGCGGGGGAGCGGCTGGGGTTCCTTCCGGGGAGCTTCCAGGAGAAGGTGAACCCGTACCTGAGGCCGCTCTACGACGCGCTGGGGGACCTGCTCGACTACAACCAGCTCCGCAGGCTGATGGAGACCGAGGTCATCGAGGTGGCGCCGCTCGCGTACATGCGCGGTCGGACGCTGAACCAGTCGTTCATCATCCTGGACGAGGCGCAGAACACGACGAGCGAGCAGATGAAGATGTTCCTCACGAGGATGGGGAACGCCTCGCGAATCGTGGTGACGGGGGACATCACGCAGGTGGACCTCCCGTCAGGCAAGACGAGCGGGCTGATCGAGATCCAGGGCCTGCTGAAGCACATCCAGGGACTGGAGTTCGTCTACCTGACGCGTCACGACATCGTGCGCCACCCGCTGGTCCAGGAGATCGTCGACGCCTACGACGACCAGGGCAAGCAGGGCAAGCGGCGGCATTGAGACGGGCGCCCATGGTCTCCCCTCAATCCACGCAGGAGGCTGCCACGTCCCTTCCGGCCGTCGTCGAGAAGTGGGTCCTCGATCAGGAGGTCAGCTTCCTCGTCGAGGAGGTCATCGCGGCCGTCGGCGCCGCCGGCCTCGGACGGGAGGAGCTGGCCCGCCGCCTCGCGGCCCATCCGGGGATCGCGCGGGTCGGCGAGAAGCACCACACGCCGCGGACCGTCGCACACCGGGCCTCGTTCGTCGTGCGCCTCATGCTCGAAGAGCGTGAAGGGCGTTTCCTCGTCCCAGGGCACCGCCTCTTCCCCTTCTGCCCGCTGGACGGCCCGCCCCTGGACCTCACGTTGCACTTCCTCAACCGGACGATCTCCGGCGTCGAAGAGACCGAGGTCTCGCCTACGACGCTGACGCTGGCCACTCGCCTGCTCGACCCCAAGGACCAACCCGACGGCGGCGAGGCTGCCTTCGTCTACGATTGGAGCCGGTCTCCCGGCGCGGGCCCGCTGCCGACGGAGTTGAAGTTCAGTTGCGTCGACTTCCAGCGGCGGCGCTACGTCGTCGAGCCGCACGGGCCCGTTTCCCCCAGCGACTGGCAGAAGGCCCGATCGGTCTTCGTGGAAGAGCTCATCTTCCTCCTCCAGTCGCCTCCGCCCGGCCCGGTCTTCGCCGCCAGGCAGATGCTCCACGTCGTCGCCTCGGCGTTCGAGAAGGGATGGACGCTCCCCGTCGGTCCGCTGGGGCCCCTGCTCGTCCAGGACGACCGCGTCGACGTGTCGGTCGTGTCGGGGCGAACCGCCTTCATCCTCGCCGGCGCCGATGCGAGATCGGTCCCGCGGGACGAGGGACTCGACTCCGTGCTGAACGGGTTTCTCCGCGACGCCGAGGGCGACTTGAAGCTCGGGCCCACCATGCGCGGGAGCGTGGGCCGATACTCGTGGGACCGGACCCGTCTCCTCCTCTCGGCCGACGTCACCGCGGGCGACTACTGGCCGCTTCGCGCCGCGCTCGACCTCTCGCAGCTCTCCACCGAATTCCGCTCTCACTGCACGTGCCGCGAGTTCCATGAGAAGGACCTCTGCAAGCACGGGGTCCTGCTCCTCCGCGAGCTGATCAACCACGTGCAGACGCCCGGCTCGGAGATCGGGGACCGCGTCCGCGAGGACCTCTCCCGCCCCTCGTGGGCGAGGGCGCTCGCCAGCCTGGACCCCGTCCTTCGCGACGCCGCACCGCCGCCGGCGCCGGCCGAGGTCCACCGCGTCACGTGGAGGCTCAAGAGGTCCGGCGGCGTGCTCCAGGTGGAGCCCTACGTCCAGAAGCTCCAGCCTTCGGGTTCCTGGACGCGGGGCCGCGTCCTCAGGCCGGACCGCCTCGCCGACGGCGAGGAGCCCTCGGCCACGGAGGCCGACCTGCGCGCCGCCGAGGCGTTGGAAGGCTCCATCCACTACGGTCGTCGAAACCGCGGCGACGCGTTCGACGCGCTTCAGCGCCTGATCGGACACCCGCACCTCCGTTGGGAGGACGACCTGGATCAGGCGGTCCGTGTCGAGATGGGTACGTTGCGTCTCCGGTTCGACGTGCTCGACGACGGAGGCCTCGTGCCGGTCGTCTCGGCCGGGGGAGTCGAGCTGGACGCCGGCGACTCCTGGTACGCGGGCGTCGACGGGTTCGTCGTGTTCGACCCCGGCGCGCACCGGGTCGTGCTCGCGCTCGCGGCCCGTCCTGTGCAGCAGATCGTCGTCATCCTCGTCGCGGGGCGGTCCGTGTTCCCGCCGGAGGCGAGGGCGGAGATCGTCGCCCGACTCCCGGGGCTCGAAGCGGCGCTCCCCGTCGACCTCCCGGCGGAGCTCGCGGGCGAGGAGGTCCCAGGGGACACGCGGATCCTCGTGCGCCTCGCGCCGGTGGCCTCCTCGGGACTCGTCGCCTCGATCCGGCTGCGACCGCTCGCAGGAGGCCCGCTCGTCGCCCCGGGGGAGCCGCCCGAGCGAGTCAGCGACATCACCGGGGGAAAGCGTGTCTGCGTCAAGCGGCGTCTGGCGGACGAGGCCGAGCGCGCGAAGGGCTTGGGCGAGGCCCTGGGTCTCACCGCTCGCCCGACGGTCGCGCCGATGTCCTGGGTCCTCGAGTCGGACGACGACGCCCTCGACCTGGTCGCCTCGCTGCAGGACGAGAAGTGGAAGGACCTCGTCGTCGAGTGGGACGACGCGGCGCGGAAGATGCTCCTCTCGAGGGAGGCGACGCCGAAGGACCTCCGCGTCGCGGTGCAGGACGCGCAGGACTGGTTCGGGATCGACGGGGAGCTGGAGATCGACGGCACGGTGGTTCCACTCGCGCAGGTGATCCAGGCGTTGCGCGAGGGCCGCCGCTACATCCCGGTGACGGGCGGGGTGTGGGTGCGGATTTCGAAGCTCTTCCAGGACCGCCTCCGAGAGATGGGCGACCTTCTCCAGATCGATCGCGGGAAGCTGCGGATCGGCCCCGAGGCCGCGCCGCTGCTGCGCGAGGCGGTGCGGGAGATCGGCCTCACGAAGGCGTGCCGCGCGTGGGAGGCCTTCCTCGATCGATTCGACCGGGCGATGAAGATCGAGCCGAAGCCCCCGAAGGGATTCAAGGCGGAGTTCCGGCCGTACCAGCTCGAGGGGTACCGCTGGCTCTCGCGCCTGGCGGCGTGGGGCGTAGGAGGCATCCTCGCGGACGACATGGGGCTGGGGAAGACGGTGCAGGCATTGGCCCTCCTCCTCGATCGCGCGAAGGACGGGCCCGCGCTCGTGGTCGCGCCGACCTCGGTCTCGTCGAACTGGATCGCGGAGGCCAGGAGGTTCGCTCCGAAGCTCAGGCCCGTGCTCTACCGGGAGACGGACCGCGCCGCGGAGCCCGACGAGATCAAGAACGGGGACCTGGTCGTCGTGAGCTACGCGATGGCGATGCGGGACGTGGAGCGGCTGGCGAAGGTGAAGTGGGGGACGCTGGTCCTCGACGAGGCGCAGTTCGTGAAGAACAGCCAGACGAAGACGGCGCAGGCGATCCGGCAGATCGCGGCGGGGTGGCGGGTGGCGCTCACGGGGACGCCGATCGAGAACCACCTGGGGGACCTCTGGAGCCTGTTCCGGGCGATCTCGCCGGGGCTGTTCGGAAGCTGGGAGCGCTTCCGCGAGCGGTTCGCGGCGCCGATCGAGCGGGACCACGACCCGAGGCGGCGAGAGGCGCTCGCCCGGCTCGTGCGGCCGTTCGTCCTGCGCCGCACCAAGGACCAGGTCCTCCAGGACCTGCCCGAGCGAACGGAGATCCGCCTGGACGCGGAGCTGTCGCCGGAGGCGCGCACGCTGTACGACCAGGCGCGACTCGCGGCGCTCGCGAAGCTCACGACGAAGGAGGCCGACGAGGACCAGCGGTTCCAGGTGCTCGCGGCGCTGACGCGGCTCAGGCAGCTCGCCTGCCACCCTCGGCTGGTCCTGCCCGAGACGAAGGCGGCCTCGGCGAAGCTGGAGCTCTTCCTGGAGACGGTGGACGAGCTGCGGGACGAGGGGCACCGCGCGTTGGTCTTCAGCCAGTTCACGTCGCTGCTGGCGCTGGTGCGGGAGGCCCTGGACGCGCTCGGGGTGAAGTACCAGTACCTGGACGGGTCGACGCCCGCGGCGAAGCGTGACCTGGCGATCCAGGCGTTTCAGCGCGGCGAGGGCGACCTGTTCCTGATCTCGCTCAAGGCGGGAGGGACGGGGCTGAACCTGACGGCGGCGGACTACGTGATCCACCTGGACCCCTGGTGGAACCCCGCGGTGGAGGACCAGGCGACGAACCGTGCGCACCGGATCGGGCAGACGAAGCCGGTGACCGTCTACCGCATCGTGGCGACGGGGACGATCGAGGAGAAGATCCTCTCGCTGCACGCCTCGAAGCGGGACCTGGTCGAGGGGGTCCTCGACGGCGCGGACCAGGCGGGCAAGCTCTCCACGGACGAGCTGATCGCCCTCATCCGCGAGGGGTAGCCTTGCTCGCGGCTTGTTCGGCGACACGGGCAGTGCTACCATCCCTGCGTGTTGGAGGACCCCATGGGAAGAATCTTCGACCTGCTCAAGGTCGGCTCCGAGCAGCTCTACGCGATCTTCGATTCGGGTTCCCGGAACAGCTACATCCGCGAGTCGGCCGCATCCGCCGGGAGGGTTGTCGCGCTCGACCGTCCATTCCGGACGGCACTCGGAGGTCACAAGTACGCCGCGCGGAAGATGTGCGTCCTGCAGGGCTCGATCCGCGGCAAGGCGGTCACAGTCACCGCCTACGTTTTGCCCGACATTGGAGACGACGGCGGCGGTCGTCCGATCGACCTGCTATTCGGAGCGAATGCCATGCAGGACTTCGGCATCCGCCTCGACCCGGAGCGGGAGCAGCTCGACCTGGGTCACTACCACCGCGAGCTCATCGAGCTGTAGCTGGACTTCCCCCGCGGCAGCGGAAAGAAGTACAAGAAGTGCCGCAGCATCTTGAGCGCCTCCTTGAGACAGCCTCGGGTCACGCGGCCGCCCATCCCTCGGAGAGGACCTCCGCCTGTTCCAGCACCGTCTGCGTCGCCTTCTCCTGCTTGTCGGGCGGATAGCCGTACTTGCGCAAGATCCGCTTCACGAAAACGCGGAGCTGTGCCCTGACGTTCTCCCGGACTGTCCAGTCGATCGTGACGTTCTTGCGGACGGTCTCCACCAGCTCGCGGGCGATCTTCTTGAGCGTCGGCTCCCCGAGCACCTTCACCGCGCTGTCGTTGGTCTCCAGCGCGTCGTAGAACGCGAGCTCGTCGTCGGACAGGCCCAGCTTCTCGCCTCGCGCGCCCGCGTCCCGCATCTCACGGGCGAGCTGGATCAACTCGTCAATCACCTGCGCTGTCTCGATGGCGCGGGCCTGGTACTTGCGCACGGCTTGGTCGAGCATCTCGGCAAACGAGCGCGCCTGGACGACGTTGCGCCGCGACCGCGTCCTGATCTCGCCCTTCAGCAGCTTCTGCAACAGCTCGACAGCGAGGTTCCGGTGCGGCATGTCGCGAACGTCAGCCAGGAACTCATCCGAGAGGATCGAGATGTCCGGCTTCTTGAGGCCGGCCGCGGCGAAGATGTCCACGACCTCGTCGGAGACGACCGCCCTGGAAATGATCTGGCGGATGGCGTGGTCCAGCTCCTCGTCCGATTTCGCCTCCCCCGGCGCGCTCTTCGCGAGCACGGCGCGGACCGCCTGAAAGAACCCCACGTCGTCCCGGATGCGGAGGGCCTCCTCGTGAGGAACGGCGAGCGCGAAGGCCTGGGAGAGCTCGGTCACGGACCGCAGGTAGCGGCTCTTGCCATCGTCCTGGGCGAGGATGTGTTCCTGCGCCGGCCGAAAGAGCGAGAGGCGGTCTTGCGGCGATCCCGTCGTCCACACCGACCAGTCGAAGCCGTGGAAGAGGCCGCGGCATACCTCGTACTTCTCGATCATCAGCGCGACCGCCTCGGCCTGGTCGAGCGCGGTCTTCCCCGTCCCGCCGCTCTCCGTGTAGGTCGCGAGGGCCTTCTTGAGCTCGTCGGCGAGGCCGAGGTAGTCCACGACGAGGCCGCCCTTCTTGTCCTTGAAGACGCGGTTGACGCGGGCGATGGTCTGCATCAGCCCGTGCCCGCGCATCGGCTTGTCCAGGTACATCGTGTGGAGGCTCGGGGCGTCGAAGCCGGTCAACCACATGTCGCGGACGATGACGATCTGGAAGGGGTCGGCCGCGTCGCGGAATCGCTTCGCGAGGTCCTCGCGGCGCGGCTTGTTCCGGATGTGCGTCTGCCACTCCACGGGGTCGGACGCCGAACCGGTCATGACGACCTTGAGCAGTCCCTGGCCGTCGTCGTCGCTGTGCCACCTCGGTCTGAGCGCCGCGATCTCGCGGTAGAGGTCGACGCAGATTCGACGGCTCATGCAGACGACCATGGCCTTGCCGTCCATCGCTTCGAGGCGGCGCTCGAAGTGCTCGACGAGGTCGCTGGCGATGAGCTTGACGCGGTTCGCCGCCCCCACCACGGCCTCGAGCTGGGCCCACTTGCTCTTCAGCTTCTCCTTCCGCTCGACCTCCTCCCCCTCGGTGGCCTCCTCGAATTCGGGGTCGATGCGCGGACGCTCGGAGGCCTTCAGCTCCAGCTTCGCTAGGCGGCTCTCGTAGTAGATGGGGACGGTGGCCCCGTCCGAGACCGCTCGCTGGATGTCGTAGACGCTGATGTAGTCGCCGAACACCGCGCGCGTGTTGGCGTCGGTCTTTTCGACCGGCGTGCCCGTGAATCCGATGAACGAGGCGTGTGGCAGGGCGTCGCGCATGTGGCGCGCAAAGCCGTCGATGAAGTCGTACTGGCTCCGGTGGGCCTCGTCCGCAATCACCACGATGTTGCGACGGTTCGAGAGGACGGGATGCCGATCGCCCTTCTCCTCGGGGAAGAACTTCTGGATCGTCGTGAAGACGACGCCGCCGGACGCGACGGAGAGCTTCGCGCGCAGGTCTGCCCGGTTCTCGGCCTGGACCGGCGGCTGGCGGAGCAGATCGTGGCAGCGGGCGAACGTCCCGAAGAGCTGATCGTCGAGGTCGTTCCGGTCGGTCAGGACGACGATCGTGGGATTCTCCATCGCCGGGTGGAGGATGACGCGCCCCGCATAGAAGGCCATCGTCAGGCTTTTGCCCGAACCCTGCGTGTGCCACACGACGCCGACGCGGCGGTCGCCGGGGTCGCCGCCCGGGCGACGGCCCCATTCGACCGAGGAGCGATCGGCCGCCCTCCGGGCCATGATCTCGCGCGCCGCACGGAGGGTCTCCTCCACGGCAACGTTGACGGCGTGGAACTGGTGGTAGCCGGCCATCTTCTTGACGATGTTGCCGTCGCCCGCGTCCTCGAACACGATGAAGTGACGCACGAGCTGGAGGAATCGACGCGGGTCGAACGCACCCGCGAGGACGACCTGCAGGTCGGCGAGCGATGGACTCGCTTCCTCGCCGCCGCCGATCGTGCGCCACGGCTTGAACCACTCCCGGCCGGCCCCGAGGGTCCCGAGGCGCGCCTCGACGCCATCGGAGACTACCAGCGCGGCGTTGGTCGCGAAGAGCGAGGGGATCTGCGCCTGGTACGTCTGGAGCTGATGAAAGGCGGACCAGATGGTGGCATTCTCGTCCGCGGGGTTTTTCAGCTCGATGACGGCCAGCGGGAGGCCGTTCACGAAGAGCACGACATCGGGCCGTCGCGTGTGCTGGCCCTCGGCGACGGTGAACTGGTTGACCGCGAGCCAGTCGTTATTGCCGGGCTCGTCGAAGTCGAGCACGCGGGCCGGTGCGCCCGCTATGGAGCCGTCCTTCCGCCGGTACTCCACGGTGACCCCATCGACTAGCATCCGATGGACCGCGCGGTTGCGATCCAGGAGCGCCGGCGCGTCGGTCCGGGTAAGCCTTCGATAGGCGTCCTCGATCGCCTCGGGGGGCAGGCTGGGGTTCAGGCGCCCTAGCGCGGCGCGCAGCCGGCCATCGAGGATGACATCGCGATAGTTCGGGTCCGTCCGCTCGGCGGCAGGCTCTCCGGCGGCGAGGTCGGGTCCATGGAGCACCTCGTAGCCGAGCGCCTTGAGCCACGCGAGCGCGGCCTCCTCGACCTCGGATTCGTGCATCTCCGCCATTCGCCTAACGCTCAAGTAACGTCCAAGCTGCCGCAACCATCTATGCTTGCGCCCGTTGCGAACGGGTCCCGATCCACGCCCCCGGCCTAACACTCACGGTAACGCTACTCTTCTACCGAGGGAAATACCGAACCTTGGGAGACTTGCCTTCCCGCCTCAGGAATCCAGTGGCGCGGCTCCACCGGTTCAGGAGCTTGGATATCTCGACGCGCGCCGATTGCGACTCTCCGAGTCCGAGTAGCTGACGGCACTCTCGAGGGGTAACCGAGCCGTGATCGACCACGAACGCTCTGACCATCTCCTCGTATCGGATGGGGTCAAGGCCGCGCGTCTTGGTGTACGCCGCCTTCCCCAGAAGGTCCTTCGCCACGGACTTCGTCAAGTGGTAGGTGGCGGCCCGTGTGTGTCCGCGGCGATCGAGAATCCCAGTCGCGGGGAGGGCAAGCGCGTCAAGGATCGTGCGGGCCTCGTCGCGAAGAGTCTGCAAGAGCTCCGCTGCCGAGGTGGTATCGATGAAGGCGTTCTCCCTCAGGTGTGCCAAGATCAGCAGGGCATCCAGGCCGATCTCGCGCCCCTCTCCACGCCACTTCGCGACCAGCGTCGCCATCCGTTCGTCGTAGCTGCCGTTGAAGATGCGCAGCGTGACCCGTGTCCCGTCGGTCTCGTACCTCGGCGCGCGCTTCCCGTACGACAAGATGGGAATGAACATGCGGGAGCGGCCAATGCCCGCCCGTTCGACCAGGCGGAGCTTCTCGAAGACCTCGGCCAGGAGCTTGTTCCGCGTCGCATGCTCGTGGCGAAGGATGTTCTGCGGCGTGATCCCGGCGATAAAGCCCCCGGGACTCGTGATCACAAGCTCGTGCGCGGTGTGCCGGACCAGGACATCCGCGGGGTCCAGGTAGTCGCGGTGAGTCACCGCGTTGAGGACCGCCTCGCGAACGGCATCGACGGGGTAGGACGGAATGCGCATCTTGAAGAAGCCGAGGGACAGCTCCTCCTCGGGATTCGCGGGGCCGGTGAAGTTGTTCTCGATGCGCTCGAAGATGTGGAGGAGGCCGAATCGGTAGGAGTCGTTCCTGGCGACGGCCGTGGCCGAGGTCTGGTAGACGTAGTGGACTTGATGCTGGGGGCAGAGCCGGGTGAGGACCTCCTCGCGTCCAAAAAGGAGGAGTCCGGCGTGGGTGACCTCTCGTGCCTGTACCACGCCGAGCCCCGACAGCAGGCGGTTGTCGTCGAGCTTGAGGAGGGGCGACTCGGGGGCTTCTCGACGGAGAACGCCTCGCGCGCGCTCGATTTCGATGGGGTCGAGGTCGCTTTTCGTGACGCCCTCGGCGATCTGGGCGCTCCAGTCCAGCGCGCCGCTGGCGACGCGCGACCGGAGGAATCCCTGCGGGTCGAGCGGCATGCAGTTCTTGCCGACGCGCGTCTGGTACAGGCCCTTGGCGGTCCCGTGAGGGAGGGTGCCGCCCTTTGGGACACGAACGAGGAGGAGTCGTCCTGTCCCCTCGGGGATGGCAAGCTCCTCGATGTCGACGCGCAGATTGGGGCGCGTCGAATCGTAGATGCTTCGGATCCAGAGGTCCCGGTCGTATCGTCCGACGCCGTGGAGGGCCTTCGCGCGCCCCCGCACCTGGTCCGCGACGCCGAACACGATGACGCCGCCGTCCCCGTTGGCGAGGCAGGCGGCATACTCGGCGGCCAGGCGCATGTCCGCCCTCGGATCCGTCCAGGGCTTGAACTCCAGCCACTGGCTCTCCAGATCCTCGGCGGTCACGGCCTGGAACCGATCCAGCAGCGCGAGGATCTCGGCGTTCGTCGCGATGCTCACGAATCGCGCCTCGCATTCGGCCCATGTCGGGAGGGGGCGCGTCGGCCCTGGAGCCACACCTGGGCCGAGGGGTGGCGGTTCGACGCGGCGCCGGTCGCGTCCGCGCTGCCGGCGGCGCAACGGCGCGCCACAGACGAAGCGAGCGGGGCGTCTCGGACGACGGATTCGGGGAGTGCAACCATGCGACTACTCTAGGGCCTGCTGTCCACTACGAAGTTCGGGAAGACAGCGCTGTAGAGACGGGGGACGCTGGGGCGCACACCGGGCCGCTGGAGGGTCTCGTCATCCACGCGACCAAATGCGGAGATCCCAAGACGACCACCGCTTCCAGCAGATTGCTCTTTCCGCAGAACATGGCGCCGATGAGCACCTTGATCCGCCCGAGCTTGATCTCCAGCTTGACAGGATTCGTCCTCAACAAGGCCATCCTCTCGGCCCTTCACATCGGTGAGACCCGGGGGCGAGGCACTTGTGTCGACGGCAACCCGCCGCGCGGCGCTAGTGGGACTCAGGGGACACCACGGAGCGCTTTTGCACTTGGATTTCATCGCGTGGCGACCTTCTTTTGGTGAGTCTCGATCAAGAACATCGCGACGGTGGAAGCAGCGCCGGCGGCCAGGCGAGCATGTCGGATGCGAAGCCCGCCGGCATTGGCGACCTTCCCGTGTCCCGTACCATATAGGTTTCGCAGCTCCGCCATCGAGTTTGAAATACAGGCGAGGTTCTGCAGCAGCCGTCGGATTGTCCCGGCAGCCTCGGCGTGGTCCGGAATGTCATCCGGAGCGAGTTGGAGGTTCTGGAGCGTGAGGCGCACGAGCTGAGGGAAGTCGAGGCGCGCGTCGCACCGAATGCTCCGCTCATCGAGAATCGTCTTGCAAACGGTCTCCACAAGCTCCTTTGCGGTACCAATCGCGAGCTCCGGATCAACATCGACCGCACGCGTTAGTCTCTCAGACTGGTGGGCTACGTACTGCGTATCCACCGCCTTGGCCACCGCCCGAACAGACTCGACTGCGTGGCTCGCTCCTGGAACACTTTCGCGCGCACCGAATACGGGGTGCCCGCTCAACTGGCTAGCCGAGTAGAGCTCCCATCCGTCGCCGCGCAGATGCTCGTTGTAGAGCGCTAGAACTCGCTGCACCTCCGCTTCATCCGGACGGACGATGGGGTGGATCGTCTGGCACAGAAACTCGATGAATCTCTCCTCAGGGCAGTGCAGCAGATCAATCCTAGGATCCGAGTAGACCCAATCTTCTCCCCAATCGCTGTTGTTCTCACGGTGCTGCCAAATGTCGTCGGCTGCATTCTCGAATCGACGGTCGCTCGAGGGAAGCGCCTTCAGATTGAGAATCCGCTCGAGGAACTCCAATTCGCGAAGCCGTCCGTGCCAGATGAAACCGTCAGCCCGGAGTTGGTCGAACAAGTCTCGTCGGGTCAGCTCAGTGATCATTGGGCAGCGTTCCTACTGGAAGTGGGGTCAGCTCCGTGGGCGGCTACCATCCCCGCACTGGAACGCCTCGGACGAAGGTCGGTTCGCAACATCTTGCCTCCATCGGGCCACATGCCATTCTGGCGACGCTCCTGGACCTGTGGCGGTGGACTCTCCATCACGTGTGTCACGCACGAGGGGATCACGCCGGGCGCCCTTGGACGGCGGACGTAGCGGGCCCGCTCTCGTCATCCGGGGCTTGGATACGTATCCAGGCGAGAAGACGATCGCCCATGCCCTTGACTCTGTCCACATCAAAGCCGAATTGCACCAGCACACGTCGGAATGCGATCTTCAGGCCGGCCTGCAAGTCCTCGCGCTCCTTCCAGTCGGTCCCCGTGTTCTCGTCGGCGGTCGCCAACAGTGAATCGATGAGGTTGGCCCCGCCCTCCGGCGCGACTCGGTACCGCCAGCCCTCCGAGCGAAAGAAGCCCTCCAAGGCCAACCGTAGCGACGCCAGCCGCCCGCCGTAGCTTGGGATGATCTCGGCCACCAGAGATCTCTCCAATCTCGGAGTGACCTCCAAAACCAGCGGTTCGCGGGCCGGTTCGCTCTCACTCTCGTCTTCGCCCCCAGCGATGGCACCACCCGCCGTTCGCGAGACCTCGACGTACGCGTCTCGGTCGAGAGCGTATAGGAAGCGGCTCGGTTCGACTCGAATTCTGATAGGTTGATCGTTGACGTCTGTCACGACCGACAGTTCAACGACAGGCCGGTTCCCGTCTTCGTCGACACGAGCCTCGACACTCACAGCACGGTCGATTTTCTCGTTCAGATGCGCCCATCGCTCATACGGTTCGCGTGTCGTGGTGAGATCGGGCTCCGTTCCCTCCAGTGCGTTGAGAAGAACGCTGAGAATCGCGTCGCCTGCGTGCAGGAAAGCACGGGCGTGGTCCGCGCTTAAAGCGTCCAGGAAGGCTTCCTTGCCGTGAGCTACTGCCCCATGATCATTCCGCATTTCGCTCAGTGCATCGGCCAGCTTGTTGAATCCTGATAGAACCTTGTCGAGCTTGCTCGCGCCCCTCGTGTTCTCGAAACCGAGCGGTCGAAGCGCCGCAACGAGGAGTTCTGTCGTTGAAGGAGTCGGGGAAGGCATCGCTTCGTTGAATTCAGACAAGATCGTCAAGCACACGCTTTCAATGAACGACTTGACGAGCTCCACTAATCCGTGGGAGGTGCCCTCGAAGGACGCCTTCAGGGCATCGTGATACGTCCCCAAGGTTGGCGCGTCTGGCCAATGCTCCAGCGCGCGTCGGTAGTTGCCTGCAAGAGCGTCCAAGTCGGGCATCAGGCCCCCTCCCGCGCGAAGCGTTCGGCGTCCCTGATCCGCAGTTCGCCGGAAATCAGTTTGGGCAGGAGCGTATCGCGCAGGGCGGCCAGAGTACGAGACTCTCGCTCGTTCGCGACGATTCGATCGTACCAGGGCCGTGCCCGCACCTCGAACTCGTTCATGACTTCACATGGCGGCGCAGCGACTGGAATGGGACGGAAGTTGGACTTGCTGATCTCGAGGAACGTCGATCCATTCGCGCGGCTGATGATCTCCTCATGTACGTGGCGAGCCCAGAGAAGCAAAAAGATGCTCGACACCCCCGATTTGGGGATCATTGCGATGAAGCCCTGGTTGATCGCCACCGAAATCTCCGCGATCGCCAGATACCCAATCGGCGCACGGGAGGAGAGGAGCACAGTTCCCCTCGGCTGCAGCCCGGACCCGACTTGGGCAAGACCGGCATCTGTGATCCGCCGCTCGGTTTCGAGTAGCACCGGCACGGCCAGGCCGGACAAGTCCTTCGGGGTCGCCCAGTGATGCGTGCCGCCCTCCCAGTACATCGGCTGGCCTGTGCTCGGTGTGCTTCCGCCCGAAACCTCTGCGAGGTCGGCGATCGTCTTGACACCCCAGCACGCCGGGATCTCGCCCAGATCGGAGTCCTCGAAGCAATCAGGAAAATGGTCGGCGAGCGACTCCGGCATGTCGGGGTCGCGGCCGGCGGCCTTGGCGCGAACGGGGTCGAAGTCCACGAACCACGACTTGAAGAGCGCCCGCGCCATCGCCTCCAGCGTCTCGCTCATCCGCCGGTTCAGCTCGATCTTGTCGTCGAGCGTCCCCAGGATAACTGCAATGGCGCCCTGGTCGGAGAGGGGGGGCAGAGCCAACGGGAATGACCTGATGATGCCCTCATTGAGGTTCGGCATGGTCGCGCCGATGGCGTGGAACTTGAACCACGCGACGGAAGCTGGATTCGCAAGTACATGAGAGAGGAAGTCCGGCCTGACTTGGCCGGCACTCTCAATCACACGAAGCCGTATCGCGCCTGTTCCACAGATGAAGCCGTCCTCACCAGATCGAATGCACCCGATGTGCCCGGTTGCCTGCACTCCCCGGCGCGCGAACAAAATGTCACCCGGCCGCAGGCGGTGTCGAGCGAGTTCGGCAGCCTTTCTCGGCTCGATCCTTGGCAGCACAGAGTGATCGATTTGGCGATTGCAGATCGCTTCTGTCGGCACCACTGCAATCCCGTTTTCGACGTAGTCGTGAGCGTGCAATTGCGATCCAAACGGGCCGGTCTGAAGTTCCGCGACTCCCTCATCGCAGAGATCGCCGATGGTACAACATCGCCACTCACCCGCCATACCCGAGCTCCTTCAGGTTTGCGGTGATGGCGGCATCCAGCTTCGCGGCCTCTGCCTGCTGCTGGCACAGCGTCGCGGCGAGTCGCTTCATCTTTTCGGGGAACGGCTCGTCATCCTCCTCGGCGGCCTCGGCGCCGACGTAGCGGCCTGGCGTGAGGACGTGGCCCTGCTTGAGGATGTCGTCGAGCTTCGCCGCCTTGCAGAACCCTGGGACGTCGGCGTACTTGCCCGCCCCCTTGTCGCCGCGCCACGCGTGGTAAGCGCCCGCGACCTTCGCGACGTCGTCGTCCGTCAGCTCTCGGTGCACCCGGTCCACCATCGTGCCGAGCTTGCGCGCGTCGATGAAGAGCGTCTCGCCCCGACGATCGCGGAAGCGGCCGTTCTTCCTGCCCCGAGCCAGGAACCAGAGGCAGACCGGGATCTGCGTCGAGTAGAAGAGCTGCCCCGGCAGCGCCACCATGCAGTCGACGAGGTCCGCCTCGACCAGCGCCTTGCGGATCTCCCCCTCGCCTGACTGGTTCGAGGACATCGACCCGTTCGCCAGCACGAACCCCGCGATCCCCGTCGGCGCCAGGTGGTGTACGAAGTGCTGCACCCAGGCGAAGTTCGCGTTCCCCGCGGGCGGTGCGCCGTAGACCCACCGCTTGTCGTCCTTTAGCATCTCCCCGCGCCAGTCGCTGTCGTTGAACGGCGGATTCGCCAGGACGTAGTCCGCTTTCAGGTCGGGGTTCTTGTCGTTGTGGAAGGTGTCGCCATGCGCGATCTGCGCGTCGATGCCCCGGATCGCGAGGTTCATCTTCGCCAGCCGCCAGGTCGTATAGTTCGACTCTTGGCCGTAGATCGAGATGTCGCCGAGCCTCCCGCTGTGGGCCTCGATGAACTTCTCGCTCGACACGAACATCCCGCCTGACCCGCAGCAGGGGTCGTAGACCCGCCCCTTGTACGGGGCCAGCATCTCGACGAGCACGCGCACGACGCGCGACGGCGTGTAGAACTGGCCGCCCTTCTTCCCCTCCGCGCTCGCGAACTGCGCGAGGAAGTACTCGTACACGCGGCCGAGGATGTCCTTCGCGCGATCCGCCGGGCTCCCGAGGCCGATGTCGCTCACCAGGTTGATGAGCTGGCCCAGCCGCTCCTTGTCGAGCCCCGGGCGGGCGAAGTCCCTCGGCAGCACACCTTTGAGCGTCGGGTTGTCTCGCTCGATGGCGCCCATCGCGTCGTCGACGAGCTTCCCGATCGTAGCCTGAGGGGCGCTCGCCTTCAGCCGCTGCCAGCGAGCCTCCTTCGGGACCCAGAAGATCCGCACGGCGCGGTACTCGTCCGGGTCCTCGGGGTCTGCGCCTTGCTTGCGCTGCGACTCCAGCTCGGCGTGCTTCGCTTCGAAGGCGTCCGAGATGTACTTGAGGAAGATCAGGCCGAGTACGACATGCTTGTACTCGGCCGCGTCCATGTTATTGCGGAGGGCGTCCGCCGCGGCCCAGAGCTTCGCCTCGAATCCGAGGTTGGCTCCGGTGTCGCTGTTCGCTGGCTTTTTCGGCATGGGTCTCCGACTACGACTGACGACTCTGACCGGTCGCTGGCTGGGGGGCGGGGTGGCTCGTCTTCGCCTCCTGCGTCGCGTCCGTCGGCGCCGGCGCGACAGTCTTCTTCGGGATGTCGTACATGCAGCAGTTGATGTTGCACGCCTTGACCGACCACTTCCCAGGTCCCCACTTGACTGCCGGGCAGAGCTTCTGGAGGCCTTCGTTCCAGAGCCCAGGCTTCTTGTGAAGCGCCTCGTTGCAGATGTGGACGTAGAGCTCCCGCTTCGGGTGCATGTATCGCGGGATCGGCAGCTCCCTCGGCCAAACCAGCGCCAGCCCCTCGCGCAACAGGATCTCCCCGAGATCCGGGCCGTCCGAGCTCCCGATCGAAACGTACGCCAGGATCCTCCCACGATGGTTGCGAAACTTGCCCTCCTGGAGCGGCAGCGGCTCCACGTGCAGGAAGACCTTCTTGCCCGCAAGCAGCTCCATGACGCGCGCCTTCGCGCGCAGCCCCAGCGGACGGGCCTCCGACATCGGCAGGTCCGAGCGATCGAGGTCCGCCTCGGCCTTGTCGCTCTCGTGCATCTCGGGCGTGTCGATGCCACGGATGCGCACGTACGTCGGCTTCTCCTCCCCGGGGAGCTGTACGCTCAGCGTGTCGCCATCCTGAACGTCGTGCAGCGTGACCTGCATCGCGACGAGGGGAAGCTTCTTCCGCCTCTGCTTCGTGTGGAGCTTGAGGAAATCCCCCGACTCCAGCGGCTCCAGGAGCTTCGCACGGATCGCCTTCTCGTCCCCGACGGCGCCCACGCCGAGTTGCTTGCAGATCACCCCAAGCTCGTCGCGGTTCATCCCCGCGAGGACTTGTGCGATGGTGACCTTCCGCTTGAGCGAGAGCGACTTCGCAATGGCCTTGACGCCCCAGGTCCCGTTCGTGACCTGGAACCCCAGCCGCTCCGAGATCTCGCGGGCGCGATTCTCTTTGAGGAACTCCAGGACGAAGCGCTTCGGATTCCGGGTCCTCATCGGCGAGTCTCCCTTCGAAGTGGCGCACGCGAATCCGTCGGCGAGGGGTGCGAACGGCTGCCTACGACCAGGAGAGGATAGGTCGCTCCCTCTGGATGCGTCAAGCTCGCGATGCGACGCGAACCTGATCAGTTCCACATGCGGCCGACCGGCGCTCCCCGAGAGGAGCCGTCCGCGTGCAGTTCAAGCCTCCTGTTGCGACTGGAACCGGAGCAGGGCTCCTCCGTCGGCAGGCGACGAACTGCTGGGAATTCCAGCAGTGCGAGGGGACCACTGCTGAAATTCCCAGCACTTCGAGCGAGCGTGCAATGGTGCACAAAACGACGCAAGTGACTGGGAGAGCGTGGGCTGAAGCAAATGCAGGTCGATCCTAGGGGAGTGGCAAGCGCCATGCCCATCTGTGGGGTGCGCCCGGTAAGGGCGACGATGAGGAGGAGACCCCAATGAACGCCGTCATGCCCACCTGCCCTGATACGCAGCGCTACGTCGAGGGGAAGATCAGCTTCGACGATTTCCAGACCGAGGACCCCGCGCTCGCCCGAACCCTCGATCGAGCCAGGATCGTCGCGCGCACCGATCGCCCCGTCCTCCTCACAGGCGAGTCCGGCTGCGGAAAGAACTTCCTCGCGCGCGCCATCCACCACGCCAGCAGCCGCGCCGACAAGCCCTTCGTCCAGCTCAACGCCGCCGCCCTCCCCACCGACCTCGCCTACTCCGAGCTCTTCGGACACGCCGCCCATGCCTTCACCGGCGCGGCGGCCGACCACGCGGGCGCGTTCGCAGCCGCACACGGAGGCACTCTCTTCCTCGACGAGATCGGCGACCTCCCCCTCCCGCTCCAGCCCCTCCTCCTGCGCGCCGTCGCTGAGCGCACCTACACCCCTCTCGGCGGCCGAGACCGCCACGCCGACGTCCGCCTCCTCTTCGCCACCCACCAGGACCTCCCGCAGCTCGTACGCGAGAAGGCCTTCCGAGAGGACCTCTGGTTCCGCATCCAGGAGTTCGTCCTCCACGTCCCTCCCCTCCGAAGCCGCCCCGCCGACCTCCCTGTCCTCCTGTTCCGCTTCCTCGCCGCGGCAGGGCGCCCAGACCTCGCCCGACAGGAGGCCTTCCATCCCGACGCATGGCGCCTCCTCGCCGCCCATCCGTGGCCCGGGAACCTCCGCGAGCTCCGCACCGCAGCGCGACGTCTCGCGGTCTACGTCCGCGGGCCCGTCGTGCAGGCCTCCGACGTGGAGCTCGAGTCGGCCTCGACCGCGGCCAGCGCAGGCGCCTGCGCGTCCGCGGAGCACGGGGAGGAGATCCTCCCGCTCCAGGAGGTCGTGCGTCAGCACGTGCGTCGCGCGCTTCGACTCTCGCGGAACCACGCCGCGACCGCCGCATCGCGGCTCGGGGTCTGCGAGAACACCGTCTACAAGTACGCGAGGGCAGACCGGTAGACCGGCTACCGCGTCCATCCCCGGGCCTCGTCGGCCCGACGACACGGAACATGCCACGCGTCGCACCTGTTGCGGGTTCGGTGAGCATCATCGGTCATCCAGTCGCGTCGTTCGCGCAACCGAAGTACTCGACCGTCCACCCGCGGCGTACGACGCCCAACGGGAGGCGATCGTCGACCATCCAGAAGCAGCAGTCGCCCACGCAGAGACGTGGGACGCGCATCCGATGGGTTCCGCCCCTCGCTGGAAGGCGTCGAACTCCCACGCAGTCGCCTGAGACGCCCGTCGGAAGGGTCCGCACGTCGGACGGGCGGCGATCGTCGCCCGCCCAGAGACGCACGAGCTCCACGCAACGAGTCGCGTTCCCCACCCGGCCGCGATCGTCGCCCGACCGAAGACGTGAGTCCGTCATCGGAAGACGATCGTCGCCCACCCAGTCGATCCCATCGTGCATCGAGTCGATTCGATCCCCCACGCAGTCGCCTTCATCGCCGATCCAGTGAGTTCGAGCCTCCATCGGGAGGGGTCGACCGTCCACGCGGCGAGGAGCAGGCTCAAGAAACGAGACGCAGCTCAGGATTTGAGCTGCACCAGCTCAGATTCTGAGCGCCGAGCTCGACACGCGAGATTCACCACGACCGCGTGTCGACGCGCAACTCGCGGCGCAGGCTTGCCATCCTGCGCATGAACGAGGAATCCGCTAGCCTCGCTCCATCTGGTACGAGTTTCGCCTATGAGAAGATCGCAAGGCGTCGAGGTTGTCTCCCGCACGCGCGGGGGCCGAGGCGCCGAGGAGGACAACCTGTAGGAGGTACTACGATGATGTCCTCTCTATCGAAGCTGCTCCACCTGGTGCAGCTCCTGGTCGGGAACGCCCTGGGCGATCCCGAGGTCAAGGCCTTCCTCGAAGGGAAGCGGTTCCCCCTGGACCGCCTCTCGGAGGGGAAGAAGCTGTTCGACGAGGCACAGGGAGTCGTCGTGCGCGGCGAGGTCGCGCGCGGGCGGAAGATGACGCTCACGCGGATGCTCCAGGAGTTCTTCCTGGGCCTCCGCGAGGAGATGCGCCAGCTCCGCTTCGCGCTCCGGACCGCGCTGCGCGAGCGGCGCGACCTGCTCGCCAGGGTCGGCATCTCCATCCGGATTCCCCGGAGGGGGAAGGCCGAGCCGACAGCGAGCGACCCGGCGGCGAAGCCGGAAGACGCGCCGACGCCGTCCAAGAACCCCTGGTCGACCGTCGAGAGGCTGGTCTCGGGCGGCCGCGCGATGATCCGGGTGGCCCTGGACGAGCCCGAGATCCTCGCCGCCGTCGAGCCCTACGGCTTCACGAAGGAGGACCTGGACGGTTTCCTCGCGAAGCTGGACGAGCTCGAGCGGCAGGACCGCGACCAGGAGGGCGCGAAGGGGTCGCGGCAGGTGGCCACCAGCGAGCTCCACGCCATCGAGCGGCGCGTGAGGAACTGGTACTTCCCCTGGAGGGACCGCATCCAGGGGGCCGTGCGCGGGAAGCCCGAGTTCCTCGTGAAGCTCGGCATCTCGGCGTAGCCCACCGGGCGGGGGAGGGGCGATGGCCCCTCCCCCCGCCTTCCTCGTGCATCGGGCACCGGAAACCGACGAGACGCCACACCAGCCCCTCGCCGCACTCCGGGCAGCTCCCCCCCGCGAGGGAGCGGCCGGATTGACTTCCCCCTCCGGAGGGATACACTTAACGGCGCATGGACTGGGGTCTCGTCTATCGTCGCGCCGAGGGGTTCCTCTTCCAGAAGATGGGGGAGCAGGCCTTCCTCATCCCCTGCCGCGACGGCGTGGCGAGCCTGACCGACGTCCACGTCCTCGACAACGAGGTCGCGCTGCGCGTCTGGGAGCTTTTCGACGGGAAGAACTCCCTCGGAGACGTGCGGACGGCCGTCATCGAGGAGTTCGACGCGCCGCCCGAGGTCGTCGAGGAGGACCTCGCGCGCTTCGTGACCGAGCTCGCGCGGATCGGCGTGGTGGCAGCATGAGCACCTCGACGCAGTACCTGGCACTCTGCGAGGCGATCCTGACCGAGGGGAACGCCCTCAGGATCCGCGCACGGGGCCACAGCATGCACCCCGTCGTCCGCGACGGGGACGAGGTCCGCATCGCCCCCGTCTCCCCCGACGACGTCCGCGTCGGCGACATCCTCTGCTTCCGGAGCCAGCTCGAGATCGTCGTCGTCCACCGCGTCATCGGGATCCGCACCGTCGAGGGAAAGGCCTACTTCCGCATGAAGGGAGACCTCGCCCTGGTCGTCGAGAGCGTCCCGGCCGCCGCCGTCCTGGGACGCGTCGTCGAGGTGGGCAGGGACGACCGCGCCTGGTCGATGGAGACCCCGCGGGCGCGCCTCCTCGCGCGCGCGCTCGCCCTTGGCTCCTACCCTTTCACCATCTTCTACCTGGCGCTGGTCAAGACGAAGCGCCTCTTCCTGCGTGTCTTCGGGCGGCGGAATGATTCGCGCTGAGTCGAAGGGGGTCTGGTCCTCGTCCGCCCCGCCCATCCTCGCGTTCTCGGTCCGCGGGCAGGACTACGGCGTGGACCTCCTCGAGGTCCAGGAGGTCCTCCCCGTCCCGCCGCTCACGCGCGTCTGGCACGCGCCCCCGCGCGTCCTCGGCGTGACCAACCTCCGCGGCCACATCCTCGCCCTCCTCGACCCCGGCGAGCTGCTCGGCCTCGGCAAGGTCACGAACGGCCGCGCCGCGCGCGTCGTCGTCCTCTCCGCCAGGGACATGTCCGCCGGGATCCTCGTGGAGTCCGTCCACGGCCTGCGCACCATCCCGCCGGACCGCGTGGAGCGCACCGCCGCGGGGATGACCGGCGCCCCGTCGGAGTGGGTCCGCGGAATCGTCCTCTTCCCCGAGGGTCCCCTCGTCCTGCTGGACGCGGAGCAGGTCCTCCTCTCGGCCCGGGTGGGCGGCAAGTGAGCCCGTAATCGGAGATCGATCGATGCCCCAGGCATCCGCATGGCGCGGCCTCTCGCTCACGACGAAGTACACCATCCTCGTCGCGGTCAGCGTCGCGTTCGCCAGCGCGTTCCTCATCTCCTTCCTCCTGTGGAGGCAGGGGGAGCTTGCCGCGGAGCAGACGACGAAGCTCAAGGACTTCGTCACCGACACGATCCTCACCAACCTCTATCGCAAGGAGATGGAGGACATCCAGGCGCGCCTGTCCATGCAGGTCGCGGCGAAGCTCGCCGAGGACGGCCTGACCGACGCCGCCACGATCCAGGACGCGGCGAAGGCAAAGGAGGCCTTCGAGAAGGCCTGGAAGCGGTACGCCGAGCCCGCCGCGAACGACATCGAGGTCCTGTACCTGGCGGTCCTCGACGCCGAGGGGAAGGTCGTGCACTCATCGCTCGACGCGAAGAGCCCCGACCTCGCGCAGGCGGAGGACATGTTCCGCGCGGCCAGGGATGAGCCCCTGAAGAAGTCGGGGCGGAACTTCACCCCGCCCGGCAAGTTCATGCACCACGTCCTTTGCACGCTCTATCCGGTCGCCGTCGAAGGCGCCAAGGTCGGCGCCGTCTTCGCGGGGGTCTCCGAGGCGAAGGACCGCGCGGAGCTCGCGAAGCGGCACGAGGACAAGGGGATCGAGGACTACCTCAAGGCGCGACAGGACGACTTCGCGGCGAAGTCGGACGACGTGCGCTGGCAGGCGATCGCCGGGGCCTTCGTCGTCGTCCTCCTCTCGATCGGCGCCACGCGCGTCGTCAGCCTCGCCCTCACGAAGTCGATGCGCCAGCTCGGGACGACGGTCGAGTCGCTCCAGACGGATTGGGACCTCTCGCACCGCACCCGGCTCGACCCGACGTCCGAGGTCGGGCGGATCGGATCCGCGTTCGATCAGCTCGTGGAGCGGCTTGCAGAGCTCGTCACGCAGCTCCAGCAGGCGAGCCTGACCGTCGGGTCGTCGTCCGCGGAGCTGCTCGCGGCGAGCGAGGAGATCAGCCGCGGGGCGAAGGGCCAGGCGAAGCACGTCGAGGACGCCTCGAGCGCGGTCACGGAGATGTCGACGTCGGTCCAGGGGGTCGCCTCGAACGCCCGGAAGGCCGCCGAGACGGCGCGGAAGGGGGGCGAGTCGGTCAACGCCGCCATCGAGAGCATGAACCGGATCCGCCGCACCGTGGAGGAGACGGGGAACCGGGTCAAGGAGCTGGGGGAGAGCGGCAAGGAGATCGGAAAGATCGTGAACGTGATCACGCAGATCAGCGATCAGACCTCGCTCCTCGCCCTGAACGCCGCGATCGAAGCCGCCCGCGCCGGCGAGCACGGGAAGGGCTTCGCGGTCGTCGCGGACGAGGTGGCCAAGCTCGCCGAGCGGGCCTCGAAGTCGGCGAAGGAGATCGAGGAGCTCATCGGGACGATCAAGGACAAGACCGACGAGGCCGTCCAGAGCATGGCCGCGGGGCGCGGCGAGGTCGAGGCGGGCAGCACGGTCGTCACCGAGACGGGGCGCCGCTTCCTCGAGATCGTCGACGTCGTCCAGGAGACCGCGGCGGCCGTCCAGGAGCAGGCCAAGGCGACCGACGAGATCGCGCGGATCATGGCCGAGGTCCTCACGATCGCGAAGGAGACCGTCACGGCGACCGACGAGGCGGTCGCGCAGGGGAACGACATGCGGGAGCTGGCGCTGCGCATGCAGGAGCTGTCGAAGAGGTTCAAGGTCGCGGGCAAGTAGATGGCGCGCCTGACGCTGACGGATGCGGAGTTCGAGGAGTTCTCCCGCCTCGTGTTCGAGCGGAGCGGGATGGACATCGCCAAGAACCAGCGGACGCACCTCGAGCTGGCGCTCACGGAGCGGGTCGCCGCCGTCCGCGCGAAGGACGTCGCGGCGTACAAGGGGCTCCTCGCGAAGGGAAAGGACGGCGACGCGGAGTTCGTCTCGTTCATCGACCGCCTCGTGGTCCAGGAGACGTCGTTCTTCCGGACCGCGGCCCACTTCGATGCCCTTCGCACGAGGATCCTGCCCGAGATCCTCCGAGACGAGCGCCGCGAGAGGGCGATCCGCCTCTGGAGCGCGGGTTGCGCCTCGGGGCCCGAGCCCTACTCGCTCGCGATCACGCTCCTCGAGGCCGTCGGCCTCCGTCGCGGGTGGAAGACCGAGGTCCACGCCACCGACATCGGCGTGAGCTCGCTGGGGGAGGCCAAGGCGGCGCTCTACGAGGAACGGATCGTCAGGAAGACCCCGGCGGAGCTCCGCGATCGGTACTTCTCGACGGAGGGAAGCCTCTTCCGCGTCGCCTCGGCCGTCCGCGCGATGGTCGAGTTCCGGCGGCACAACCTGATGGAGGACGGGTACCCGAAGGACGTCGACGTCATCTTCTGCAGGAACGTCCTCATCTACTTCCGGCCCGACAGCCGCGCGCACATCCTCTCGGGGTTCCACGCGGCGCTCAGGCCGGGAGGGTACCTCTTCCTGGGGCACAGCGAGTCGCTGCGCGACCACGGGGAGACCTGGGAGGCGACCTGGTTTGAGGGCGGCTTCGGCTACCGGCGCCGCGACGCCTCGGTCCCGGAGCCGCCTACGGCGAAGGCCCCGCCGCTCGGTCCGCGCGGAAGGACCACCAAGGTGAAGAGGCGGGTCGAGACGCGGATCGTGCACGCGCGCCTCAAGTCGTTCGCGTCGCCGTCCGCCCCGATCGCCGTGCTTCCGTTCCGCGGGAGCGTGGAGGAGGAGGGGATCACGGACAAGGACCGCCTCCTCTCGGCCATCCGCCGCCAGGAGGCACGGATCCTCCTCCGCATGGACGACGCGAAGTTTATCGACGCCTCCGACGTGGCGCTCCTCAGGCGGGCGGTGCGCATGGTCCGCGACTACGGCGGCCGCGTCGTGATCGCCTGCCCGGAGGGACCGGCGCGCAGGTGGATCGACAGCGAGGAGAACGAGGGGCTGTTCGAAGTGGTCGCGAGCGAGGAGGAGGCCCGGCGAGCGCTCGACGCGCCGCCCGCGAAGCGATGAGCCGCGCGTTCGAATGGAACGAGGAGACCCGGAAGAAGGCGGCCGCGCCCGAGGCGTGGGACGCCGGCGAGTTCGCCGAGCTGCTCGACAGCGTCGTCGCGGAGGCGAAGGACAACCTCGACATCCTCTCGAAGCGGCTCCTCGACCTGGAGCGAAACCCCGAGGACCGCGAGCCGATCGACCCGCTCTTCCGCGCGGCGCACAACCTGAAGGGGCTCTCGCGCGTCGTGTCGATCGACAAGATGAACTGGGTCGCGGCGAGCATGGAGAACGTCCTCGAGGAGTTTCGCCAGGGGACGAGGCGGGTGACGGAGGACGTCGTGGACCTGCTGCTCGCCGGCGTGGACTCCCTCCGCGATCAGGTCCTCCCGTGCCTCGCCGGGAAGCGCCCGGTCGAGGCCGACGTCACGCCGCTCATCGAGCGCTTCGTGGCGCTGGCGCAGGGCGGCGCCGCGCCCGCCCCGCCGAAGACGGAGCCCGCGCCGGCCCCAGTCAAGCCGGCCTCCGTGAAGCCGGCCCCGCCGACTCCCGCGAAGCCGCCTCCGGCCGCGATGCCCCCCGCCGCGAGGGCGCCGGCGTCGACGGACACCGCGAGCCTGCGCCGCGTGGCCGAGGCCCCGAAGGGCTCGGACCCGACGCTCCGCGTGACGCTCGAGAAGCTCGACAGCGTCGTGAACCTCGTCGGGGAGCTGGTCATCGGGCGCATCCGTCTCGACCAGCGCGTCGTGAACCTCTCCTCGCTCGGCGACGAGCTGGCACGGGCGCGGCGGGCGCTCAGGGCCCTCCGAGCCGACCGCACCGACGCCGAGACGCTGCGCGACTTCCGCGAACGCATCGAGCGGTCGCTCTGGCGCGCGCGCACGCTCCCCACCGAGGAGGAGCGCTGGGCCGCAGCGCACGAGGGGATCGCGGAGTCGCTCCTCGCGCTCAGGAAGACGCTGGAGGCGCACGGGCCGGCGGTGCTCCTGGAGGGCGTCGCCGACGAGGTGGGGCGGATCGAGCGCGTCCACGACGACCTCATGCGCGAGCTGACGGAGTCGACCGACCAGCTCGGGCTCCTGACCAGCGAGCTGCAGCAGCAGGTGATGAAGGTCCGGATGGTGCCGGTGGCCCACGTCTTCCAGAAGTTCCCGCGCATGGTGCGCGACCTGACGCGCCAGCTCGGGAAGAGCGCGAGGCTCGAGGTCTCCGGCGAGGAGACCGAGCTCGACAAGATGCTCGTCGAGGCGGTGAGCGAGCCACTCATGCACCTGGTGCGCAACGCGATCGACCACGGGATCGAGCCGCCCGCCGAGCGGGCGCGCGCGTCGAAGCCGGTGGAGGGGGTGATCCGGATCTCCGCCTACCACCGCGGGAGCATGATGTACATCGAGGTGGAGGACGACGGCCGCGGGATCGACCCGCGCGCGGTGAAGGAGGCCGCTGTCGAGAAGGGGCTCGTCTCGCGCGAGGAGGCGGCGGCGATGGACGAGGCCCGCGCGATCGACCTCATCTTCCGCGCGGGGCTCACGACGGCGAAGGCGGTCTCGGACCTCTCGGGGCGCGGCGTGGGGCTCGACGTGGTCCGCGAGGGGATCGCGAGGCTGAACGGCTCGGTGGTCGTCGAGTCGCGCGTGGGGACCGGGACGCGGTTCCGCGTCGGCCTGCCGCTCACGCTCGCGATCATCAACGTGCTGCTCGTCTCGAAGGGGCGGGAGTCGTTCGCCATCCCGCTGGCCGCGGTCCTCGAGATGCTCTCGGCGCGCAAGGAGGAGATCCGGCACGTCGGGAATCGCGAGATCCTCGATCTGCGGGGCTCGCCGCTCTTCCTGGTCCGTCTCGACAACGTGCTCGGCCTTCCTGAGGATACCTGGCTGGAGGGGGAGGGGCTGCCCGTCGTCGTCATCGGCACGGAGCGGAGGCGGATCGGCCTCGTCGTGGACCGGCTCGTGGGGAAGCACGAGGTCGTCATCAAGAACCTCGGCACGATCCTCCTCCAGGTCCCGTTCGTCCTGGGCTCGACGATCCTGGGGGACGGGAGGGTCATCCTGATCCTCGACCCGCAGGAACTGATCGAGGCGGCGGGGCGCGAGCCCGAGGCGCCCCGGCCGGTGGAGGGCCCCGCGGTCGAGGCGCCCTCGGAGCCGGAGGCGCCGGGCGTGCGGCCCCTCTCGCTGCTGCTCGTGGACGACTCTCCGACGATCCGCTCCCGGCTCCGTGACGTCTTCCGCGCGGAGGGGTACCGCGTCGTGGAGGCGGAGGACGGGGCGCAGGCGCTCGAGGTGGCGAAGCGGGAGACGTTCGACCTCGTGACGACCGACATCATGATGCCGCGGATGGACGGGTACGAGTTCTGCCGCGGCCTGAGGAAGCTCCCGCAGTACAAGAGCGTGCCCGTGGTGATGATCACGTCGAAGGGAGAGAAGCTCGACAAGATCCGGGGCTTCGACGCGGGGGCGGACGATTACGTGACGAAGCCGTTCGATCGCGAGGCGGTGCTCACGGTGATCCGCGAGCACCTGCGCCGCGTGGAAGCAAGGCGATAGCGGATGACTGGGTTCCAGATCGGTCGTGCGCGCGTGAAGGTGAAGGTGCTGCCCCCCCAGGAGGGGCTCATCCGCGCCGTCGAGCGCGCCCTGGCCCCCGCGAGCCTCTTCGAGCTCGTGAAGGGGGACGACGAGCGCCCCGACGTTGCCCTCCTCGACCTCGACGCCTCGGAGCACGAGGCGCGCGCCGCCCTCCGCGCCCTCCCGGCCGGCCGCGGCGTCCCCGTCCTCGTCCTCGGCGACGTGCGCCGCCTGGGGCCGGAGCCGATCCTCGCGTGCCTCGCCGAGGGCGGCGTCGAGTACCTCGACACGAGCCGCCTGGCCGATCCGCTCGGACTCGAATCGCTCGCGCGGGAGCTCTCCGAGCGGCTCCTCTCGGCTTCCTCGCTCCACGTCACGCGCCGCCCTCCGACGAAGGGGCGCCGCAAGGAGACGAGCCGCATGCCCGGGAGGCACAAGGTCGTCGCGATCGGCGTCTCGACCGGAGGCCCCTCCGCGCTCCAGAAGGTCATCCCGCTCCTCCCGAAGGACCTCGGCGCGGCGGTCCTCATCATCCAGCACCTCGCCTCGCCGTTCACCGGATCGCTCGCCGACTCGCTCAAGTCGAGCAGCTCGCTCGACGTCCGCGAGGCCCGGGACGGGGACCGCCTGGAGCCCGGCGTCGCGCTCGTCACGCCCGGGGAGAGCCATCTGGAGGTCGAGCCCGACGGCAAGGTCGCGCTGCGCCCCGCGGGGAAGGACAGCCGCTACGTCCCGTCGATCGATCTGACGTTCCTCTCGCTCGCGCGAAACGTCGGCACCGACGCGGTCGCCGTGCTGCTCACGGGCATGGGCAAGGACGGCGTGCTGGGCATGAGACAGGTCCGCATCGCGGGCGGGCACACGGTCGCGCAGGACGAATTGACCTCGGTGGTCTTCGGGATGCCGAAGGCGGCGATCGAGATGGGGCTCGTCGACCGGGTGGTCCCGATCGACGAGGTGGCGGACGAGATTCTCGTGGCGCTCAAGCGGAAGCGGTGAGGCTTCGATGCCGGACCCGGGCCTGATCCAGCTCGTGGCGTTCTCGATCGGCGACCTGCGCTGCTGCGCGCGGATCGACCGAGTCGAGGAGGTCGTCCCGGTCGCGGCGCCGACCCGAGTCCCGAACGCCCCCGCGTTCGTGGAGGGGATGATCGACCTGCGCGGCCGCGTGGTCCCCTTCGTCTCGCTCCGGAAGCGGTTCAACGTCGCCGGCGAGCCGCCCGCGGGGAGCCGGATCGTCGTGGTGCGCCTGGAGGGGGGCTACGTGGGGTTCCTGGTGGACCGCGCGGGGATGATGCGGGCCGCGCCGGAACGGGTCCTTCCGCCGCCGGCGCACGTGCCGGGGCTCGACGCGAAGTTCCTCGCGGGGGTGGTGCGGCAGGAGGACTCGCTCGTCCTGCTCCTCGACCTGGAGCGGGTCCTCACTCCAGACGAGGCGAGGTCGCTGCCGCCAACTCCCTGAGGCGCGCCTGGAGCTTCTCCGCCAGGCGGTCGAGACCGCCCTCGCGATCGAGCTCCTCGGCGTCGTCGCCGAGGACCGCGCCGTACCGGTCGCGGATGTAGGCGATCATGCGGGCCTTGAAGGGCGTCCCGTCGTCGCGATAGACGGGGTGGTCTTTCGGAATCATCATGGCTTCCCCTCTTTCGGCAAGCCCCGCCCCTGAACTTTGAGGCTCGCGGAGGCCGATTGCACTTGTTAGAATGCGCCCGCGAGCCGGAGGAGTCGATGCCCCCACCAGCGCCAAAGCCGAAACAGAACAAGCCTTCGGGCGTGGTGAAGCTCGTCAGGCCGCTTCCGAAGGTCGAGGTCATCCCCGGGCACATCCTCACCGAGAAGATCGCGATGGGGGGATGCGCCAGCGTCTTCAAGGCCGTCGAGACCTCGACGGGCGGCGCGCGCGCGATCAAGATCCTCTTCCCCCGCTACGCCGACAAGCCGCAGTGGGTCCACCGGTTCCTGTCCGAGGGGAAGCTCCTGACGGAACTGTCCCACCCTCACGTGGTGAAGGGGTACGGGTACGGGACGGTCGGCGTGATGAGCTACCTCATCATGGAGTACTTCCCCGGCTCGTCGGTGCAGGAGCTGATGGAGTTCTGGGGAGGGGCGCTCTCGGAGAAGCCCGCGCTCTCGGTACTGGTGCAGATCGCGAAGGCGCTCGATTACATGCACTCCCGCGGGCTGGTCCACCGCGACATCAAGCCGGGGAACGTGCTCGTCAACGACGTGAACGACAAGCAGGTCGCGAAGCTCTGCGACCTGGGGCTCGCGGCGGAGCTGATCGGGGGCAAGCTGCCGAAGCACATGACGGCGGGGACGCCGGTCTACATGGCGCCCGAGCAGGCGAAGGGCGAGGGGATGGACGCGAGGGCGGACATCTACGCGCTCGGCGGGACGCTCTTCCACATGGTGACGGGGATCATGCCCGTCAACGACCCGACGAACCCCGAGGTCAGGCGCAAGGCGGTGATCGAGGGGATCAAGTACGCGGAGAAGCGGTACGCGGGCCTCTCGACGGCGGTGCAGTACTACATCCTCAGGTGCCTCGCGAAGGACCCGTCGAAGAGGTTCTCGAAGGTGTCGCATCTCGTAAAGGAGATGCAGATGTACCTCGACGGGATGAGGACGTTTACCACCGAGGCGAGAGAGCTGCTCCAAGGAGAGTAGGCGGAATTCTCAGTTCTCAACTCGCAGTTCTCAACAGAGCCTCAAGTCCTCAAGCCAAAGTCGGCCAGACCTCCCGTCGCAGGCGTGCTCGTGCTCGTACTCGTGCTCGTACTCGAAGCCGCGGTTTCGAGCACGAGCACGAGCACGAGTACGAGCACGATTCCGAGCACGAGCACGCCTACGACGGAAACGCTCACTTCTCGACGAGCAGCACCTTCCCGTTCTCGGGCTGGACCTGGATCAGTTCGCCGTCGTCCGTCACCCAGAGGGTCGTGATCCGCGCAATCTCGCGCGCATCGGACTGCGCGCGCCAGTACTCCACGCGCCACGGATCCCCGTCGCCCACGCGCTCGCGGCCGACGCAGCGGAGCTCCGAAGCTCGCAGGGGATTCTCCCAGGGGTCGACGACGAACTGAGTGAAGCGCAGGACTTCGCCCTCGGCACGACGAACCAGCGTGGCGAGCCGGTAGTACTCGTAGGTGACGAAGAGCCGCTCAGGCAGTGGATGTCGATTGTTCCAGCGATCCAACCCATCCGACGACAGCACCAGCTCCGAGCCCTCGACCTGGCCGTCGACGCACACGCCCTCCCCGGCTTCACGCATCGTCCATGAGAAGGACCGGAGGCGCGGCGGTTGGAGACTGAATTCGCAGCGAGCGTCGCACCAGGCCCCAACGTGGTCCTCGAAGATGAGGACGTCCTGGTCGCCATCTCGCGCCAGGCGGGTCTTCATCACGAGGGACCCGCAGCGCCGCTCGCCAAACGTGGTGGCGAGCGCGCGGAAGCGCTCGCCGAATTCGCGCTCCTCGCGGAGGCGGACGATTCGGTCGAGCACGTGGCCGGCGCGCTCGCGGATCTCGGGGTCGACCGAGACCACGGCCTCTTTGAGCGCGGCCTCGGCGGGCTCTCCGATCTCCCCCAGGCGGCGCTCCGCCTCCTCGCGTGTCGCCGTGTCCTCCGCACCGAGCTGTCGTACGAGAGCGGAGACGGCGTCTGGCTCCTGCCCCAGGAGGGCGACGACGATCAAGGGCGCCAGGACCATGGAAACCCTACATGGCGAGGAGACGTTCGAGCGTGGCACGGACGTCCTGGGCGTTCGCCTTTCCCCGCGTCGCCTTCATCACCTGGCCGACGAGGAAGGTGAGCGACGCCGGCTTGCCGCCCTTGTAGTCTGCCACCGGCTTCGGGTTGTCGGCAATCGCCTTCTTGCAAGCCTCTTCGATCGCCCCCGTGTCGCTGATCTGCCCCAGGCCGAGACGCGCCACCACGGCGGACGGGTCCTCGCCGGTCAGCGCGCAGGCGTTGAAGACCTCCGAGCCGCTCTGGGGCGTGATTTTCCCCTCGGAGACCAGCTTGTCGAGCGCCACGAACTGCGACGGCGTGATCTTCAGGGCCTCCACGCCGACCTTGCGGTCGTTCAGGAGACCCAGGACGTTCTTCTGGATCCACTTCGAGCCGTTCGTCGCCGGCATCCCCGCGGCGAGGAGCGACTCGAAGTACGCCGCGACGTCCTTGTCCGCCGTGAGGACCCCCGCGTCGTAGTCCTTCAGCCCGTGCTCGCGGACGTACCGCTCGCGGCGCGCCTTCGGCAGCTCGGGAATCGTCCGGCGGACCTCGGAGATCCAGGCGTCGTCCACCTTGATCGGTACGAGGTCGGGCTCGGGGAAGTAGCGGTAGTCGTGCGCCTCCTCCTTCGACCTCATCGGGCGCGTCACCTCGGCCGCCTGGTCCCAGAGCCGCGTCTCCTGCACCACGCGCCCCCCCGAGGCGAGGACCTTCGCCTGGCGGTCCGCCTCGTGCTTCAGGGCCTTCACGAGGAACTTGAAGCTGTTCAGGTTCTTGATTTCGACCCGGGTACCGAGCGCGGTGGCGCCGTGAGGACGGATCGAGACGTTCGCGTCGCAGCGCAGCGTCCCCTTCTCCATGTCGCAGTCGGAGACGTCGATGTACTGCAGGATGGACTTGAGCGACGTGAGGTAGGCGTGGGCCTCCTCGGGCAGGCGCATGTCTGGCTTCGAGACGATCTCGCAGAGCGGCACGCCCGTGCGGTTGAGGTCGACGAGCGAGAACTTCGCGCGGTGCATCCCCGACTCGTCGCGCAGCTCGGGGTGGACGAGCTTGCCGGCGTCCTCCTCGAGGTGGATCCGCTCGATGCCGATGCGGCGGGACTTCCCGTCGACCTCGACGTCGAGCCAGCCTTCTCGCGAGAAGGGGAGGTCGTACTGCGAGATCTGGTAGTCCTTCGGCAGGTCGGGATAGAAGTAGTTCTTCCGGTCGAACTTGGTGAAGCGGGCGATCTCGCAGTTGAGCGCGATCGCGGCGCGCATCCCGAGCTCGAAGGCGCGGCGGTTCAGGACGGGCAGGGCGCCGGGCATCCCGAGGCACACGGGACAGACCTGCGTGTTCGGCTCCTGCCCGAACGTCGTCGGGCAGCCGCAGAAGAGCTTCGTGCGCGTCTTCAGTTGGACGTGGACCTCGAGGCCCACGACGAGTTCGTAGTCCATCAGCGGACGGGCGCCCCCCTCCTGTGGAAGTCGGTCTCGCGCTCGAAGGCGCGCGCGACGCGAAGCACCGTCTCCTCGTCGAACGCCTTGCCGATCACCTGCAGGCCCACGGGGAGGCCCGCCTTCGTAAAGCCGCAGGGGATTGAGACCCCGGGAAGCCCCGCGAGGTTGAGCGTCACCGTGAGCACGTCGCAGAGGTACATCTGGAGCGGGTCGTCGGACTTCTCGCCCACCTTGAACGCGGGAATCGGGCTCGTCGGACAGACGACCGCGTCGACCTGCTCCCAGGCCCGGTCGAAGTCCTGCTTGATGAGGCGGCGCACCTTGAGCGCGTTGTTGTAGTAGGCGTCGTAGTACCCCGCGGAGAGCGCGAACGTCCCGAGCATGATGCGTCGCTTCACCTCGGCGCCGAACCCCTCGTCGCGCGAGCGGCTGTACATCTGGACGAGCCCGTCGTACTCCTTCGCGCGGTGCCCGTAGTGCACGCCGTCGTAACGCGCCAGGTTCGAGCTGGCCTCGGCGGGGGCGATCAAGTAGTAGGTCGCGATCCCGTGCTCCGTGTTCGGCAGCGAGAGGTCCACGATCTCGGCGCCGAGCTTCCGATAGACCTCGACCGCGTCGCGGACGGACTTCTCGACCTCGGCGTCCATCCCAGCGCCGAAGTACTCCCTCGGGAGGCCGAGGCGCATCCCGCGGACGCCCTTCTCGAGCGAGGCGAGGTAGTCGGGCACCGGAAGCGGGGCGCTCGTGGCGTCCATCGGGTCCTGACCGGCGATCACCGAGAGCATCAGCGCCGCGTCGCGGACGTCCTTCGTCATCGGGCCGATCTGGTCGAGCGAGGAGGCGAACGCGACGAGGCCGTACCGCGAGACGCGGCCGTAGGTCGGCTTGAGGCCCGTCACCCCGCAGAGCGCGGCGGGCTGGCGGATGGAGCCTCCCGTGTCGCTCCCCGTGGCAGCGGCGCAGAAGTCGGCGGCGACGGCCGCGGCGGAGCCCCCGCTCGATCCCCCGGGAATGCGCGAGGGGTCCCACGGGTTGAGCGTCTTCTGGAACGCGGAGTTCTCCGTGGACGAGCCCATGGCGAACTCGTCCATATTGGTCTTCCCGAGGAGGATCGCGCCGGCGTCGCGGAGCTTCCGGATCACGGTGGCGTCGTAGGGCGGCACGAAGTTCTCGAGGATCCGGCTCGCGCACGTGGTCCGGATGCCCCGGGTGCAGTGGTTGTCCTTGAGTGCGACAGGGACGCCCGCGAGAGGCCCGTTGAGGGCCCCGGCGGCCTGTACCAGGGCCTGCTCGCGGGTGACCGTGAGGAATGCGTGGACGAGCGGGTCGACCTGGTCGATGCGCCGCAGGTACGCCTCGACGACCTCGCGCGCGCTCACCTCGCGGCGCGCGATGGCCTCCCGGGTCTCGAAGGCGGAGAGTCGCGTCAGGTCGCTCATTCCGCCTCGATCACCTTGGGGACCTTGAAGAACGGGTCCTCGGGGGCGGGGGCGTTGGCGAGGACGTCGGCCTTGGGCAGCGGGGCGCGGGGCTCGTCCTCGCGGAAGACGTTGGCGAGGTCGAGAGGGTGGACGAGCGGATCGACGCCCTGGAGCGGGATCTGGCCGAGCTTTTCCACGTACCCCAGGATGGCGGAGAGCTGCCTCTCGAAGCGGACCTTCTCCTCCTCGGACAGCTCCAGCCGTGCCAGGAGGGCGATGTGCTCGACAGTCTTTCGGTCGATCATCAGAGGTTCTCTTGGGCCTGCCTCTTCTGCCACTCGCGGTACTCGGCCCACCAGCCGCTGCAGTCCGGACATTCGTGGTCACGCCCGCACTTGTCACATCTGCTGTAGCTGCCCCCACCGCCGCCTCCTCCCCCTCCATACATGAACTCGGGTCCCAGAGCGATCCGGCTAGGCCCGCAGCCCAGGGGAAGCAGCCCGAAGAGGAGGACGACAAGCAACCGCTTCTTGGAGGTCGGGTACATGGAGGTCTCCGGTCAGGAGAGCATTATCCGAGCAGGTCGGAGACTCGGATGACGCAGTCCGGAAAGGCCAGCGGCGCGATGGTCTGACTTTTCGAGAGCCTCTGGCACTTGCGATAGCCGCGCTTCCCGGGCGAGCGGTAGACTTCGAGCCGCCCAGCGGCGAGGTTCGCAAGCCAGGACTCCTGGATCCCCGACGCGCCGTATCGCGGGATCTTCGTGTCGCGATCGATTTCGAGCGTCGAATCGGACACCTCGATCACCAGGAAGACGTCGGCGGGGACTGGATGCGCCGAGCTGTAGAAGTCGTCGCGCGGGCGAACCAGCGCCACGTCGGGCTCCGGCGCCCAATATTCGTCGAGGAGGACTGGATTCTGGACCCGGACCAGGACCCGCCCCTGCAGACGGAGCTGGAAGAGGTGATCGGTCCGGGTGACACACCCGGAGTGGTCGAAGCCAATCGGCGACATCTCGATGATCTCCCCGTCAATCAGCTCGCGACGCCCCTCCGGGGGGAGTACGCCCGCGGCGGCCATCTTGGAGTACTCCTCCACCGTGAACCTGTGTCGTACGACCGTGGACCTCATTCCTCCTCCGTTCACGCTCACGGGCCCAGAATACGCCGCATGACTCGGTCGTGCAACCGGCTTTTGACTTGGGTCGAACGCAAACCTATAATCCCCGGCCCCGTAGATAGGGAATGGAGGGCCCGCAGGGGGTTCGCGCCATCCATCGCGCGGGCTGGACCCTTCACACCGCACCCATACGGGTGCTACTCAGGGAGCGGATCACCATGAAGCGGCTCTTTCTCTTCGCCCTCGTCTTCGCCCTTGGCTTCGCCCTCAAGGCGTTCGCCGAGGAGACCGTGAAGATCGTCTCCTGCCTCCCGCGCACAGGAAGCGCGAAGGCCCAGACAGACACGATCGTCAACGGCATCCGGATGGCCTTCGAGGAGGCCGGCTGGAAGGCGGGCGACTTCAAAGTCGTCTACGAGGATTGGGACGACGCCACCGCCACGGCGGGCCAGTGGGACGCCGTCCAGGTGCAGGGGAACGCCGACCGCGCCGTGAAGGACGCCGACGTCATGGTCGTCATTGGTCACTACAACTCCGGCGCCGCGAAGATCTCCATCCCGATCCTCAACCAGAAGGACCTCCTCATGATCAGCCCCGCCAACACGTGGCCGGGCCTCACGAAGCCCGGCAAGGGCGAGACAGGCGAACCCGAGAAGTACCGTCCGAGCGGCAAGGTCAACTACACCCGCGTCGTTCCCGCCGACGACCTGCAGGGTCCGCTCGGGGCCGAGTGGGCGGCGGAGATGGGCGTGAAGACGGTCTACATCCTCGACGACCGCGAGGTGTACGGAAAGGGGATCGCCGACCTCTTCGACGCGGCCTGCGAGGAGCTCGGGATCGAGGTCCTCGGCCACGAGGGGATCGACCCGAAGCAGCAGGAGTACAAGGCCCTGATGACGAACATCAAGGGCAAGAACCCCGACCTCGTCTACTTCGGCGGCACGACGCAGTCGAACGGCGGACAGCTCCTCAAGGACTCGACGGCCGTCGGCCTGACCTGCAAGTTCATGGTTCCGGATGGATGCTACGAAGCGGCATTCATCGAGTCGGCTGGCGCCGAGAACTGCGAAGGACGCTGCTTCGTGACGTTCGGAGGCCTGCCGCCCGACAAGCTCGAGGGGAAGGGGAAGGAGTTCGTCGAGGCCTACGTGAAGAAGTACGGCGGCCAGCCAGAGGGATACGCCGTGTACGGATACGAAGCGGCGAAGGTGGCGATCGAGGCCATCCAGCGCGCGGGGAAGAAGGACCGCAACGCGATCCGCGAGGCGTGCCTGGGGATCAAGGACTACGACGGAGCCCTCGGGAAGTGGTCGTTCGACGAGAACGGTGACACGACGCTCACGAAGATGTCTGGCCAGGTCATCAAGGGCGGGAAGTTCGAATTCGTCACGCTGCTCGGGAGCAAGGAGTAGCCCCCGCCGGCGGAGTCGCTCGAGAGGAGAGGGGGGCGCCATCCCGTGCCTGAGCTGCTCGCCGTCCAGGAACCGAGCGCGCTGACGATCCTCCTTCAGCAGGTCCTGAACGGCCTGATCACCGGCTCCCTCTTCGCCCTCATCGCGCTCGGCTACTCGATGGTCTACGGGATCGTCGAGCTGATCAACTTCGCCCACGGCGACCTGTTCATGCTGGGGTGCTACCTCGCGCTGACCCTCGTGGGAGCGGTTGGGCTCGCAGCCGCGGGGGTGCTCGGGACGGTCTTCGGGATCGCGCTCCTCGTCGTTGCCTGCTCCGTCTTCTGTGCGGGGCTCAACTGGCTCGTCAATCGGGTCGTCTACCAGCCGCTCAGGAACGCCCCGAAGCTCGCGCCGCTCGTCTCCGCGATCGGCGTGTCGTTCATCTTCATGAACGTCGGCCTCTTCTGGGGCGCGGCACCGATGGAGGTCTTCCACGGCGGGAAGGCGCCCGCCGCGAACAAGGACTTCCCCCTCCTCATCGCAAACGACAGCATCCTTCCCGCGGGGAGCGCCCTGTGGTTCACGAAGAAGGACCTCCTCGTCCTCGGCGTCACCATCCCGCTCATGATCGGCCTCCACCTGTTCGTGCGATACACGCGGCTGGGGAAGGCGATGCGGGCCACCGCCCAGAACCCGACCGCGGCGCAGCTCATGGGAATCGACGTCAACCGCGTCATCGGGGCGACGTTCGTGATCGGCGGCGCCCTCGCGGGGGCCGCGAGCGTCCTCTACTCGCTCCACGTGAACACGATTGGCTTCCAGATGGGGTACCAGAACGGGCTCTACGCCTTCACGGCGGCCGTCCTGGGCGGGATCGGCAGCATCCCCGGCGCGGTGCTCGGCGGGCTCGTCATCGGCCTGGTGCGTTCCCTCGGCTCGACGTACGTTGGCGAGCAGTGGGTGAGCGCCCTCGTCTTCGTGATCCTGATCGTGCTCCTCGTCTTCCGCCCGACGGGGCTCCTCGGCGGCAAGGCGAAGGACAAGGTGTAGCAGGGCATGGATCGCCTCCCCTGGAAGTGGATCTGCCTGGCGGCGTTCATCGCCTTTCCCTTCATCCCGGGGATCGGCGCGGTGAAGGGAGTCCAGCTCGGCCCTCAGCTCGTGAGCATCTTCATCTTCGGGATCCTCGCGCTCGGGCTGAACGTCGTCGTCGGGCAGGCGGGGCTGCTCCAGCTGGGGATCGCCGCGTTCTTCGCGATCGGCGCGTACATCACCGGCATCCTCACCGTGGCCGACTTCCCGTTCCAGGTCGGTTTCTGGTGGGCGGTCCTGGCGTCGACGGCGGGAGCCGCCCTCGCCGGAGTCGTCCTCGGCGCCCCGACGCTCCGGCTCAGAGGGGACTACCTCGCCATCGTGACGCTCGGCTTCGCGGAGGTGACCAAGTACGCCTTCATCAACCTGGAGCAGATCACGAGCGGGTCGCGCGGCCTGAACCCGATTCCGCCGCCCAGCTACTCCCTGTTCGGCCAGGAGCCGGACTGGTCCGGCGACTACCGCAACTTCTACTTCCTGACGTTGGCCATCCTCGTGTGGGTCGTCGTCCTCCTCAAGAGCCTGGAGCGCTCGCGCCTCGGCAGGGCCCTGACCGCGGTCCGCGAGGACGAGCTCGCGGCCTCGTGCATGGGCGTGAACACGGTCCTGGTGAAGCTCATCGCGTTCGCAATCGGCGCCGGGCTCGCCGGGCTCGCAGGGTCGCTCTACGCGACAAGGCTCCAGACGACCGCCCAGCCGACCTCGTACGACTTCGCGGTGTCGATCATCACGCTCTGCTTCCTCATCGTCGGGGGACTGGGGAACTGCTACGGAGTCCTCCTCGGCGTGCTCATCATCCGCGGCATCGACGTCGTGCTCCTTCCCATCCTCGACCACATCGCGCAGGAGAGGTTCGAGGGAACGCAGAACGTCTTCCTCCAGTTCACGAACTGGAAGTGGATGATCTTCGGCCTGGCGCTGGTCCTGATGATGCGGTTCCGCCCCGAGGGGCTGATCCCGGCGGCGGGGATCAAGGAGGAGATGCACGAGGGGGAGGAGCCGTGAGCCTCCTCGAGGTCAAGGGGATGACGATCCGCTTCGGCGGCCTGACGGCCGTCAACGGGGTGGACTTCGCCATCCAGCCGCGGCAGATCTTCTCCGTGATCGGCCCGAACGGCGCGGGGAAGACGACGGTCTTCAACGGCGTGACGGCGATCTACGAGCCGGACGAGGGGGCGATCCGCTTCGAGGGGCGCGAGGTGCGCCGCCCGCTCGGCCTCCGCGTCCTCCTCGCGTGCGCGGCCATCGGCCTGCTCACCGCCATCGGCGCCGCGGTCGCGTCGAGCAACGTGGACACGCTCTGGAAGGTCGCGATCCGCACGAACATGCCCGCGCCGACCGACCCGGAGCCCTTCCCGTGGCGCCAGGCGGCCACCGACGCGAAGCGCTTCCTCTGGGGGGAGACCCAGGTCATCACCGGGCCGCAGGGGGCGCTCGTCCTCTCGTTCGACAAGGACCGCAACTTCGGCGTCGTGAAGGCCGACGAGGACCTGGAGAGGAAACTCCGCGACGTCGAGGAGCTCTACGCAGGCGCGGAGGTCCGACAGGTCGAGGGGCGCTGGTCGCTCGTCTCACGGGACGGACGCGTGCTCGACACCGCGAGGAACCAGCGGGCCGCCGAGGTGAAGCGGAAGAACTACGTCCAGACCGGCGTCACCATGGGGAAGCAGCGAGGGCTTCTCGTCGTGTTCGCGATGGTGGGGTTCCTCGTGGGGTCCTCGGGGGCGTTCGTCATCTGGGCCCGGTCGAGGCGGACGCCCGACTACGTCTCGCAGAACGGGGTCACGCGGACGTTCCAGAACATCCGCCTCTTCCGCGACATGACGGTGATCGAGAACGTCCTCGTCGCGCTCGATACGCGGGACCGTTCGCTGGTCTCGAAGATGTGGATCCTGCCGCCCTTCCTGCGCCCGCAAGAGCTGCGCCTGCGCGAGCGCGCGATGGAGCTGGTCGCGTTCGTGGGCCTGGAGAAGCGGCCGCAGATGCTCTCGAAGAACCTCCCGTACGGCGAGCAGCGCAGGCTGGAGATCGCACGGGCGATGGCGACCTCGCCGCGGCTCCTGCTCCTGGACGAACCCGCGGCGGGGATGAACCCGACGGAGTCGCAGGACCTGATGAAGCTGATCCAGAAGATCCGCGACCAGGGGGTCACGGTGCTCCTGATCGAGCACCACATGAAGGTCGTCATGGGGATCTCGGACTGGATCGTCGTGCTGGACCACGGGGAGAAGATCGCCGAGGGGCGGCCCGAGGAGGTGCGAAAGAACCCCAAGGTGATCGAGGCGTATCTCGGAAAGGAAGAGATGTAGCGTGCTCGTCCTCGACCAGATCCGCACAGGCTACGGCCCCATCGAGGTCTTGAAGGGGATCTCGATCGAGGTCAGGGAAGGCGAGATCGTCACCGTGATCGGCGCCAACGGCGCCGGCAAGACCACGACGCTCATGACGATCAGCGGCATCAACCGCGTCCGCAAGGGCTCCATCACGTTCGCCGGCGAGCGCATCGACCGCCTGAAGCCCCACGAGATCGTCGCCCGGGGCGTCTGCCAGTCCCCCGAGGGCCGCAAGATCTTCCCCCGCCTCACCGTCCTCGAGAACCTCGACATGGGGTCCTACACGCGCAAGGACCCCGACGGCGTCCGCAAGGACCTCGACGCCGTGTTCGACCTCTTCCCGATCCTCAAGGAGCGTCGCTCGCAGGCCGGAGGCACCCTCTCGGGAGGCGAACAGCAGATGCTCGCCATCGGCCGCGCCCTGATGGCCCGCCCGCGCCTCCTCCTGCTCGACGAGCCCTCGCTGGGGCTCGCGCCGCTCTTCGTGGCCAAGGTCTTCGAGATCGTCCGCGAGCTGAACCGCCGCGGCGTGACGATCCTCCTCGTCGAGCAGAACGCCCGCCAGGCGCTCCGCGCCGCTCACCGCGGGTACGTCATGGAGACCGGCTCAATCGTCATGGCCGACGCCGCGTCCAAGCTCCTCGACGACCCGCGCGTGAAGGAGATCTACCTTGGCGAGTAGACGGCCGCGGGTCCGGCTCGTCCTCGCCGTCTCTCTCGACGGATACCTCGCCGACGACGCGGGACGGGAGGACAAGCGGGGGCTCTTCGAGCTCCGCGCCGAGGCCGACGCCGTCCTCGTCGGCGCGCGGACCGTGGTCGCCCACGACCTGGCGCTCTCGCTGCCCAGGGCGCTCCAGGAGCGACGCAGGCGAAAGGGCCGGCCGCCGGTCCCGATGCGCGCGGTCGTCAGCGGGCGCCTCGGCGTCCGCGCGGCGAAGCGCCTCTTCCGCGGAGGCGATCCGCCCTGGGTCTTCACGACGCGTCGCGGCGACGTCCCCGGCGCCCGCGTGGTCCGCCTCCGCGCGCCGCTGCGCATGAGCGGCGTGCTCCGCGAGCTCGCGAAGCAGGGCGCCCGCCTCGTCCAGGCCGAGGGAGGCGCCCGCCTCGCCCAGGCCCTGTTCGACGAGGGCCTCGTCGACGAGCTCATCCTCACCCTCTGCCCGGAGGTGCTCGGAAAGGGGATCCGGATGCCATTTCCGCGTACAATGCCGCTCCGCGTCATGCGCACCGAGACGATCGGGCGCAACGCGCGGATCTGGCTGGAGAGGGATCGATGAAGGCCGCGATCAGCCCGGAGGTGCTGGCGGTCCGCGACGAGGCTGTCCGCGTCCGGCGCGAGATCCACCAGTGGCCCGAGCTCGGGTTCGAGGAGGCGCGCACCGCGGCCCTCGCCGCGAAGACCCTCCGCCACCTGGGCCTCCGCGTGAAGACGGGCGTGGCGAAGACCGGCGTCGTCGGCCTCCTCCAGGGGGGCCGCCCGGGCCCGACGCTCCTCATCCGGGCCGACATGGACGCGCTCCCCCTCACCGAGGAGACGGGCGCGTCGTACGCGAGCCGCCGTCCGGGCAGGATGCACGCCTGCGGCCACGACGCCCACGTCGCCATCAGCCTCGGGGCGGCGCACATCCTCGCGGCGGAGCGGAAGTTCCTCCCGGGGCGGATCAAGTTCATCTACCAGCCCGCGGAGGAGTCCCCAGGCGGGGCGCTTCCGATGATCCAGGCAGGCGTGCTCGGCGCGCCGAAGGTCGACGCCGCGATCGCGCTGCACATGTGGAACGACCTGCCCACGGGATCGCTCGGCGTCAGGACCGGCGCGCTCCTCGCCTGCACCGACCGCTTCGAGATCGCGATCGTCGGCAAGGGAGGCCACGGCGCCGCCCCGCACCAGTCGGTCGACCCGATCGTCGCCGCGAGCGAGGTCGTCTCCGCGCTCCAGACGATCCCGAGCCGCGTCGTCTCGCCGCTCGAGCCCGTGGTCGTCTCCGTCTGCCAGATCCACGGGGGGACGGCGTTCAACGTCATCCCCGGCCGGGTCACGCTCGCGGGGACCGTCCGGACGTTCAACCGGGACCTGCGCCGCCGCCTCCCCAGGATGATGGAGGAGGTCGTCCGCGGCGTGACGAGCGCCCACCGCGCGCGGTACGAGTTCCGCTTCGACCCGCACTACCCCTCGACCGTGAACGACCCCGCGATGACCGCGCTCGTGCACGATCAGGCCAGCCGGGTCGTCGGGCGGAGGAACGTCACGGAGGACGTCAGGACGATGGGCGGGGAGGACATGTCGTACTTCCTCGAACGCGTTCCCGGGTGCTTCTTCTTCGTGGGGAGCGCCCATCCAAAGAAGGGCGCGCCCGGCCCGCATCATTCGGCGCGGTTCGACATCGACGAGGACTCCATCCCGGTCGGGATCGAGATGCTCGTCAGGTGCGCCCGCGCGTATCTCGATTCGCCCCCCTAGGAGGACGCCGTGTCCCGCATACTTCCCCTCCTCGTCCTCGCCGCCGCCGCGTTCGCGCAGCAGGCCGAGACGCCCGATCAGATGTTCGCGCGCGCGGAGGACCTCCGCCGCCGCGGCCAGCGCGACGAGGCGGTCGCGCTCTACCAGCAGGTGATCGCCGCCTCCCCCGAGCACGTGCTCGCGCACAAGTACTACCAGGAGATCATGATCGCCCTCGGGAGCGGGGACCAGATCATGCAGTACTACCGAGACCTCCTGGCGAGCGACCCGCAGAAGCCGGTCTACCACCTCCTGCTCGGGAAGCTCCTCGGCGACGAGGAGGCCCTGGCGGAGTTCACGAAGAGCGTCGAGCTGGACCCGAAGTTCTTCTGGGGCCACTGGGCGATGGCGGGGATCCTGACGAAGCAGGGGAAGCTGGCCGAGGCGGAGGTGAAGGCGCGCGCCGCGCAGGCGCTCATGGACAACGAGTACAGCCGGACGATGCTCGGGGCGATCCTCACGAAGAAGGCCGCGACGGACAAGGAGCACGGCCGCGAGCACCTCGACGCCGCGCGCCGCGAGCTGCAGCGGGCAATCTCCATCAACAAGGACTACGACCCGGCCTACCTGACGATCGGGACGGTCTTCGCGATGGCGGGGAAGTACCCGGAGGCGATCAAGGCGCTCGAGTGGGGCCTGAAGCTGAACCCGTCGGAGCCCGGCTTCACGCAGGCCCTGGCGCAGGTGAACTCGGAGAACGGGAAGGGGCTCCTCGACGTCGCCACGAGGCTGGTGAAGATGCGCCAGGACGCCCTGAGGGCGGGAAAGCAGATGGAGGCGATGGAGGTCCTGGCCGAGGCGAAAGAGCGGACGCACGGCGCGGTCGTCTCGTTCGAGAAGGTCCTCGAGTACGCACCGGGGACGCAGGGGGCGCGGGAGCGGCTCGCCGCGGCGCACTTCGTCCTCGGGAACCTGCTCCTGATGGAGGTCGGGGAGCTCACGGTCCAGGGGAAGTACGACGCCGCGATCACGCGCGGGAACGAGGCCGTCGCCGAGATGACGAAGGCGATCGAGGTGGATCCCGCGAACGCGAAGGTCAAGGACGGTCCCGCGGTTGCGCTCCTGGCGAGGGCGAACGCCTACCTCGGCCAGGGGAACGCGCTCCTCCAGCAGGGGACGAAGGCGGATGCGCGCGCTGCGCTCGAGAAGGCGCTCGCGGATGCGCAGGGGTCCGCCGGAGCGCCCGGCGTCGACGCGAAGGTGCAGGAGCAGGCGCGGAAGCTGGCGTCGGCGATCCTGGAGTCCCTGGATAAGGCGAAGGAGTAGCGCCCGTGAGGGCGCAAGTTGAATGGAGAAGACCCTCTCAAAGATCTGCGGGCTGCTCGGGGAAAAGGACGCCGAGCTCCAGTGCGCGGCGGCGCGCGTGCTGGGCGCCGTCGGGGCGACGGACCGCGAGGTCCTCGACGCGCTTCTGGAGGCCCTCACGACGGACAACCAACTGGTGCGGGTCTACGTCCTCGACGCCGTGGCGAAGATCGGGCGGCCCCAGGCCGTTCCCGCGCTCCTGCCGCTGTTGAACGCACCCGAGCAGGTGCGCCGGAAGGCGATGGCGGCGCTCGCCGCGTGCGGGCCGGAAGGGGTACCGAAGCTCGTCGCGGGATGGAAGGACGCCGACCGCGACCGGAAGAGCGGGATCATCGACGCCCTCGGGGCCATCGGCACGAAGGAGGCCCTGGACGCGCTCTACGACTGCCTGCTCGACCCGGACCTCGAGGTGGTGAAGCACGCCTGCTTCACGGTGAAGGGACGGATCGACCGCATGCCGACGAAGGAGCGCGCCACGATCCTCTCGCGGACGCTCAAGTTCCTGAAGTCGGGCTCGGTGAAGAAGGAGACGCAGCCGACGGTGAGCGGGATCAAGCTCCTCGGGGCGACCCGCGCCGCGGAGGCCAAGCCGGTGCTCATCGAGTACCTGGACCCCGAGCGGCTGCCGATCGTGCGGATCCACGCGCTGGAGGCGCTCGCGATCCTCGACCTGGGGCCGAGCGAGGACGGGAAGCTCGCCAACAAGCTGCTGCCGCTCCTGGACGAGCCGAACCCGGGGATCGTGACGAACGCGGCGAACGTCCTGTCACGGCTCGCGCTGTCGAAGGCGGAGGTGCCGAAGCTGGTGAAGCTCCTCGCGCACCGCGACCAGGGGGTGCGGACGTTCGCGCTCCGCGCGCTGGGGAAGGTGGGCACCTCGGCGGCCGCGGAGGCGATCCTGGGATGCCTGTCGGACGTCGATCAGCGGATCCGCGAGGCGGCGAGCCAGGCGCTCAGGGCGAACGCCGAGTTCGCCGGGGCGCTAGCGGACGCGCTGGACAGGACCTCGGACCGGGAGCAGGCGCGGACGCTGGGGGCGCTCCTCAGGGAGCACGGGAAGTCGATCGGCGACGCGGCGGCGAGCCGCTTCGCGCGCCGCGCGATCGACGGGATCGTCGCCGGCAACGAGGTGGCGTACGCCTACGTCGAGCTGCTCCGCACGGTGAAGCCCGACCTGCTGCGCGAGGCGATCCTCGCGGAAGGGCGGAAGCGGAAGAAGAAGGAGGAGGGCGGCCTGGAGGAGGCGGAGCGGCTTTTCGCAGTGCTCGAGCGCGACGGCCTGTTCACGGCGGAGACGCGGTACGAGCTGGCGATCGTGAGGCTGGCGATGCGCCCCAAGGACGCGGCCCAGGCGGAGACCGACGTCACGGGACCGGTGGCGCTGCTGTCCGCGGTCCTCCGGGCGGGAGACTTCCCGCTGCTCAAGACGATCAGGACGGAGAAGGGGCTCGACGCGCAGGCGTTCCTCTACCTGGGGTTCCAGTTCGCGGAGCGCGTGGGTCCCCAGGACCGGGACTTCGCGGCGGAGATGCTCAAGCACGTCCTGAAGAAGTTCCCGAGCAGCGCGCAGGCCAAGGTCGCGAAGACGAAGATGAAGACGGAGTGGAAGGCGCTGTAGCGCTACTTGCCGAGCTTGTACTGCGCGATCTTCTTCCGCAGCGTCGTCCGGTTGATCCCGAGCATCTTCGCGGCCTTCACCTGGTTCCCGCCGCACGTTTCCATCACGCGCCGGATGAGCGGCTCCTCGAGCGTCTCCAGGTACCTCTGGTAGAGCCCGTCCCCCCCGCCGCTCGCCGCGAGGAAGGCGTCCGCCAGGCGGTCCGCGACCACCGCGCTGAACTCAGCGCCGCGGCGCCGCGTGATGTGCTCCGGGAGGTGCTCCGGCAGGATCGACCTCCCGCGCGCGACGACGACCGCGTGCTCGACGGCGTTCCGCAGTTCGCGCACGTTGCCCGGCCACGGGTACTCGCGTAGCACCTCCATCGTCGAATCGCTGATTTCCTTCTCGCGCGCCCCCGCGGTCTCCAGGAAGTGCGCGACGAGGATCGGCAGGTCCTCGAGCCTCCGACGGAGCGGAGGGAGCGCGATCGCCACGACGTTCAGGCGGTAGTAGAGGTCCTCGCGGAAGGCGCCGGCGCGGATCCGCTCCTCCAGGTCCTGGTTCGTCGCGGCGATGATCCGGACGTCGGCCGTGATCCCCTGCGTCCCGCCGACACGGACGATCCGCTTGTCCTCCAGGAAGCGCAGGAGCTTCACCTGGAGCGCGAGGGGGACCTCGCCGATCTCGTCGAGGAAGAGGGTCCCGCCGTCGGCGACCTCGAACTTCCCGGGCTTCTCGCGGATGGCCCCCGTGAAGGCGCCTTTCTCGTGGCCGTAGAGCTCGCTCTCGAGGAGCGTCGCGGGGAGCGAGGCGCAGTTCACGGCCTCGAACGGCCTGTCGGCCCGCGGGCCGTTGTGGTGAATGGCGCGGGCGACGAGCTCCTTCCCCGTGCCGCTCTCGCCCGCGATGAGCACGGTCGCGTCGCTCGTGCAGACCGTGCCGATGCGCTTGAAGACCTCCTGCATCTCGGGCGTCTTGCCCACGAGCGAGTGGAAGCCGTACTTACCGGCGACCTCGGTGCGGAGCGCGGAGACCTCGGCGGAGACGCTACGGGGGGCCAGGGCACGAGCGATGACCTCCTCGGCCTTGGCGATGTCGACGGGCTTCGTGAGGTACTCGAAGGCGCCCGACTTCATCGCCTCGACGGCAGTCTCGAGCGTTCCGTGGGCGGTGATGATGACGACGGGGGTATCGGGGGACGAGGCGTGGAGCTTCTTGAGCGCCGTCAGGCCGTCCATCCCCGGCAGGCGCACATCGAGCAGGACGAGGTCCGGCCGCTCCTTCGCGGCCATTGCGAGCCCCTGCTCCGCGGTTCCGGCCGCGAGCGCTTCGTGCCCGCGGCGCTTCAGGAGCTGCTGGAACGCCCAGCAGACAGAGGGCTCGTCGTCAATGACCAGGACCCTAGCCACGACGGAACCTCGCCGCACGTGATGGACGATCCACGAATGGACACGAATCAACACGAATGGTGAAGCAAACGAGCGGGACTGAAGGCAGGCGGCCGCTGCGCCCGAGGAGAGGGGCCGCGCCCCCCCCCGGCGCGGCGCGGCGAGCGGTGGGGGGGCGGGATGGGGGCCAGAGGGTGCGCTTGAGAAGCGTGATGAGGCTGAGT
>CAZYRM010000002.1:0-95028 GCA_964649705.1 uncultured Planctomycetia bacterium
CCCCCCCCCCCCCCCCCCCCCCCCGCCCCCCCGCCCGGGGGCGGCGCCCCTCTGCCGGGGCCGGGGGCCCGCCTTCCGTCTCACCCCATGCAATCGCGGGAGAATTCGCGTTCATTCGTGGATCGTCTGCGAGCCACGTTGGCTCGGCCTGTGGAGGAGATCGGCACGACTCCGGGCGTGCATGAACGGTCATGCACCCGACGCCCGGCGGCAGCTTGCGGAGGCGGTCCGCGGGTGCTAACATGATGTCGGATCATACACCATGGAGGCACCCGTGATTCGCACCCAGGTTCAACTCAGCGAGGCGCAGGTGCGACGGCTCCGCGAGTACGCCGCGCGCCAGGGAATCTCGCTTGCCGAGGCCATCCGTCAGGCCGTCGAAACCCTTCCCATGGGGGCCCCTGGCGCCTCGATCGAGGACCGGAGGGCTCGCGCGCTCGCGGCGGCAGGCAGGTTCCATTCGGGCAGAAAAGACTTGTCGTCCCGGCACGACGAGCACCTCGCGGAGGCGTACAGCCGGTGACGACGTTCATCGACACCTCGGCCTTCCTTGCCGTCCTCGACGCCGACGACCTGCAGCACCGACGGGCGAAGAAGGCGTGGGCCGACTTGATCGGGTCGGGCGACCCCCTGACGACGTCCAGCTACGTGCTCATCGAAACCCTGGCGCTCCTGCAGCACCGCATCGGCCTGGAGGCCGTCCGGACGTTCCATGGCGACGTGATGCCGGTTCTCCAGATCGAATGGGTCGATGCCGAGACCCACGCCGCGGGGATGGCGGGTCTCCTGGCCGCGTCGCAGCGCAGGCTCAGTCTGGTCGATTGCGTGAGCTTCCACCTCATCCGTCGCGCCGGCATCCCGCGGGCCTTCACGCTGGACCGTCACTTCCGCGTCCAGGGGTTCGCCTGCATCCCGTAGCTTGCCCTCTCTCCGAGCCTCCGCGTCGATCCGCCCGCGCGGAGGTCAGGCGAGGTCGAAACGGTCCAGGTTCATGACCTTGTTCCACGCCGCCACGAAGTCCCTCACGAACGTCCCCTTCGAGTCCGCGCACGCATAGACCTCCGCGAGCGCCCGGAGCTGGGAATTCGATCCGAAGATCAGGTCGACGCGGGTCGCGGTCCACTTGACCCGGCTCGTCTTCCGGTCGCGGCCCTCGTAAACGCCTTCGGAGCCGGCGGACGGCTGCCATTGCGTATCCATGTCGAGCAGGTTGACGAAGAAGTCGTTCGTCAGCCTCGCGGGCCGCCTGGTGAAGACGCCGTGCGGGGACTGGGCGGCATTGGCGCCCAGGACGCGCAGGCCGCCGACGAGGACCGTCATCTCGGGCGCCGTGAGCGAGAGCAACTGAGCCCGATCCACCAGCAGCTCCTCAGGGGACACGCGCTGCTTGCCGCGAAGGTAGTTGCGGAAGCCGTCGGCGGTGGGCTCCAGCGGGGCGAAGGACTCGACGTCGGTCTGGTCCTGTGACGCGTCCATACGCCCCGGCGTGAAGGGGACGTTCACGTCGTGCCCGGCGGCCTTCGCGGCCCTCTCGATCGCGGCGCAGCCGCCGAGGACGATCAGGTCGGCAACCGAGACCCTCTTCCGGCCGGACTGCGAAGCGTTGAACGCCTTCTGGATCGCACCGAGCTTGCGCAGCACCAGCGCCAGCTTGTCCGGCTGGTTCAACTCCCAGTCCTTCTGCGGCGCGAGGCGAATGCGCGCCCCGTTCGCGCCCCCGCGCTTGTCGGAGGCGCGGAAGGTCGACGCCGACGCCCACGCCGTCGACACCAGCTGGGAAACGGACAGACCGGACGCGAGGATCTTCGCTTTCAGGGCCGCGATGTCCTTTGTTCCGACCAGCGGATGGTCCACGGCGGGGATCGGGTCCTGCCACAGCAGCGGCTCCTTCGGCACGAGCGGGCCGAGATAGCGCGCGATCGGGCCCATGTCGCGGTGCGTCAGCTTGAACCACGCCCGGGCAAACGCGTCCGCGAACTGATCCGGGTTCTCCAGGAAGCGCCTCGAGATCTTCTCGTAGGCCGGGTCGAACCGCAGAGAGAGGTCCGTGGTCAGCATGGCAGGCGCGATGCGCTTCGACGTGTCGTGGGCATGCGGAACCGTGCCGTCGCCCGCCCCGCCCTTCGGCTTCCACTGGTGCGCGCCGGCCGGGCTCTTCGTCAGATCCCACTCGTAGTCGAACAGGATCGTGAAGAAGTCGTTGCCCCACTTCGTCGGCGTGGTGGTCCAGGTGACCTCCAGGCCGCTGGTGATCGCGTCGGCCCCTCTGCCCGTGCCGAAGCTGCTCTTCCAGCCGAGGCCCTGCTCCTCGATGGGAGCGGCCTCGGGCTCGTGCCCCACATGGGACGCGGGGCCGGCGCCGTGGGTCTTGCCGAAGGTGTGGCCGCCGGCGATCAGCGCGACCGTTTCCTCGTCGTTCATCGCCATGCGGCCGAACGTCTCGCGGATGTCCCGCGCCGCGGCGACCGGGTCCGGGTTGCCGTTCGGGCCTTCCGGATTCACGTAGATCAGGCCCATCTGCACGGCGCCGAGAGGATGTTCGAGATCGCGCTCGCCGGAGTAGCGCTCGTCCGCCAGCCACTTGCCTTCGGGGCCCCAGTAGACGCTCTCGTCCGGCTCCCACACATCCGCGCGCCCGCCGCCGAAGCCGAAGGTCTTGAAGCCCATCGACTCGAGGGCGACGTTGCCCGCGAGGATCAGGAGATCGGCCCAGGAGATCTTGCGGCCGTACTTCTGCTTGATCGGCCACAGCAGCCGGCGCGCCTTGTCGAGGTTCGCGTTGTCCGGCCAACTGTTGGTCGGCGCGAAGCGCTGCTGGCCGGCTCCGGCGCCGCCGCGGCCGTCGCCGACGCGGTACGTGCCCGCGCTGTGCCACGCCATCCGGATGAACAGCGGCCCGTAGTGGCCATAGTCGGCCGGCCACCAGTCCTGCGAGTCTGTCATCAGGGCGTGCAGGTCCTTCATCAGGGCCTTCAGGTCCAGGCTCTTGAACTCCCTGGCGTAGTCGAACGCCTCGCCCATCGGATTGGAGAGGGCGGAGTTCTGGCGGAGGATCTGAAGGTTGAGTTGGTTCGGCCACCAGTCGCGAGCCGACTTCGGCGCGACGGTCTTGTGCATGACCGGGCACGCGCCCGCGTTCTTCTCATCCACCTTTGAATCCATGTCTCTCTCCTGTCGTGTCGCGGAATCCTGTTCGGGTCGTTCCCAATGGAACGGCCAGACTGCCTCGTGTCGGGCGGTCACGTCGCGCCATCCCACCGGGCCCGGCATTCTAGCGACCGCGCGCAAGTGCTGTCCACCGACGCCGAGCTGGCGCCCCCTACCGTGCCGCACGCGCCGGGCGGTAGGGCAGGTAGCGCGGCTCCCACACCTCCGCCTCGATCCGCGTGCGGAGGTCGGCGTCGTCCATCTCCTCCGCGAGCCCCTCGGCGATCGCCTCGCGACCCACCGCAAAGGCGATCTCGCGGCTCACCCGGCGGATGTCGCGGAGTCGCGGGTAGAGCCCCCCCTCGGGCGCGAGCTCGGCCAGTCGCCGCGAGGCGGCGAGGAGCATCCGGTCCGTGACGCGGCGCGCCCCCGACGCCAGGAGGCCGAGGCCGATGCCGGGGAAGGCGTACATGTTGTTGCACTGCGGCGTCCCCGCGAACGGGCTCCCGGTCGCGACGATCGCCCGCCCCCCCGTCCACTCGGCCGCCTGGGAGGGCGTGCACTCCGCCTTGTCGGTCGGATTCGAGAGGGCGAAGACGATCGGCCGCGCTCCCTCCATGCAGCCCAGGAGCTCCTTCGTGAAGATCCCGGGCTTGCCGGAGACGCCGACGAGGACGTGCGGACGCACCCGCCGCGCCGCATCCAGGAGCGATCCCGGCGCCTCCGTGCGGGCGAAGGGCTTCTGGAAGTCGCGCACTTCCGAACGGTAGGACGTCACCAGCCCCTTCGAGTCAAAGACCCAGGCCTGCCCGGGCGCAAGGAACCTCGCGATCCCGATCCCCGCGCTCCCGGCCCCCGCGATGAAGACGCGGCACTCCTCCAGGCGCCTCCCGGCGATGCGCGCGGCGTTCCGGAGCCCCGCGAGCGCCACGACCGCCGTCCCCTGGATGTCGTCGTTGAAGGAGCAGGCCCGGTCGCGGTACCGGTCCAGCAGGCGGAAGGCGTTCCCGATGCCGAAGTCCTCGAACTGGAGCAAGACGTGCGGCCAGCGCCTGAGCAGCCCCTGGACGAAGGCCTCCACGAAGGCGTCGTAGGCCGCGCCCGCAAGGCGGGGCTTCGGCGTCCCCAGGTAGAGCGGGTCCGCGCGGAGCGCCTCGTTGTCCGTGCCGACGTCGAGGCAGACCGGGAGCGTGTGCGCCGGGTGGATCCCTCCCCCGGCGACGTAGAGCGAGAGCTTCCCGATCGGGATCCCCATCCCGCTTGCGCCGAGGTCCCCCAGGCCGAGGATCCGCTGCCCGTCGGTCACGACGACCACGCGGACCTCCTGGTAGGGCCAGTGGGAGAGGACCTCGTCGATCCGCCCAACGTCCTCGGGCGTGAAGTAGAGACCCCTCGCGCGGCGGTAGATCCGCCCGAACTGCTGGCAGGCCTGCCCCACCGTCGGCGTGTAGATGATCGGGAGCATCTCCTCCAGGTGGTCGACGAGGATCCGGTAGAAGAGGGTCTCGTTGCGGTCGAGGAGAGAGATCAAGTGGATGTAGCGCTCGATGTTCGTCGACTTCTGCGACTGGTTGTGAAGGACCCGCGCGGTCTGCTGCTCCATCGTGACCACCCGCGGCGGCAGGAGCCCCCGAAGCCCGAGCGCGTCCCGCTCCTCCGCGGTGAAGGCGGTCCCCTTGTTGAACATCGGGAAGTTGTTGAGGGCCTCCCCGCCGTAGGGGACCTCGAGGAACTCCTCGCCCGTGCCGAGGTCGTGCGCGATGCGGAATCCCGAAGCGAGCTCTCTCATGACCGTTCCCTCCCAGCTACACGACAAGTCCGATGCCTGCCCCCAGCGCGTACAGGACGAAGGCGGAGAGCGTCGCCGCCTGCGCCGGGACGAGGCGCTCCGTCTCCTCAGGGTGCCGCCACGCGAGGCGGGCCGCCCACGCCGCCGAAGGGAGGCCCAGGACACCGAGACAGACGGTCCAGGGGGCGCCCGCGAGCGGGAGCAGCAGCATCCCGACGAAGGCCGCCCCGAGGATCCCCGCGAACACGCGGCTCGCCGCGCGGCGCCCCATCCGGACGACCAGGTTCCGCTTCGCAGCCGCAATGTCCGCGCGGTAGTCGGGGAACTCGTTGATCCAGAGGAACGCCCCGATCAGGAGCCCCAGGGGAACGGAGGCGGCGACGACCTCGACGGACAGGGTCCCCCGCTGGACGAGGAACGCCCCCGCGGCGATGAGGGGGCCGTAGCAGAGGGCGACGGCGGCTTCTCCGAGCCCCCGATACGAGAGGCGCACGGGCGAGGCGTTGTAGAAGTACGCGCAGGCCATCCCGAGCATGCCGACCCACAGGATGGAGGCCTCACGGGTCAGGACGATTGCGAGACCCGTCCCGGCCCCGAGGAGGTACCCGATCAGCGCGATCAGGCGCACCTGCTCGCGCGTCAGGAGGCCGTCGACGAGGACGCGCTTTCCCCCGGAGAACGGCGAGCGGTCCTCGACCGCCACGCCGGTGTCGGCGTCGAAGTCGAAGAGCTCGCCGGAGGCGTTCTTGGCGACCTCGATAGCGAAGATGCCGAGGACGGTGAGCGCCAGCCATCCCCACGAGAGCGGCCCCGCGGCCGTGGCCGCGCAGGTCCCGAGGAAGAGCGACGCGAACGAGGCGAGGGAGATCTTCGGGTCTGCCAGCCTCCAGACGCCGAGGGCGATTCTCCCCCGTTGCACAGCGAGGGCCATGGAGGGACCCTCCGATTCCGGGCGGCGGTCCAACCCGTGGGCGGAGCGTCAGACACCTGGTCGCAGGGGATGTGCCACGTCGGGATTCGGCGTCTTCGCCGAAGCCGTGGAGCGACGGGGGGTTGTCGGAGCCGTGCCGGGCCCCGGAAACGAAACGGCGGAGGGGTTCCTGCGAATCGGAACCCCTCCGCCGTCGGATGATCGCTGTCAGGCTATCGGGAGTCTAGAACTCCCAGATCACGGTAACGAACCCCGCGTGGTTGATGTAGTCCTCGGGGTCGATGCCCGGTCCGATCACCTGGACGGTCTGCCCGGACGCGGGCGCCGGCACGGTGGAGGAGATGATGATCGGCTCGTAGTCGCGGCTGTGCGCGGTCTGATGGTCGAACCGCTCCATCATGTACCCGAACACGATCGTAAGGTTGTTCCGCACCTTCCAGCGGAACTGCGACTTGACGTTGAACCACGACGAGTCGTCCGCATCCGAGATGTCGAACAGGCTCACGTCGCGCAGGTTGGCGTCGTTGGCGGCGATGCCGACCTCGCTGTCCATCTCGATCCGCTCCCGAACGACCGCGATCGACGCCGAGTTCTCCCACCCCAGCTTGTCCTGGATCACGGTGAACACGGTGGACACGTTGAACGTGAGCTGCCGGTCGAGCGACAGGGCCTCCCAGTTGCTGGGGGAGTCCGCGGTGGCGCCCACCGCATACGGGTCCCCCGCGCCGCCCGACGACCACTGGCGGCCGTCCAGGTCCTGGGCCGACCACTCGTACGTCGCGTTGCCGTTGAACGTCAGCCGATCGAACGGTGTGGTGTCCACGCCGAGGTTCACCGCGTGGCGGATCTCCTCGGAGAGGCCGAGGTCCGAGTCGAAGTCGTCGTAGAGGAGCATGTACCCCGCCGTCGGCGTGACCCGGTCGCACGGGAAGAACGTGAGCTGCGCGGCCAGCTTGTCCCGCTCGCGATCCACCATGTCGAAGCGGCGGAAGAAGGGGTTCGTCGCGTTGAACGTCGGCGCCGTCACGCCCGAGAAGATGGCGTTGGGATCGTAGTCGCCGTCGCGCCACGAGTGCTCGTAGGAGACCGCCGCCTGCACCGCCTCGACCGGATGGCTGTCCAGCCCGGTCACCAGGAAGTGCTCCCACGTGTTGTCCGCCTCGCGGTCGTAGTGGCGATCCCAGTTGTCGAACTTGTACCCCAGGGTGAGCGTGGTCTTCGCCGGCAGGTCGTACGAACCGGAGATCCCGCCCGTCTGGCGCCAGTAGTTCAGCCGACGGTTCTGGTGCTCATTGATGCTGAAGCTCTGGTCGTTGACGCTGCGCCCGGCCCAGGTGAACCGTTCGTTGTCGTCGTCGTGGTTGTCCGCGCGCCATCCGGCCCGGATCTCCAGCTTCTCGATCGCGCGGTTCGTCAGCCCCAGGCTGTAGTGCTGCTGCTCGTACGAGGCGTTTGCGCTCTGCGTCGGCAGGCTGGCCACGTCGTTGCCGTTGAACGGCATCACGGTCGTCGCCAACCCCGTGGCCGTGCTCCGCGCGATGGCCGCCCCCGTGAGCATGGCCTGGTTCGCCGTGTACGGATGAAGGTCGTCATCCTGCTCGGCCAGGAAGTAGGTCGCGCTCGCGTCCACGCGCGTCTCCCAGGGCAGATCGTAACTGCCCGAGAGGGTGAGGTTGTGCTCGTCGTTGTTCGGGTACAGGTCCATGAGGTTCGTCCGGGAGACCGCCCCGACGGTGACGAACGCCGTTCCCGGAGGCACCGGATTCGTGTTGGCCACCGAGATGGCCGCCGAGCTCGTGTTGACGAGGGGGCTGTCCCAGCTCAAGGACCCCTCGCGGTTCTCGAAGTGGGTGAACTCATACATCAACTTCAGGTGGAGCGCACCCTCGTCGAAGGCGGTCCACACCCCGACGCTCGTCGTCCCGTAGTCGATCGGCTCGACCAGGCCATGGTCGACGTTCACATACCCGTGGATCGGGCGTCCGCCGTTGCGCTCCTCGTGGGAGATCTCCAGCCCGAACGTGACCGGGTCGCAGGCCATGTACGTCACGTCGAGCTTGAACCGGTCCCGCTGGAGCATGATCTCGTCGGTCGATGCGGCGTTGTTGGCGAGGTCCCGCAAGAGGGTGATCCGGTTGGCATTCTGCGTCGCCCGGACGGCATTGGTCATCGAGGCGTTTTCGGCCGTCGCCTCGAGGGCCGCCTGGACCGCGTCCGGAACCCGCAGCTCGTTGCTGCCGATGCCCGACCAGAGCGAGGCGTAGTCGTACGCGAAGCGATGCGGGATCCGGTTGAATTCGAACTCCGCCTTCCACTTCCCGTACTCCCCCGTCTCGAAGAGGAGGTACATGTCTTCCTGGCCCGCGTCCTTCACCTGGAGCTCGAACCAGTGGGTCTTTTCCTCGTTCTCGAAGTCGAGCGCGAGCCAGTCCGCGGACCCGCCCTGCGGCAGGTCCCGGTACTCCTCGAACGTGGCCGATTGGCCCAGGCCCGAGTACCCCACCCCGGTAAACTCCACCTCGCCGTGGAGTCCCGGGAACATCGACTCGTCCTTCGCCTCTTCCGCGGCCACCACCCCTGCGAGGGCGAGGGTCAGGAGGCCGGCCTGAATGACCTTCTTCATGTCAGTCCTCATATTCACCCTGGCCTCCTTACCTATGGAAGTAATCGCCGGACGGATGGTTGCTTCCGTGGATCATCGCGTGGCAGTTCAGGCACCCGTTGTCGACGCCCCCGCGGGCGCTCAGCGCCGGACCGCCCGTGTAGGTCGCCCGGTCGTACACCGTGGCGGGATGGCGGCTCGCGGAGTGGCAGCGCTGGCAGAGGTACGGCAACCGCATCACGAGCAGCTTCTCGTGGATCGAGCCGTGAGGCTGGTGGCAGTTCAGGCAGCTCTCCTCCACGGGCGGATGCCCCCAGAGGAACGGCCCGCGCTTTTCGGTGTGGCACTTGTAGCAGAGCTGGTTCGGCGTCTCGGCGTTCAGGTTCTTGTCGGTGGGCGACCCGTGAGGGTTGTGGCAGTCGGAGCACTTGACCTTGCCCTCGCGGATCGGGTGATGCGCCTGGCGATCCAGGTCGGCGTTGACGTTCTTGTGGCACTGCGCGCAGACCTCGGGCTCGAAGTCCGACTTGAGCTGGGCGTTCCGGTGGCTGCCCTTGTGGACGGAGTGGCAATCGGTGCAGGAGACGTCGCGCGCGGCGTGCTTCGCGAACTTCCAGAGGGGGCGCGTCTTCTCGTGGCACTGCAGGCACGTCGCGTTGCGGGCCCCGGCGAGCTGCTTGTCGCCGCCGAAGGCGAGGATTGTGCCCTTTCCGCCGCCGGCCTCGGCGTGGACGCTGCCCGGCCCGTGGCACGTCTCGCAGCCGTCCTTCGACATCGGCGTGCGCGGATCGGCCGTCTTGCCGTGGAACGTCTCGCCCAGCGCCTTCGTCTGCTCTTCGTGGCATCCCGCGCACGTATCGGCGCCGACGAGCGTGGCGCCGGCAGGCGGGACCCACTCGGCGGGCTCCGAGGCCGCGGCGTCATCGCTGCGACGGACGACGCCGTCGGAGGTGCACGACGAGATGCACCAGCACGACAGGGCCATGGCCGCGGCGTACACGGTCGCCCACTTCCATAGCGGAAGCGGGGCGCGCGGGCCTGAGAATGGGTTCCAGCGCATGAATCGCCCTCCAGGATGCGAACCGGGAAGTGTGATCGAGGGGGAGGGATGAGGGGAGGAATCGGCGAGCAGCGGTCCCGGTTGGGACGATACGGCAGCCCAGACGTGATTGTGGGCAGGCAACACCGCGGACGACACCCCTCTATCCTGAGTATTGGAGCGGTCTTCTATTCCGAATGCCGCGGTCTGTCAACGAAAAGGAGAAGCGCAGCCGGACTGGGCCCGCATCCCTAACGGATCCGCTCCGGCGCGCCCCCAACGCTGAGGTAGCTCTCCGGCCGCGCCGTGAACTGCCGTCGGCAGGACTCCGCGCAGAAGTAGAACCGCTGCCCCTCCCGCTCCACCCAGCCGAACGCCTCGCCGATCGGGAACGTCATGCGGCACACCGGGTCCGTCACGATCCGGTCCTTCTGGTACGGGGAGTCGGGCTGCTGGATCTTGAGGTAGTCCCTGACGAAACCGAGGACCCGCTGATCGAGGAACCGCTCGAGCGCCGCGACGTCGGGCGCGTCGAGGTCGAGCTCGAGCACCCCCTCGCGATCGAAGTCCCCGAGGATCGGCAGGATCGAGACCTTGAACGTCAGCCGCACGTTCCGCACGGAGGCGTCCTGCGAGAGCCACACGTCGACCTTCGCCTCCGTCGGGTACTCGTGCGTCGGTTCCATCCGGACCGTGGCGCACTCGGGCGAGCCTGCGCATGCGACGGGGAGGGCGTTCGGGAGGGAGTTGGAGAGGACTTTCAGGCGCGGGAGGATCCATCCATCCATCCACTCGCGGGCGACCTGGCGAAAGCGTGCCATCCGCCGCTCGAGGTCGGCCATTTCCTGCTGGCGCCTCGTTCTCCGTGTCGCGCGGTGGCGCTCCTCTTCCTCCAGGAGCGCCTGGATACGCCTCGCCAGGTCTTCATGCCCGCTCATCGTCCTACCTCCTCCGCCCCGAGACCTTGCGGTACCCGCCGAGCCAGGACCCGGCGCGGAGCCGCGAGTACTCCTGCCATGCGGGCCGCGCCACCGGTCCACGAGGGGGACGGCCCCTCTTGTGGTCGATGGTCGCCCGGTGCGCGCGGCCCTTCAGGATCGTCTTCATGGTCTCCCCCCCTCCCTCTTGCCTGCACGGCCCGTGCCGCCCGCACCTGCGTGACTCCCCGAGGCCCGACGGAACCCCCGTCGCGGCGAGGGGTAGGATCGCCCCGGAACAGGCCTCCGGGGCGGGCCGGGAGGGTTCCACTCCCGTTCCGACGCCCAGGAAGTCCGGTTCTCGTGAGCTCACTCCGTTCCGCTACGCCGGATTCACGGACGGGTCCCCCTCGCGGAGGACCTCCATCACGGCCTCGGTCGAGGCGGCGTCTCGCAATCGCCCGAGGAGGTAGTCGCTCTCGGTGAGCGCCGCGATCCGTCCCACGATGCGCACGTGTTCCCCCGGGAGATGGGTCGGCGTGAGGACCGCGAAAACGAGGTGCGCCCGCTGATCGACAACGTCGGTCTGCAGTCCCTCGCGGGAGCGCCCCAGCAGAAGCAGGGAGCGATCGAGCCCAGAGAGCCTCGCATGAGGGATGGCGATCCCCTTCCCCACGTAGGTCGACATCACCGCCTCCCGCCGCAGGAGGACCTCGCCGAGCCCCCCGAACGCCTCGCCGGCCAGGGCCGCATGCGAGGCGAGCTCCCGAACGCCGTCGCGGAGCGTCTTCGCCTCCAGCTCCATGACGATCCGCTCGGGGGCGAGGATCTCCGCGAGGAAGACGGGCTTCTCCATCTCGTACTCGTCCCCCAGCGTCCCGACGAGTTCCTCGAGCACGTCCTCCATCGTGATGATGCCGGTCCAGCGATCCTGCGCGTCCGTCACGATCGCCATCTGCTCCCGACGCCGCTGCAGGTCGGCCAGGACGCGCTCCAGCGGCATCTCCTCCCGCGCGTACACGGCACCGCGCGCCAGACGATCGACGTCGGCCGGCCGCGTCCCGCCCGCGATCTCGTGCAGGATGCTCTTGATGTTGAGGATCCCCACGACGCGGTCGTCGCGGTCGACGAGCGGGTACCGGGAGAAGTGCGTCTCACGGAAGCGGTGGAGGACCGCCTGCACGTCACCCCCCGTGGCGATGGTCGCCACCTGGTGCCTCGGCCGCATCGCGTCCGTGACCTTGAGACCGTCCAGGTCCAGCACGTTCTCTAACATGAGGAGCCGTCGGAGCGACATCAGCCCCCGCACCTGGGACACGCCCAGGAGGGACCGGATCTCGTCCTCGGACAGGGTCTCGCGGAACTCGGGGTCGCGGACGCCGATCAGCCTCAGCACCAGTCGGGCCGCTCCGTGAAGCACCGCGCGCGGCAGGTAGAAGCCGACGTAGAACACCCGCATCGGCCACGCCGTCCAGAGCGCGGCGCGCTCCGAGAACCGGACGGCGATTCCCTTCGGGACGAGCTCCCCCAGGACCACGTGGAGGAACGAGATGATCACGTAACCAAGCGTGATCGCCGCCGCATGGGCCCACCCGGACCCGGCCTCGCCGGCCTCGTCGACGAACGGGACGAGGAACGCCGCCATCGCCGGCTCGCCGAGGTAGCCGAGGCCGATGCTGGTCAGCGTGATCCCGACCTGGACGACGGAGAGGTACTCGTCGAGGTGGTCGTGGAGGTGTCGGATCGGCCGCGCCTTCGGGTCGCGACGGCGCTCCAGCTCCTCCACCCAGGTTGTCCGCGTCTTGACCGCCGCGAACTCCGCCAGCGCGAAGAAGGCGTTCAGCAGGAGAAGGAGGACGATGGCGAGAGTGAGGAGCGGCAGCATGTCGACGGGCCTCAACCATTCTATCTAACTGAATCCGCCGCGACGGACCACCCATTTGGCCGCCTCGAGCACCGGGAGGATGGAGACCGCCGCCCCGAGCAGGATCAGCCAGTCCACGAGCGGCAGCGGGAACGTCCCGAAGGGCGCCCTCAAGAACGGCAGGTACACGACGAACCCGAGCAGCAGGAGCTCCCACGCCACCGCGCGGTTGAGCCAACGGTTCTCGAACGTCCCCTTGAAGACGCTGCGGCGCTCCGAGCGGAAGCTGTACGCCTTGAAGAACTGGATGAGGACCAGCGAGACGAACGTCATCGTCATCGCCTCGGCAAGGGGGAAGCCGGAGGCCAGCGCCCAGGCGAAGAGCGAGACGTTGACCAGCGCGGACCAGAAGCCCCCCAGGAGCATGAGGACGACCAGGGGCCGCGAGAACACCCCGGCCCCCGGCTGGATCGGCCTCCGTCGCATGAGGTCGGGGGCGTGCGGGTCGACGGCGAGCGCGAGCGCGGGGAGGCCGTCGGTGGCCAGGTTGACGTAGAGGATCTGCACCGCCGTCAGGGGGATCGGAAGCCCCAGCAGCATCGCGACCGCCATCAGGGCGATCTCGCCGACGTTCGAGGAGAGCAGATAGGTCAGGTACTTCTTGATGTTGTCGAAGATCGCGCGCCCCTCCTCCACCGCGGCGACGATGGAGGCGAAGTTGTCGTCGGCGAGGACCATCGCGGCGGCCTCCTTGGAGACGTCCGTCCCGGTCACGCCCATCGCGACGCCGATGTCCGCCTTCTTGAGCGCCGGCGCGTCATTGACGCCGTCCCCCGTCATCGCGACGACCTGGTTGCGCCCCTGCAGCGCCGTGACCACCCGCAGCTTGTCCGCGGGAGAGACCCGCGCGAAGACGTCCACGGACTCCACGCAATCCGCGAGCGTCGCCTCGTCCACGCGCGCCAGCTCGACGCCCGTCATCACCCTCCCGGTCTTGAGCATCCCGAGGTCCCCCGCGATCGCGCGCGCCGTGACCGGGTGGTCCCCGGTGATCATGACGGGTCGGATGCCCGCCTCGTGGCAGGTCTCGATCGCCGCCTTCGCCTCCGGACGGGCGGCGTCCATCATGCCGACGAGCCCCAGGAACGTCATCCCGCGCTCCGCGGTCTCGATCGTGGCGGGCGCCCTCCGCGCCACGGCCAGGACGCGCAGGGCTCGCGCGGCCATCTCCCGCGCGACGTCGAGGATCCCGTCGCGCGTCGCCCCGTCGAGCGGCTCCATGCCCCCAGCCGTCCTACGGAACGCGCAGCTCGCCAGGATGACCTCAGGCGCACCCTTCGAGCACGCCGCCAGGTCGCCTCCGCCCCCGTGGAGCGTCGTCATCCGCTTCCGCTCGGAGCTGAACGCGATCTCCTCGACCCGCGGCTCGGCGTCCTCCAGCGCGACCTTCGTGAGCCCCGCCTTGGCGGCCGCCGTCACGATCGCCCCCTCCGTCGGGTCGCCCCGGACCCGCCAGCGGCCGTCGTCCCCGCGGACCAGGTGGGCGTCCGTGCACAGGGCGGCGGTCGAGAGCACCTCCCGAAGCGGCCCGGAGGGCGCTTGCCGCTCGCCGCCGCGCGAGAAGCCCCCGTTGGGCGCGTAGCCGACGCCGTCGACCTCCCAGGTCCCGTCCGCGGCGAAGACCTCGAGGACGGTCATCTCCCCGGTCGTCAGCGTGCCGGTCTTGTCCGAGCAGATGACGGTGGTGCTCCCCAGCGTCTCGGCGGTCGGGAGCCGTCGGAGGAGCGCGTTGCGCCGGGCCATCCGCTGCGCGCCGATCGCGAGCGAGATGGTGACGACGGCGGGCAGCGCCTCGGGTACGACCGCCACGGCCAGCGCGATTCCGAAGATCAGCATCTCGACGAAAGGCATGCCCCGCGCGAGCCCGAGCGCGATGACGAGGATCACGACGGCCAGGGCCGCGCGGGCCAGCCGGCGCCCCACGCGGTCGAGGTTCGCCTCCAGCGGCGTCTTCGCCCGGTGGATCCCCGAGAGGAGCGAGCCGATCTGCCCGATCTCGGTCCGCGGCCCGGTGGCGAAGACCACCGCGCGCCCGCGACCGTACGTGACGGCCGTGGAACTGAAGACCAGGTTCCTTCGGTCTCCCAGGGCGGTCGAACCCTCGGTAAGGGCCTCGGTGTGCTTGCCGATCGGCGAGGACTCCCCCGTCAACGCGGCCTCGTCGATGCGGAGGTTCATCGCCTCCAGGAGTCGGGCATCCGCCGGCACGATGTCCCCCGACTCCAGGACCACGACGTCGCCGGGGACGAGCTCCCGGCTGGGGAGCTCCTGCTCCTCGCCTCCCCGGACCACGGTGGCGCTCGGCGCCGACATCCGTCGGAGCGCCTCCATGGCCCGCTCGGCGCGGTACTCCTGGACGAAGCCGAGGACCACCGAGAAGAGGGCGATCGCGGCGATCGCGATCGCCTCGACGGTGTGCCCGAGGGCGAACGAGAGGCCGATCGCCACGAGGAGGATGACGATGAGGATGTTCTTGAACTGCGCGGCGAGGATCGTCCAGGCCGGGGGGCGCGCCGTCGACGGGAGCTCGTTCGGGCCCTCCAGCGCGAGGCGTCGCCGCGCCTCGGCGTCCGTCAACCCCCGGATCGGGTCGGAATCGAGCCGCCTCGCGAGCTCCGCGCAGGGGAGCGCGTAGGCAGGCTGCGGAAGCAAGACGTGCGCCTGTAGGAGCATGGCCACTGCCGCTGCGGGGCCGTAAGAGGTCCCGCAGGATTGCTGCCAGGAACGCCCCGGGTGTTGCCGTGAACATCCGCCCCGGAACCGTTCACGTCGCCGCCTCCCATGCAACCGTCCGATCCTTCGTGAGTTCGGGAAATCGGAGTGGAATCGGCGGCGATGTCGCCACGCATGGCGTACGATCTGCAACGTCTCCCGAGATGATTCGCAAACCAGCCAGGGAACTGTGGAAGGCGAGGAAGCGCCGGTCCCCGGTGGCGCTGATCACCGGGGGCGCCTCCGGAATCGGTCTCGCCTGCGTGCGCCGTTTCCTCAAGGACGGCTGGCGCGTCGCGGTGGCCGACCTGCGCCCGACGCCCGACCTCAAGGCCGCGGGCGACGTCGCCTTCTTCAAGGCCGACGTCAGGAGCCTCCCTCGTGCGAACGCGGTCGTCCGTGCGGTCGTGAAGCGGTGGGGTCGCCTCGATGCGCTGATCCTCTGCGCGGGGATCTCGCGCGCGGGGCTCCTCGAAAAGGCAAAGATCGAGGACTGGCAGGCGGTCCTCGACGTCGACCTGACAGGCGTTTTCGCGTATCTGAGGGCCGCGGCAACGGTGTTCGAGACGCAGAAGTCCGGGAAGGTCGTCGCCGTCTCCTCCACGCTCGCGCTCCGGGCGAGGCACGGGCTCACCGCGTACATCGCCGCGAAGGCGGGCGTGATCGGCCTCGTCCGCGCCGCCGCGCGCGACCTGGGGCGCTTCGGCGTCAACGTGAATGCGGTCTGCCCTGGACTCGTCAACACCCCGCTCACCGACCCCATGCCTGCGGCGATCAAGGATCGCCTCCGCGACGAGACGGCCCTCGGCCGGATCGCCGAGCCCGAGGACGTCGCCGGCGTGATCCGCTTCCTCTGCTCCGGGGACGCCCGGCACGTCACCGGCGAGGCGATCCGCGTCGACGGGGGGCAGTTGGCGTAGCCGGCGACCTTCCTGTTTTTCGGAAACAGGTCCCGGCGCGGGGCCCGCTCGTCGGTTTCCCCTCCACCCTTCCACAGGTCCCGGATGGACTTGCGCCGTATGCCCCCCCGGATCGACGTGGCAACCCCGTTGCGTGAAGGCACGAGGGGAGGCCCAGGATGAGCGCGAAAGCCCTGGAGGTCCTCGTGGTCGAGGACGACGACGACGCGCGGAAATACGTCTCCGACCTGCTGCGGGCGGAGGGGTACGACGTGACCACGGCCGGCGACGGCCTGGAGGCCCTGGCGTACGCCTCCGTGGGGACCTTCGAGGTCATCGTGACCGACTTTCGGATGCCCGAGATGGACGGCCTGGAGCTGCTCCACGGGCTGAGGGTGCTCTGTCCGAGGGCGAACACGATCCTGCTCTCCGCCTTCGCGGACGTGAATACCTGCATCGAGGCGTTCCACCTGGGCGCGGTGGCGCACATCAAGAAACCGTTCAAGCGCGAGGAGCTCATCGACGCGGTCGAGAAGGCGCGACCCAAGGCGGAGTCGAACACGTAGGGAGACTGCCATGTACGTGCGCAATTGGATGACGGGCCCGGCGCTGACGGTGGCCCCCGGCGTGAACATCGAAGAGGCCCGCGGCCTCATGGAGAAGAAGAAGGTCCGCCGCCTCCCGGTGGTCCAGGCAGACCGCCTCGTCGGCATCGTGACGCGCAGCGACATCGAGGCCCAGCTCGGCCGGGCGCGGGGCCTGACGCTCCGGGAGCTCTACCGCGCGCTCGACACGCGCGTCGAGGAGGTGATGACGCCCGACCCCGTGACGGTGCGCCCCGACGACACGTTCGAGCACGCCGCGGGGGTGATGCGCGAGCACCGCATCTCCGGCCTGCCCGTCGTCGACGAGGGCAAGGTGGTCGGCGTGATCACCGAGACCGACATGTTCCGCGCGATCACCGAGATGCTCGGCCTCGACGGGGAGGGAGAGCGCCTCGTCGTTCCCGTGACCTCGCCTGAGGGGCTCCTGGAGGCGCTCAAGCGCTTCTCAAAAGGCCTGGGCGTGCGCTCGCTCGTCACGTATCATGACCCCCAGACTCGCCGTTGGATCGCGGTCGTCCGCGTGTTCGGCCGCCCGAAGGCGAACAACCGCAAGCGCTCGCGACGCCCCGCCGCCGTCTCGAGGAAGTAACCCCCTCGGACTCCGCCCGCGGGTCGCCGCCCGTGGAACGGAGCCTGATGCACGAGCCCCGGATCGTCGTCGACCCGGCGCACGAGTCCGTCCTTTCCTGGGCGGGCGGAGGCGTGATCGCCGCCGCCATCGTCGCGGCCATCGTCCTCGTCTTCCTCCTCGTCTTCCGCCGCGGGCGCCTCCTCGAGCCGGGCTCGAAGTGGCTCTTCCTGATCGGCCTCGGACTCCTTCCCGCGTTCGTCCTCCTCGGGGCGAACTCCGTCATCCTGTCCCAGTCGAAGGCGGTCGAGGCCTGCGCCTCGTGCCACGTCATGGTCCCGTTCGTGCAGGACATGAAAGACCCGTCGAGCGACACGCTCGCGGCCCTCCACTACAAGAACCGCTACATCCCCGAGAACCAGTGTTACACGTGCCACAGCCGGTACGGCATCTTCGGCGACATCGAGGCGAAGAAGAAGGGCGTGAGGCACCTCGTGCTCTACTACAGCGGCGAGTACGAGAAGCCGATCCGCCACCGCGGGCCGTACCCGATCGACCAATGCCTGAAGTGCCACTCGGGGGCCCAGAAATTCGAGGCCGCGGAGCCGCACCGCGACAAGGACTTCTGGAAGGACCTCGAGAGCGGCGCGGCGACCTGTTTCGACTGCCACGGCCACGCCCATCCCGACTTCGGGGAGAGGAAGTAGAGATGGACGCCACGAAGAGCGACGCCGAGGAACCCTCCCAACCGACGGTGGCCCACGGGAGGCGCCTCTCGAGGCTCCTGGCGTGTGCGGGGGCGATCGGCCTCGTCGGCCTGGGGCTGACCGTCCTGCCGATGGCGGGGATCACGCCGATCCGCCTGGCGCTCTCGTTCGGGGTCGGCCAGCCGCTCTGCGGGCTGGCGCTGCTCCTGTACGCCTTCGCGGTCCTGACGGACCTCCGACGCAAGAAGGTCCTGTAGGGCTCGTTTCTTCCAATCCAGAAGCCCGGTTCCAGGACGGCCCCGCGCGGGCCGGCCCCCCCGGCTCCCCTCGTCGCATCCCAATGCCGGTCCAGGGGTACCTCCTGGCCTCCTTAATGCGTCCCTGGTCGGAGGCTTGCGCAATCGTAGGTCGGGCAGGGTTGCAAGGAGCGGAGGACGAGCCATGTTCGTGCGTAACTGGATGTCGAAGCCCGTCATCTCGATCGAGGCCGACGAGTGCCTGGAACAGGCCCGCGCCCTCATGAACGAGCACCGCGTCCGACGGCTTCCCGTCATCAAGAAGGACCGCCTGGTCGGCATCCTCACCCGGAGCGACGTCGAGGCGGAGCTCGGCCGCTCGTTCGGCCTCGCCATCGAACGGATGCGCGAGGCCCTGATGAAGACGGCCGAGGAGGTCATGACGCCCAGCCCGATCACCGTCGCGCCGGACGACCACTTCGAGCGCGCCTGCACGATCATGATGGAGCGGAGGATCTCCGGCATCCCCGTCGTCGAGGACGGCCGCCTGGTCGGGATGATCACCGAGACCGACATCTTCCGCGCGATCGTGGACATGATGGGCCTCAAGGACCCCGGCGTCCGCGTGGTCCTCGGCCTGCCCACCCCGGACTCGCTCGTCCCCACGCTCCAGAAGCTCGCCCCGGGCGTCGCCGTGAGGGCGATCGTCACCTACCACGACCCTGAGACGAAGGAGTGGAAGGCGGTCGTCCGTCTTCGCGGCCGCACGGCTGTGGAGGCCCCCGCCGATCCGCAGCCCGCGTCCAAGTAGGGGGGGACGATGGCGAAGTCAATCCTCATCGTGGACGACGAGCCCGACACGCTCGTCATGATCCGCGACCTCCTCGAGGGGGAGGGATACGACGTGCACACGGCCGAAGACGGGGCCTCCGCGATCGAGTCGCTTCAGAAGGCGACCCCGGACCTCATCATCCTCGACCTGATGATGCCGGGGATGGACGGGTTCGAGTTCGTCCGTCACAAGACGAAGCTCGGCCTCGCGCCGACCGTGCCGATCATCGTCCTGACCGCGCTCGACACCTTCACCTACAACGACATGTTCCTCGCGGAGATGCTCGGCGTCTGCCTGTTCATGTACAAGCCGTTCCGCGCCGCGAGGCTCCTGGAAAACGTGCTGGAGGCCCTCAGGCTGTCCCGACCCGTTCAGGCGTGATACCATCCGCCTCCCGCCGCCCCGAGGGAGGAGGAATCGCGTGAACGCCGCGCCGCAGGTCCGACAGGCCTTCGCCGCTGATTGGCCCTCGATCGCCGGACTCCTCTCCCGTGCGGGGCTCCCCCTCCCGTCCCCGTCCGATCCGCCGGTCGAGTTCGTCGTCGCGGCGCGGGACGGCGCGATCGTCGCGTGCGCGGGGTGGGAGCGCCACGGCGGCTTCGCCCTCCTCCGTTCGGTCGCCGTCGACGAGGCCGAGCGGCGCCGCGGCACGGGTCGTGCCCTCGTTGAGCGCGTCCTCGCGGAGATCGCCGAGCGCGGCGTCGGCGAGGTCGCCCTCGTCACGATGTCGGCCTCGGCGTTCTTCGCGCGCCTCGGGTTCACGGCGATCCCGCGGTCGGAGACGCCCGAATCGCTCCAGGCCTCTCCCGAGTTCTCCATGCACTGCTGCGGGAACGGGACCTGGATGAGGGCGACGCTCCGCGCCGGCCGCCCCCCCGTGCCGCCCGGTCCGACCATCACGCTCGTCTACCGTGTCGCTCCAGAGAAGCGGGAAGGGCTCCTGGCCTTCCTCCGTGACGCCTTTCCGTTCTACGAGCGCCACGGAGGGACGAGGATGGCGCTCTACGAGTCGCTCCTCGATCCCGGCCTCTTCCTCGAGCTGGTCGCCTACGCCTCGAAGGCCGACTACGACGCGGACGCGGAGCGGGTCGAGAGGGACCCCGAGACGCGCGCGAAGCTGGCCGAGTGGCGGACCCACCTCGCCGGCCCGGTCGAGTTCCGCCCGTTCGGGTGGGTGGAGGTCTGACGGGGGCGGCTTCCGAAGGCTCGGATCGGCCATTCCGCCCGAGCCTGGGTCGCCGGTGCGCGTCACACAACTTGCGTCCGGTACGCATGCTGCGCGACCCGGCATTCCAGGACTCTGGCAAGCGTGTTGCGCCCCTAAGGCAGGCGATTCGAGGGAAAGTCGTGAGGGACGGAGTCACACCGCCAAACGGGCACAGCAGCCCGGGCCCCAAGCCATCCGTCGGCCGCCTCGACGAGTTCGTCGAGAAGCTGGAGGCGATCGTCTTCGAGATCGACGTCGCCCGGATGGCCCCGACCTACGTCAATCCCTTCACCTCCCGGATCCTCGGGTACCCGGTCGAGCGGTGGATCGACCGTCCTCTCTCGTGGATGGAGAACACCCACCCCGACGATCGCGAGCAGGTCCGCGACAACCTGGAGCGCGCCATCCGCACGGGTGAGGTGCAGCGCGCGAACTCGCGCCTCCTGACGGCGAAGGGAGAGGTCGTATGCGTCGCGGGGACGCTGACGCCCATCCGCGGGGAGGACGGGCGCGTGCGGGCGATCCACGGCGTGCTGATCGACATCACCGAGCAGCGCAAGGCCCAGGAGCATTGCGAGTTCATGAAGTCGGTGCTGGAGTCGGCCGCGAGCCCGATCATGATCGCGGATCGGGAGGGCGTGATCTCCTGGGTCAACGACGGCTTCACCAGGCTCACGGGGTACACGCGCGAGGAGATGATCGGGAAGACGCCCCGGATCCTGAAGTCGGGAACCCACGGGCCCGACTTCTACCGCGGCCTGTGGAAGGCGCTCCTCGCCGGCAACGTCTGGCACGGCGAGATCGTCAACCGCCGAAAGGACGGCACGCTCTACACGGAGGAGCAGACGGTCACCCCGGTCCGCGGCGCGGACGGCCAGGTTTCCCACTTCGTCGCGATCAAGCAGGACGTGACGGAGAAGAAGCGCCTCGAGGCACAGTTCCGCCAGTCGCAGAAGATGGAGGCCGTCGGCCAGCTCGCCGGCGGCGTCGCCCACGACTTCAACAACCTCCTCCTCGTCATGAACGGCTACTGCGAGATGGCGCTGGGGAAGCTGCCCGAGGACCATCCCCAGCGCGGGGACCTCCTGCAGGTGCTCAAGGCCGGCGCCCGCGCGAAGGACCTGACGAGGCAGCTTCTCGCCTTCAGCCGACGACAGGTGCTCGATCCGAAGGTGATCGACCTGAACGAGGTCGTCTGCGGGATGGAGAAGATGCTCGTCCGCCTGCTTCCGGAGCACACCCGCGTGGTTTCGGACCTCTCCTCCGACCTGGGCCGCGTCCTGGCGGACCGGGGCCAGGTGGAGCAGGTGGTGATGAACCTCGTCGTCAACGCGCGGGACGCGATGCCCGACGGCGGCAAGGTGGCGTTGGTGACGCGCAACGTCGAGATCGACGCGGCGTACGCCGAGGCGCACCCCGGCACCCCGCCCGGGCGGTACGTCCTTCTCTCCATCGCGGACACGGGCTGCGGGATGTCCCAGGAGGTCCTCTCACACCTCTTCGAGCCGTTCTTCACGACGAAGCGCGCCGGGAAGGGGACCGGCCTCGGCCTCTCGACCGTCTACGGGATCGTCCGCCAGAGCGGAGGCTCGATCGACGTCTTCTCGGACCCCGACCGCGGGACGCGCTTCGATGTCTTCCTTCCGCGCGCCGAGGCGCCGGACGAGCCGATCGCGGCAGAAGAGGTCGCGGCGTCGCTCCTCGGCCGCGGCTCGGTCCTGCTCGTCGAGGACGAGCCCGAGGTCCGCTCCGTCGTGCGGCGCTTTCTCGAGGTGTACGGCTACGACGTCACGGAGGCGAAGGACGGGCAGGAGGGGCTCGAGATCGCCGAGAGGTCCCCGCGGAAGTTCGACCTGCTCCTCTCCGACATCGTCATGCCGCGGCTCGGCGGCAAGGCCCTTGCGACGCGGCTGGCGTGGGCCCGGCCGGACCTGCGCGTGATCCTGATGACGGGGTACACGGACGACGCGGGCCTCAGGCAGGGGGACCTTCCGGAGGGCTGGAGCCTGCTCCAGAAGCCGTTCACGTCGCGCGCCCTCGCCGAAAGGCTCCGCGACGCCCTTCGCCCGCGCGCCCCGTTCGCGTGAACCGGAATGCGCCGTTGACCCGACGGGCGAGCAGGGATACGATCACCTCAGCGGACCAACCTGACGAATCGGAGTTTGTCGGATGGCGCACGTACGAACCTCGAGCAAGGGGGCGGTCGTGATCCCGAAGGCGGTCCGGGAGGCCGCGGGGCTGAAGCCGGGCCAGATGGTCAACGTGGCCCTCGAAGGCAAGGACATGATCGTCGTGAGGCCCCTACCGGAGGACCCGATCGAGGCCCTCTACGGGATCCTGAAGGGGGACGGCTGCGGCACCGTCGACGACTTCATCAAGGAGAGGCGGCGTGAAGACCGCGCCCGAGCGCGTCGTCTTTGACTCCTCGGCCGTCCTCGCGTTCTTCCTGCTGGAACGGGGCGGCGCTGAGGTCAAGACGGAGCTCCGCGCCTGCCGCAAGGGGACCCGGGAGGGCTGGATCTCCGCGGCGAGCGTGGCCGAGGTTCATCGCAGGCTGCGCGCCAGCCGGGATGCGGCCGCCGCCCGCCGTGAGCTTGACTCCCTCTGCCTGACGCCCCTCGCAATCCTCCCTGTGGACCGCGAGATCGCCCAGGCGGCCGCGGACCTCGCCCGCGATGCGGACGTGGGGCTATTCGACTGCTTCGTCGCGGCGTCGGCCTGGCAGCTCGGGGCGACCGTCGTGACCGCGGACTCGGACTTCCATCGCCTGGAGGACCGCGTGACCGTGCGGTTCATCCGATAGCGGACGCTACGCGTAGTGGCGGCCGAAGCGGTTGGCGAGGAAGTCCTCCAGCCGCGCATCCTCCTGGCGCACGAACCCGCGCGCGGGGAGCGTCCCGGAGAGGACCAGGTCAACCATCGCGCAGATCCCCGCGCTCGTCGTGATCTGGATCGCGCTCCAGGGACGGCCTCCGATCTCCGCGCCGTAGACCTTTTTCGCGTACGTCTCCTGGGTCAGGCGGCCCGCCTTCTGTCCGGAGACGGAGACGAACACGAGGACGACGTCCTGGATCGTCATCGGGACCGCGCTCTCGAGGATCTCCTTGAAGAGGTCGCGTCTAAGCCCGAGGCGGAGCTCCTCGGCGATGACGCGGATGAGCGCGCAGTGGCCGGGATAACGGACCGTCTTGTAGTTCACGTCCTCGGCCTTCCCCTCCAGGGTCTCGCAGAGGGTTCCGAGGCCGCCCGACGTGTTGAACGCCTCGTAGTCGATGCCGTCGAGCGAGAAGTGCTCCAGCCCCTCGAGCGCCAGCAGCTCGCGGCGGCGCCCCTCGTGGATGGCCTCGCACGGGTTGCAGTACTCGTTGATCAGGCCGTCCGTGCTCCAGGTCAGGTTGTACTTGAGCGAGTTCGTCGGGTAGACGGGGAGGGCCCCGACGCGCAGGCGGACCTGGCGGAGTGCGTCGAAGCGGCGGCAGAGGTCGTAGGCGGCGATCGAGACGAACCCCGGCGCGAGGCCGCACTGCGGCACGAACGACGTGGACGCCCCGTCGGCGATCTGACGCACGCGCCTCGTGGTCTCGACGTCCTCGGTCAGGTCGAAGTAGTGGACGCCCGTCGCGCGGGCCGCTTCGGCGACGCGGACGTTCAGGTAGAACGGGAGCGCCGAAAGCACGGCGTCCATCCCCTTCATCGCGCCGCGAAGCGCGGCCGGGTCGGTCACCTCGACCGGCCTCTTCTCCGCGCGGCCGTCGGGGAGGAACGAGAGGGCCTGCGCGTCGCGGTCAGCGACCGTGACGGCGTATTCGCCCGTCCCGGCGAGCATCTCCGTGATCATGCTGCCGATCTTGCCTGCCCCGAGGAGGAGGACTCGTCTCATGGCGCTCTTCTTGAAAAAAAGGGCGCGGGATCATATCCCGCGCCCCGGGCATGCGCAACCCAATTACGTCTGCCGGACGCCGAGCGCGGACTCCCGCCAGCGCGCGTCGTCGTCCGTGAAGAACCTGAGCCGGGTCTTCTTGAATTCGCGGGTGCTGAAGAGCACCGAATGCTCGACGATCCCGGTCGCCGCGGCGATCTCCCCGACCGTCGCGAAGACCTCCTCGCGCGTCTTTCCGTGGATCATCGTGAAGTGGGTGTAGGGCCATCCCGGTCCGCTGGGGCGGCGGTAGCAGTGGGATACCTGGCGGAACGAGGCCATCCGCTCCCCCGCCTCGTCCCAGCGTGGCTCGGGGACTGCCCAGATCCCCATCCCGTTCGCGCCGAACCCCGCCTTGCGGTGGCGGAGGATCGCCGCCGTCCGACGGAGCACCCCCCGTTCGCGGAAGAGGCGCGCCGCCTCGATCACCTCCGCCTCCTCGAGTCCCCACGCCGTCCCGAGCTCCGCGTACGGCCGCGCGACGGCGGGCATGTCCTCCTGGAGGCACCGCACGAGGCGGACCTCGGTCTCCGTCAACGGGCGGGCCTCCCCGCGGTCCCCCTCGCTGAAGTACTCCTCGCCGTCGCCCGCGCGCGGCGCGGCCGCCCCCTCGGTCATGTCGAGGCGGACGCCGATCTTGTAGAGGCGGAGCGTCGGCAGGAGGAGCGGCTCCCCCACCCCCGCGAGGCGCGCGAGCGCGCGCACGTCGTCGAAGACGTCGTGGCCGGGCGGGACGGCGACCGTGAACCAGAGGTTCCAGGCGTGGTCCCGCTCGTAGTCGTGGCTCACGCCCGGGTGGGCGTTCACGATCGAGGCGACCTCCTCGATCCGCCCGGCGGGCACGCGGAAGGCCGCGAGCGTGCTCTTGTAGCCGAGCGACGGGGTGTCGAAGATCGAGAGGACCTGGCGGACGACGCCCTCGGCCTTCATCCGCGCGAGTCGGGAGAGGACCTCGTCCTCCGTCGTCCCGGCGCGTTCCGCCACCGAGAGGAAGGGCCTCTCGACGTGGGGGACCTCCTTCTGGAGCTCGTTCAGGATCGTCCGGTCGAGTCCGTCCAATGTGGCGGGGGTCATGCGGTCTCCTATTCGACGGTGGAAGGGCCCCGCTTGACGATCACGGGGCAAGGACAGTGGCGAATCACCTTCTCCGAGACCGACCCGAACGCCCAGCGCGCCAGGCCGGTCCGACCGTGGGTGGTCATGGCGACGAGGTCGACCCTCTCCCCGGCGGCCGCGTCGAGGATCGCCGCCGCGGCGTACTCCGCGCGGACCAGCGTGCGGACCTTCAGGCCCGCCGCCTCGACGGCCCTCCGGTGGGGCTCCAGGAGCTCGAGGCCCTTCTCCTCGGTCAGCTCCGCCTCCATCTCCGCGTGCGGCGGGTAGCTGAGGATCGGGTGCAGGCAGTGGACGAGGAGCACCTCCGACTCGTAGAGCCTCGCGAAGGCCGTCGCGAGCGGCAGGATGGAGGAGGAGAGCTCGGAGCCGTCGAGCGGCACGAGGATGCGGCGGAACCTCCCCTCCGACGGGGTCGGCTCCTCGGCGTACGCGCGGGGGTTCGTCAGGAAGACCGGGTGCCTGACCTCACGAAGGACGCGCTCCGCGACGCTGCCCCACACCCACCGGTCGAGCCCCGTGCGTCCGTGCGTCGACATCGCCACGAGGGAGGGGCGCCACGTCCCGCAGCGCTTGAGGATCTCCTCGGACGGGTCTCCCTCCGCCACCTCGCTCCGCACGCGCGCCCCCTGGTCCGCCAGCCTGCGGCGTTGGTCCTCCAGGTGCGTCCCGGCAAAGTCGCGCTCCATGTCCTGCACGACCTTCGGGCGGGTCTGCGAGATCCCGTCGAGCACGCGGAACAGGAGCACCTCGGCGTCCTGCCGGAGGAGGAGCCTCCGCACGTGGAGGAGGACTCGATCGGCGAGGATCGACCCGTCGAGGGGGACGAGGATGCGATTGAGAATACTCATTGATCAACTCGCATTTCTCAACAGAGTCCCAAACCTGCAAGCCTCAACCGATCGTGCGCGGCGAGCGAGTCCTCAGGCCTTGGGACTCTGTTGATGAACGCGAGTTGAGACCTGAGGTTTTGCGCTCCGTGCCCGGCTCGCCAGCACGGGGCACGGACAGTTCCTCAGCACCTTTTCTGCCACGGAGCCAAAGACCCAGCGCGAGATCCCCGAGCGCCCGTGCGTCGTCATCGCGACGAGGTCGACCGAGTCCGCCGTCGCCACGTGCAGGATCGCCTGGGCCGGGTCCTCGTACAGGATGTAGACCCGCGACTTCACGCCCGCCCGCTCCAGCCTCTCCCGGTGCGGCTCCATCAGGTCCCGGAGCTCCTCGGCCGAGGGGCGCACCTCGACGCTCGGGTACTCCGCGAACGCGGTGTACGCGGACGCGGCGTGGAGCAGGATCACCTCCGACTCGTAGCGAGAGGCGAACTCCTCCACGATCGGGAGGATCGCGGCGGAGGTGTCGGTGCCGTCGAGCGGGACCAGGATCCGACGGAAGCACGCCTCCTTGCCGTCGAAGCCGCGGGGGTTCGCGAGGAGGACCGGGTGCTCCGAGCGGCGGAGGACGCGCTCCGCGACGCTCCCCCGCGCCCACCGCTCGAGGCCCGTGCGGCCGTGCGTCGACATCGCGATGAGGCCCGGCTGCCACGTGTCCGCGAACGCGAGGACCTGGGCCGCGGGGTCCCCCGTCATCAGGTCGTACCGGGCGCGGGCCCCCGCCTCCCCGAGCTTCCTGAGCTCGCCCATGAGGTGGCCGCTCGCCTCCTCGATGCGCCAGGCGCGCGTCCGCTCGTCCTCCGTGGCCGCCTCCGGCGGGAGGACCGTCAGCAGCATCACCTCCGCGTCCTCGCGCAGGAGGATCCGCCGGACATGCGTCAGGATGCGGCCGGCGAGCTCCGAGCCGTCGAGCGGCACCAGGATCTTCTTCAGCATCGGCGAATCCACTCCGAGAGGAGTGCCCTCATGATGTCCGTGGCCGAGACCACGCCCTGGAGCTTCCCGTTTTCCTTCGCGAGCACCACGACACGGTGGATGTGGTTGTCGACGAGCGTTCCGAGCACGGTGCCGATGTGGGCGTCCTCCGGCACCGAGTAGACCTTCGGCGTCATCACCTCGCGCACCTTCGTCGACCCGGTCCCCTCGATGTGGAAGCCCTTCTCCCACTCGACGTCCTGCGCGCGCCCGGTCTCCGCCAGGCGGTAGTAGTCCGACTCACGGACGACGTCGGGGTGACGGTCGCGTTCGTAGCGCGCGATGTCGGTCGCCGAGAGGACGCCCACGACCTTGCCGAATCGGTTCACGACAGGCGCCCCCTGGATCCCGTGCTCGATGAGCACCGCCGCGGCCTCATGGACCGACTGGTCGTCCCGGATCGTGTGGACGGGCCGGTGCATGAGGTCCGCGGCCGTCAGGGTGAACAGCCGTTCCATGCTCATTCCTCCTTCTCCTCGTCCTTCGAGATCCCCTCGTCGAACCCCGAGGTCCGCCTCACCAGGACGGGGATGCCGCTATGGCGGATCACCTTCTCCGCCACCGAACCGAGCGCCCAGCGGGAGAACCCCGAGCGTCCGTGCGTCGTCATCGCCACGAGGTCCGCCTTCGTCAGCTCGATCGCGCGCAGGACCCCGGAGGCCGGGGGCTCGAACGCGACCCAGGTCTTCACGCGGACCCCCTCGCCCGCCAGCCGCTCCCGGTACGGGGCGAGGACCTTCTCGCCCTCCTCCTTCGCGGGGATCACCGGCACGGCCGGGTACTGGATCGAGGCGATGAGGATCGGCTCCGTGTAGAACAGCGTGACCTCGCTCTCGTACAGGTGCGCGATCTCCGAGACGAGCGGGAGGATCGCCGCGGACGGCTCCGATCCGTCGAGCGGGACCAGCACGCGGGCGAACTTCCGGTCGGTCTGGGCCTTCTCGTCATCGAGCGCGTGCGGGTTCGCGAGGAGCAGCGGGTGCGTCGAGCCCCTGAGGACGCGCTCCGCGACGCTCCCCCAGATCCAGCGGTCGAACCCCGAGCGCCCGTGCGTCGACATCGCCACGAGGGCGGGCTGGTACTCGCGGGCGTAGGCGAGGATCTCCTCGGCCGCGTCGCCGCGGCGGATCACGCACCTCGAGCGCGCGCCCTCGCGCTCCAGCTCGGCCATCGCGGCCTGCGTGGAGGCGGTGGCCTCCTCCAGCTCCTCACGCTCCAGGACGCGGAGCCCGCCCGGAACGTCGGGCGGGATCACCCTGAGCAGCGTCACCTCGGCGTCCTGCCGCACGAGGATCCGTCGCACGTGGACCAGGATCCTCTTGGAGAGCGGGGAGCCATCCAGCGGGATGAGGATCTTGTTCAGCATGGCAACCCCCTTGCGGCGGGGACCTCCAGGAAACGGATCCGCAACCGGCGGGCCGGAGGAGCGGCCGTTGCGGGGAATTGCGGGACGACGGAACGCGCGTTCCGGACGCAGGATGCGGCGACTGGGGGCCGGTCGCGGACGTGAGTGCCCCTCCCGCCTTCCGATCTTCGGGAACGGGCGTACTTGGGCGCCTACGGGGCCTGAAGCGAGAGGACCGCGTACGCCGTCGAGTAGACCCGCCCGCCGATCCGCCCCCAGGGGTCGAGAGGCTCCCAGGAGCCCGCCACGGGACCCTCCAGGATCTGGTGCGCGAGGAGCGTCGACGACAGGGCGGCCCTCCAGTCGCGACCCCGCTCCCCCCCGTGGCGCGTCAGCGCAAGCAGGCCGTAGTACCAATAGTAGTAGTTCACGATGTCGCGGGAGCAGCGCCAGATCGCCGTCATCCCCTTCGTCTCGTCCTCGGGGACCTTCCACTCCGTCACCCACGCGGGAGGGTGGGCCGCGATCGTCGCCAGCTCCGCCTCGCGGACCGGCGAGGCCGACGGGTCGATCCACGCCCTCGCCAGGACCGCCACCGCCTGCGCGTCCCAGCCTCCCAGGCACTCGGGGCAGATGTCCTTGTTCAGGACGCGTCCCGTGTAGTCCTCCGTCAGCTCGGAGAGGTACGATCGCAGCTCGGCGCGGGCGGACGAGGGGACCTTCACGCCCGCGGCCTCCGCCGCTTCCATGAGCTGGACCCAGAAGACCACGGGGCCGATGTCGTAGGGAGAGAGCGTCCTCGCCCACGGGCGGTCGGGGCGCCGCTCGGTCGTCATCTGGCGCACCGCCCCCTCGACCGCCGGGCGGAGCTCCTCCAGGCCCGCGCGAAGGAGCGCCTCCGCCAGCGCCGCGTGGACGAGCACGGGGTTGTACTCCTCCGCGACGGTGCCCCAGTGCCACTGGCTCGGCGCGGGGTTCGCGTACCGGGGCAGGCCGTACTGGAGGTACGACTCCCCCATCACGCGCAGGTACAGGAGGCCGCGCCTGACGACCTCAGCGTGGCGGCCCTTGGTCGGGGTCTGGCCGTCGTAGAGGAAGGGGAGGATCGCGAGTGCGCTCACGCCGGGGTCGAGGAGCCTGTCGATGTGGTCGGGGATTCCCGGCAGGTCGTGCTTCCCCTCGCAGGTGCCCCAGCGCGCGCAGGACCAGCTTCCGTCGGGCTCCTGCGCGGAGGCCAGCCAGTCGAGCCCGAGGTCGATTGCGCGACGCTCCTCGGACCGGCGGGCCTGCCCTGCCAGGGGTGCCGCCGGCGGCGCGGTCGCGGGGGGGGCCTGTTCGCGCCCGAGGGCCCACCACGCCGCGGCCACGGCGGCGGCGATTGCGAAGAACCAGGCCGCCTTTCTCATCCCATGCCCGCCCCGCAAGCCGCGCGCCCGCAAACAGGACGGGGACCATCCGACTTCGGCAAGCCGCCTCCTGACCCTGCGCCTCCATCGGTCGATCGTCGAGCAAGGCCTTCCGATTGCTCGGAAAGCCCCTTCTTTCCAGCGCAGTCCGCCCGTTTTGAATTTCTCGTATCTCTCGGCCCCGAGTCACTTCCGGCATGGCAGGCGGATTGCGAATCTCCTCAGGGCCGTGGAGGTGATCGCGATGCAGGCCGCCCCGAAGGATACCACGCGGGGGTTCCGCTTCCGTCCGCAGTTCCCGATTCGCGTCCTCTCGCCGGGCGTCCCCGCCCAGGCGCGGACCGTCGCCCTGAACCGCGCGGGCGCGATCCTCGAGTGGACGCCGTGCGCGGGCTGCACGCGGACCGGCGCCGGCGAACTTCCGGAGTCGTGTCCGCTCCGTCCCCACTACGAGGCGGCCGACGGCTGCTCGCCCTGCCCCATCGCCCTGGAGCTGCCCGGGACCCCCACGGAGATCCCCGGGACGGTCCGCGCCGTGGAGCGCCAGAACGGGACGGAGACCGTGTGGATCTCCTTTCGAGGCGCCGAAAAGGAGCAGCTCCGCGCGCTCGAGGAGGCCCTGCGTGTTCACCTGTTCGCCTCGAACCTCCTCCTCTACGAGCCCGACCTCAAGGAGGCGGAGCGCCTCCGCGCGCTCTGGGAAGGCGTCGGCGTGCCGCCCGAGCGGGAGGAGTCCTGGTTCTCCGTGATGAGGCGCCTCCGTCGCGGGGACTACCTCGGCGTCATCGCCGACATCGACGCCCTCGGGGCGCTCGACATGGGATTCACGCTGGTGAAGTCGGTCTACCCGTCCGCTCGCGTGATCGCGATCGGGACCCGTGCCGCGCTCGACGCGGCCCAGGCGAGCCCGGTGGCGGCGGACGTCGACTCGTTCCTGGAGAAGCCCGTGGCGCGGGAGGCGCTCATGGAGGCGCTCGCGCGCTCCGCCTCCCGCACGGGCTGGTAGAGTGATGCGTCAGCGGCCCCCGAGTCATGCGAGAGTCGTCGAGTTCGTGGCCGCGCTCCTCAGCCGGCACACCTACTCCGTCCGGGACAACGTCTACCTGTGGTTCGGCTTCCTCTGGGGCCTCCCCGTCCCGGCCGTGTCGATCGGCATTGACCTCGCGTTCACCGGCAGGCCGATCGGGGACGCGTGGTCGTGCATGGTGCAGCACCCGATCCACTTCGTGTTCCTGCTCCACCCGGCCTTCTTCGCCGTCGTTTTCGGCGCCCTCGGGACGATGGCGCACCTGCGGGACGAGCGGATCCGCGACCTCGTCGACCGCCTCTCGGGCGAGGCCCGCACGGACGGCCTGACGGGGCTCCTCAACCACCGCGCGTTCTACGAGGCGCTCCACGCCGAGGTGGACCGCGCGCGCCGCCAGAAGACGCCGCTCTCGTGCCTCCTCATCGACGTGGACCACTTCAAGCTCGTCAACGACCGCTGGGGGCACCGCGCGGGGGACCGGGTCCTCTCGTGCCTCGCGGCGCGGATCCGGAAGACGAGCCGCCCCTACGACGTCGTGTCGCGGTACGGGGGGGAGGAGATCGCGATCCTCCTGCCCGGGGCGGGCATGGAGGAGGCCCGATCGCAGGCGGAGCGCATCCGTCGGGCCGTGGAGGCGGAGCCGCTCGACGGCGGCTATGACACGCCGCCGCTCAGGGTGACGGTGAGCGTCGGCGTCGCCGTCCTTGGCGTGCATGCGAACGAGGGGAGCCGCCTGGTCGACTCGGCGGACAAGGCGATGTACTCCGCGAAGCGCGGCGGCCGGAACCGCGTCTGCTCCGCGAGCCTCCACGCGACGGCCGTCTTCAAGCTGCCCGGGCTGTAGGTCTCACGCGTGGCGAGCGAAGCTCGCCCAAAGTCACCTCGGCGCGGTTCAAACGAAGAGTGCAGTCGGGCTCAGAATTCTCAAGACTCAATGAGCAATGTTCAGCGAATGCCGAAGTTCCAACTCTCAAGCGGACCGAGCATTCATGCTCTGCGGCTTGAGCATTGGGACTTTTCCATTCACTGATCATTGCTCATTGAGTCTTGAGAATTCTGAGCCCGACTGCACTCTTCGTTTGAACCGCGCCGAGGTTGCTTTGGGCGAGCTTCGCTCGCCACGGCCTCACGAGACATCCTCCTTCAGCCAATCGATGAGCGTGCAGCGGGAGAGGCCGAGCGTGCGCGCCGCGGCGGAGACGTTCCCGTTCTCCCTGGCGAGGACCTTCCGCGCATAGCGGTGAGACACGTCGCGGAGCGTCGGGGGGCCGTCCTCCTCGCCGGGGCGCGGGGCGCGCATTCCCGCCGCGACCTCGCCGGACGAGAGCCTCGGTCCCCTCGCCGCGAGCACCGACGCGAACGCCAGCGCCCGCATCTCGTGGAGGTTCCCCGGCCAGGGGTGGGAGAGGAGGGTCCGTTCAACCTCCTCCGTCCAGCCCTCCACGCGCTTGCCCGTCGCCCCGCACGCCTGGGCCACGAAGCCGTGGAAGAGCGCGAGGAGGTCCTCGGCGCGGTGGCGGAGCGCCGGCATCCCGATCGTCACTTCGGGCATGCGGTGATACAGCTCCACGGGGAGGGGCGGCGTGGCGACGCTCGGGTCCCGGTCGATCCGCGTCAGGAGGATCCGCACGTTGTGGCGCTCGCGGCAGAACGGCTCGTTGATCCGGAGGAGCTTCGACACGAGCCACGCCGGCTGCTCGAGAAGGCCGCCGATCACGACCGTTCCGTGGTCGGCCTGCCAGATCCCCTCGCTCGTGAAGACCCGCTCGTGCGCCTCCTCGGCGGAGAGCCCAGCGAGCTCGACCTCGACGAACGGTCTGCCCCCGCGATCGCTCGAGTCGTGGATGGCGCGCGCGAGGCGGCTCTTGCCCGTACCCGTCTCCCCCTCGATCAGGATCCGGACGTCCGACGAGGCGAGCCTCCTTGCCCAGTCGATCCGCTCGGCGAAGGCGGCGTTGCGCGTGAGGAAGGACTCGAAGGTGATTCGATCGGGTGTGTGCATGATCCACCTGCCTCTTTCGGGTTTCGTTCACCGCGGAGACGCGGAGGACGCAGAGGGCCGCAGAGATGTGATCACAGACGCCTCCGCGGCCCTCTGCGTCCTCCGCGCCTCCGCGGTGAACGGACGTCTATACCCCGCGGAGGGCGGCCGGGCCCACAAGGCACCGGCCGCCCTCGCAGTGGGGTGCGGACTACTTCGCGCCGCCGAGGCGCTTCAGGGCCTCGGTCTTCCCGTCGAGCAGATCGCGGGCGTAGGCCTCGAACCCGGGGAGGCCCTTCAGCGCCTCGCTCAGGCGGCGGCCGGACGCCTCCGCCTCCGCCAGCGCGCGGCGCCAGGCCTTCGGATCGCGGCCGATCTGGATCTCGGCCCTGACCTGGTACTTGCCGGGCTTCGTGGCCCTCGTCGTTCCCACGACCGGCCCGGGCACCGGCCCGCGAGCGATCTCCTTGCCGTCCGGCCCGGTGATCTGGATCTCGAGGATCCCGCGCGGATACCCCGCCGCCTCGAGGGCCTCGATGTCCTCGATGGACACCTCGGCCTTCGCGGTCACCCGCATGCCGGGCTTGACCTGCGTCGGTTCGACGGAGACCTTGGGCTGCGCTCGGTGAGTCGAGGGCGTGGAGCGGTCCTCGCCGGTCTCGGGGTCCTCGAAGGGGACCTCCTTGCCAAGCGCGCCGTCGGCGACCTTGCCTCCGGTGGACGGATCGGTGATGGTCACCTGGATCTTCGTTCCCGTGCGGTTCCAGGTCTCCAGGTCGGTGACGAGGATCCTCCCGCCGACCTCCTGCTTGCCGTCGGCGTCCGTCACCACGACGTCGGGGAGGAACACGGCGACCTGCTTGCGCCCCTTCTCGTCGCGCGCCGTGAACTCCACGTGCGGGACCGCGCCGGTCTTCGGCGACAGGCCCGTCAAGACGACCGGCGGCGTGGTCCCCTGGTTCGGCCCGGTCGGGACGGCCTTGGTCGTCCCTCGGAACGACGGGGTCTCGCGCTTCTTCCCGCTCTTGGGCGGGCGGAAGCCGACGACGAGGATCTCGGGTCCCCCGTCCGTCAGCCGTCCGAGGATGGGGACGTCCTTTCCGCACGTCGGAACGACGGGGATCGGCTCCTTACTCCCCTTGTCCGTGACGGCGACGGGGATACCCACCTCGTCCTCGTCCACGTGGTAGTCCGCGGTCGCGCCGATGAGCTGCACCGACACGGCGCGGTCGCCGGACGCGGAGAAGTCGTAGCGGCTCCCGCCGAGGCCCTCGATCGACTCGACGACGTCGGCCTCTGCGCCGCCCGGGATGCGGATCTGGTTGTCGGCGTTACCCGATTCCTTCGACCCATGCCCCTTGCCGCCGCCGATGATCAGCCTGCCCTCGTACGTACCCTCGCCACACCAGCATGTGTCGGGATGGGTGGTCTGATTGACGCGCTTCCAGTAGTACTCGAGCTCGCCCTTTGTGAAGCGCCTGGCCGCCACGGTTCGGCTCGTCTCCCGCCTCCCGTTCCCCTTCCCCTTGACGTTGGCGTCGCGCGACCCATCCGAAGAGACCGAAACCTCGGTCTCGCCTTCGACGCTCGTCCCGGAGGAGGTCGAGCTTGTGACCTCGTTCGACGCCTCGCCCGTCACCTTCATGCTGCAACCGAACATCCATTCGTCGAAGTACCCCCCGTCCCAAACGCCGCATCGGTGGGTTTCCATGTTGTGGCAGGCCGCGCGCGGCGGCTGGCCGCGGTACATGACGTACAACCATCCCCCGACATCACGCGCGTCTTCCCAGTCCTCCGATCCCAGCGCGTTCTGAAAGGTCTGGATGTTTGTGAAGGCCCCGGGGTCGTCTTTGTCGAAGTAATTCTCCTTCCCCAGGTCCGCGTCTGTCACCTCGATCGCCCACTGGCAGTAGACGAGCTCCACCGAATGGGTGCATCCATTGCATGTCTTGCAGTCGTGGGTCAGCTCCTCAGGCACCAGGGTGTGGTCGGGAAGCTGCTGCCCCTGGGACGCCGAGCCATCGAACCCCACGCCCTGCTGTGCCGCGTTCTTGACCTCGTCGGCCCGCTGCTTGAAGCCATTCCGATCCATCTCGTCCAGGTTGAAGTAGTCGTCCAGGTCTGCCGTCGCCGTCCCGCACATCGCGACGAACAGCGCCGCAATCGCCAGGCTCTTTACGATTAGGTTCCTCATCGGAGTGCTCCTCTACTTCCTCTACTTCCCACCGATCGGGGTCAAGGAGGGCTCGGCGCCACATGCGTCCTCGCTCTTCTCCTTCCCCGGCTTTCCCGTCGCGTGTGCCGTGCTCCCCGCCGTGCTGCCCGTCTTTCCAGACGGGCCACCCGTGGGGCTCGCCGAAACCGCCGTCTCCCCCGCCGGCGCGACGGGGGCGCTCGACGTCGGCTGCTCGGTCCCGGCGAGCGGGACGTACCCATGCTCTCCGACTTCGAACGGCGCCTCGCCCGAGGCGACCTCGGCCGACCTCGCCGCCGAAGACCTCACCTCAAACTCGCCGAACGCGGCGCCGATCGGCGATTCCGCGGGGGCCGTCGTCGGGGCTGCGAGGAGCAGGGCCCCCGCGAGCCCCACCCCCAATGCGATGCGTGTCCAGTTCCACATGGCTTGCCTCCTTTCGTAGATGGCGGCCTACTTCCACGTGCTGTCGACAAACGCCAGGTACCGCTCGACCGTCGACACCGGCACTTGGTAGCGCCTGGCCAGCTCTGCGGCCGTCAACTCGCCGACGAAGTTGACGCGGGTCGTCACGCCTGCGCGAATGGTCACGCGGCCGAGCGCGAACGTCGCCGCCGTTCCGCGGTGGAGCATCCACTCGTCCGGCAGCTCTTCCGTGCTCGGCCAGCGGCGCACGCCGCCGGCAAAGGCCAGGTACTCGCCCTCGGCCAGGCCCCTTACCTCGAACTTCGTGGCTTCCTTTACGTCGACCACCGCGTTCGGAACGAAGGGCGCGAGGAAGAACCGCCCATCCGCGCGCATCGGGATCAGGAAGACGCCGACGTTCGATGGCGCCTTCTTCGTCTCCTTGCGGACCGCACCGATCTCCGCGAGCGTGTGGCCGCAGATGGAGAAGTTCACCTCGCCCTGGACCGTGCCGGTCCGCGCGGGGAGCATCAGCGCAACGGCCGCGCGGCCGCCCGGGGTCACTTCGATCGGCGTCCCCGGCTTTCCTGACGGGTGGAGGATCACGCCGTCCGCCACTGCGGCGACGTACCACTTCCCCGGCGGTACGTCGGCCACCTCGCACGTCCCGTCCGCGCCGATCTTCTCCGAGCGCCACGACAGGTGGTGGACGAACGTCTCCTTCGCGAAGATGCGCGTGTCCTCGTCCTCCGCGCAGACCGGCGCGAGGTAGACCCGCCCGCTCCGCGCGATCGGCTTCCCCGAGGCGTCGACCAGCGAGCAGGCGACGCTCCCCTTGCCGCGGACCAGCTCGACGTCCGCCTCGATCGTCTCGCCGGCCTTCGTCACCTCGCCGACGAACCAGCCCGTAAGGCCGTTGCCGTCGTCCGCCAGGAGGACGATCCGCTCGCCGGCCTTCTCGTCGTGTGGCCACCGCGCAACGCCGTCCTCATCGGACGTGGAGCAGCCCCCGCGGTTGACGCGCGGGCCCTCCTGGAAGCGGACGCCCGCGACGGGCTTCCCCTCGAACATCGCCCGGATGCGGAACTCCCCGCCGATCCAGTTGAGGTTCAGCTTCCCGAGGTCGAACTTCCCTCCCGCCTGCAGGTAGAGGGGGAGGCCGTCGGCCTCCGTGCGGGAGCGGAGCGGGAAGGCGTCGTCGGGGTGTCGGAACGACAGCCTGCATCGTTCGGCGCCCGACACGCCCATGCGGAAGGCCCCGCGGGCGTCGGTAACCGCGGACGCGATCGCCGGCCCCTCCGCCGGCCCGTCGCCGTTGGCCTCGACCGTGAGGCCCTCCACCGGCTTCCCGTCCGGTCCGAAGACCGAGCCGGTGATCGTGACGTCCTTTCCTCCGCCGCCCATCGCGACGAGCGAGGCGATCAGGACCCATGCGATGACCAGGAAGGCGCGACGCGCCGGACCGAGTGTCGTACCCATTGTGTTCCTCCTTCTCCGAAGGGCCCCGCGGGTCACATCCGCGGGCGCCGATGGGAGAGGAGATAGGTCACGACGTCGGCCAGAAGGGGCGAGATTCGATCAGATAGGCGGATCCGACTGCCGCGCAGGGAGATCCGTCAGAAGCGGGGCTCCGGCGCCCCCGTCGGGTCGCCGGAGAAGTGCTGGAAAATCCAGCAGTCGGGTAGGTGGAGTGGGGTGAAATCCAGCACTCGTGAAGGGGCGCCGGGCCCGGACCCAGGGGGGAGTCCGGACCCGGCAAGGGAGGATCTACTGCTGGATCGAAGAGTCGGCGTTCGTGATCAGCTCCTCCTGCCACGACTTCACCGGGATCCGGTAGCTCGTCGTGAGCGAGCGGCGCAGGCCCCCGTCGTACGTGACCTGGATGTTCCCGCCGAAGTACGACGGCAAGCCCCACGACCACCACTCCGGCAGCCCGTCGCGGTTCGCCTCCGCGACGATGCGGCCGTGGAGCGACACGTTGCCGTTCAGGCTCACCGAGCGGTGCGAGAGGATGATCCCCTGCATCTCGGCGACGTCCGTGTTCGGGCCTCCGAGCCCGCCCGTCCCGAACAGCCAGAGGTCTCCTCCCGAAACGAGCAGCTCGTCGCCGAAGCGCGGGGTCATGACCGGGTTCCCAAACCCGTTGATGTACCCCTCGGCCACGATCGTCACATTCCAGGGGCGCTCGCGGCGGCCTCCGCCCGTAAACCAGAAGTCGCCTTCGATGTAGTAGGAGCCGTCCTGCGGGTTCGACCCATGCTGCGTGTACCAGCCCCAGGGAGTCCACTGCATTCCGCGGAAGTCCCTGATCCACCACCGTTCCGCGTCGGCCTGGAAGATCGTCATGCCGCTTCGGTCCAGGGCGCGACCGTCGCGCGTGAGGACGTACTCCATCTTCGGGCGGTACGCGGCGACCTGCACCGGCGGGATCGGGACCACGGGGGAGTTCGCATGGAGCGGACCCTGGGCCGTGCCGCCCTCGGTCTTGTAGTCCCCCCAGCCCCACGTGTTCTCGCTGGCCGAGGCGACGCCTCCGATGTCGGGAGAGCCCCACACGTAGAGGTCCTTGTTCGTGTGGACGTTCGCGAGCGTCCCGTCGGTCGTCTGGTTGCCCCAGATGTAGAGGCTGTCCTCGGTGAGGATCGCGAAGTTCTCGGTCGGGTCGTAGGGCTCGACGCGGACGACCGCGCGGATCGTCCTCCCCTGCCCCGCGGCGGTCCCCGTCGACTCGACGATCACCAGCATGTCCTGGTCCATCGTCGGGTCGCCGTCGCCGTCCTCGTTGTCCACGATCCGGACGGCGTAGGAGCCCTCCCTCGTCGTCACGCCGCCGCGGAACTTCTCGGGGACGCCCCCGTCCGAGGCGAGCACGGCGTCCCACGCGGCGGCGGGGTCGTCGGAGTTCCGGGGGTCCACGAGGGAGAGGAGGTGGACCCTGGCGAGGTCGATCCCCTCCTCGGCGACGGCCTTCGATCGGTCGATCGACTCCATCTCGACGGAGCGCGCGGTGAGCGCGTGCGACGTGACGAGCATCGCGGCCGAGAGGCCCATGATCACGATGACGAGCACGATGGCGATGATCAGGATCGTGCCGCGGTTCGAGGAAGGGCGAAGGAGACCGGTTCTATGCGTGCGTGCCATGACGGACCTCCCTGAAATTCCCCTGCATCCACGGTTCGCAAGAAAAGGCACGGGTCCGAAGCCCACCCGACTTCGGACCCGCGCGTCGTCCTGGCTAGGGATGTTTCGTCGGGGCATTAGCCCCGTGGCAATCTCGCTCGCGTGTTCCCTCTCACTTCGAATCGCTTGAGTATCTCTGTCGCACGGCGGAGACCGGGCGACGGAATCCAGGGGAAGTCCATAAGACACGTGTGCGAAATCTCTTCCATCCATCTCGCCCGGCCGCAATTCCGCTCCGGTCCCTTGCATTCCGCAAGGCCGTGCATTCTGCAAGGGTCCCGGGATAGAATGCGCCGCATCGCCAAGGGGGTGCGTGGATGGCGGACGCGGGGCACGAGGCCGACACCAGGGACCACCAGCTCTCCTCCCTCCGCAAGGAGCGCGAGGTGATGCTCCGCCTCCAGCGGATCTCCCACGACCTCTCCGGCGAGCTCGACCTCGGGCGCCTCCTCGAGCGGATCCTCGACGACGCGATCGGCCTGACCGAGGCGGAGCGCGGGTTCCTCCTCCTGCTCGACGAGGGCGCGGAGGGGTGGACGGTCAAGGCGGCCCGGAACTTCGACGGCGAGGAGGTCCGCCGCCCCTCGGCGAAGATCAGCCGCGGGATCCTCAGCCGGATCCTGGAGTCGGGAGAGCCGCTCATCGCGGAGGACGCGGAGCAGGACGACCGCTTCGGGGGAAGCGAGAGCGTCGCGGAGCAGCGCCTCAAGAGCGTCCTCTGCATCCCGCTGCTCTACCGCGGAGTGAAGCTCGGCGCGCTCTACCTCGACAACCGCCACCGGAAGAGCCTCTTCGGTCCCGACGACTCCAAGCTCCTGGGGAGCTTCGCCGATCAGGCCTCGGTCGCGATCGCGACGGCGCGCCTGCACGAGGCGGTCCTGGAGCGGGAGCGCCAGCTCGCCGCGAAGAACGAGGAGCTGGCGCAGGCGAACGGGCTGCTTGCGGAGCGCGCGGAACGGCAGGGGGCGGAGATCGGGCGCCTGACGCTGGAGAAGCAGGAGCTGGAGAGCGCGCTGGGGAGGCGCTTCCCTGAGATCCTCTCGCGGCGGCACGGGCGGATGCGGGAGGCGCTCGGGCTCCTCGACAAGGTCGTGGAGTCGACGGTCCCGGTGCTCATCCAGGGGGAGAGCGGCACGGGGAAGGAGCTGTTCGCCCGGGCAATCCACGCGAACGGGCCGCTCGCGAAGGGGCCGTTCGTCAGCGAGAACTGCGCGGCGCTCTCGGAGACTCTCCTGGAGAGCGAGCTCTTCGGCCACATGAGGGGGGCGTTCACGGGGGCGGACCGGGACCGGAAGGGCCTCTTCGAGATGGCGCACGGGGGGACGCTCTTCCTCGATGAGGTCGGGGAGATGAGCGAGGGGATGCAGAAGAAGCTGCTGCGCGTGCTCCAGGAGGGGGAAGTCAGGCCGGTCGGCGGCAAGGACGTGGTGAAGGTCAAGGTGCGCATCATCTCGGCGACGAACCGCGACCTGCTGGCGCGCGCGCGGTCGGGGGAGTTCCGCGAGGACCTCTACTATCGGCTCGCCGTGGTGACGATTCCGATCCCCTCGCTCCGCGAGCGCCGCGAGGACGTGCCGCTCCTGGTGGAGAAGCTGATGGAGCGCCTCTCAGCGGAGCAGTCGAAACCGCCGCGCTCCGTGCCTGCGTCGGTGATGCGCGCGCTGGAGCGCTACGACTGGCCGGGGAACGTCAGGGAGCTGGAGAACGAGGTGCGCCGGCTGGTCGCGCTGGGGGGAGAGGTGATCGGGGAAGAGGATCTCTCGCCGTCGATCCGCGAGCGTCGAATCACGACCTCCACGGACGGGGCGGCGGGGACGCTGGAGGAGGTGGAGCTGGCGCACATCCGCCGTGTGCTCGCGCAGACGGGGGGCAACCTCGCCGAGTCGGCGCGCCTCCTGGGGATCGACTACTCCACCCTCTACCGCAAGATGAAGCGCCACGGCCTCAAGCGGGAGTAGGGCGCAGCTACCGATCAGCGCTTCCGCCTCCTCTTCAGCTTCTCCAGCATGGCCACGTCAGCGATGTCGCGCGGTCGTCCCGCTGCGCGCTTGGAGGCGATCAAGTCGCGGACGGAGAGGACGCAGACGGGCACGTCGTCGAACCGCGTATCCACCCTGCGTCGCCATGCGCCAGCCCAATCAACCCCGTCTGGCCGTGTCAGAAGATCGATCCTCGTCGGCACCCGTCCCAGCATCAGGACCTGGGAGGTGGAGACGATCTCGTCGACAACGAGAGCATCGGTCGGGAATCCGAAGTCGCGGATGGCCTTGATAAGCTCCACGACGTTCCCCTGAGTTGGCCGTACCCAGAGATCGAGGTCCTTCGTGGCGCGTGGGGGGGCGTGATGGTTGTAAGCCACGCCGCCGATGACGAGGAATTCAATCTTCCTCGCGCTCAGCAACGACAAGAACTCTCTCAAGCCGGGGTGGAACGGCACCGAAGGCCTCCAGGCGAAGGGACTCGCCGATGGCGAGCCTCTCCTCGCCGGAGAGGGCCATCCACTCATCCAGGTCCGCGGTCTCCGCGGACGCAAAGTCCCGGAACACGCGGACCGTCTTCTCGATCGTGGGCACGGAGCGCTTCTTCACGAAGCCACTTTACCGTGAGGCAGACCTGCGGTCAACCCGCCCTGCGTGCCGTCTCCCGCGGGAGAGTCCCCGAGGCTACTGCACCTGGCCGTTGGCGACCCTGTCGCGTACGAAGTCGCGGATCGCGGCCTGGTGCGTGGTCTCCATCTCGACGAAGGCGAGGCCCAGGTCGTAGACGGGCTCCCCCGTGACCTGCTCGCACCGCGCCACGCGGGCGCGGATCCACATCGGGGGCGCCGTCGGCTGCATGCGCAGCGCGACCTTGAGCTCCTCCCCCGCCGGGAACGTGCGGTCCACGCGCACGCGCGCGCCGGTCTCGCACAGGTCCTCCGTCTGAGACTGGCGCGTCGGGGCCCACATCTTCCCCGTCGTCGGCTCCTTGTAGAAGAAGTCGAGCCGCGCCGGGACGCGGATCCCCGTGCGGCGCTTCGCGGAGTAGACGTCGCGGTTCGCGAACGCCAGGCCGATCCCGTCGAGGACGCGGTCGACCGTGTAGGGGCGCATGACGTTCCCGCGGACGCCCGCCTGGAAGAACGAGCCGACGAGGAACTTCCTCTCGAGCGTATGGCTCACCACGATGCGGGCCGTCGGGATCTCCTTCAGGAGGTCCTGGATCGCCTGCATCGCCGTCGGGCCGCCCTTCACCTTGGGCGAGGCGTCGATGTCGATCACGGCGAGGCTCGGGGAGAGGGTGCGGTAGAGCGGCAGGAGGTGGTCGGAGTACTGGGAGTCCGTCCAGACCTTGAAGCGGGACCCCGCGACGCAGGTGCGGAAGTCCTCGCGGTCCGACTTCTTCCCGTCGATCAGGACGACCGGGATCCTCTCTACGCTCAGCATTCCCTCACCTCCAGCGACCCAGTCTTCCCCCCGATCGCGGGAATCTTGCCGTCCGAGCGGTCCCGGGGGAAAGGAAATCACGTCCGTGCGCTCACGCCGGTGCGCTCTCCTCTCTTGATGGGGCGCCCCGCTTCGGGGACAATCGGCGGACCATGGGCGAGAAGGATTCGACGCACGTCCCCACGCACCCGCCCGGGCGCGACGACCAGCTCGACTCCACGTACGAGGACACCATCGTCCGCGACGGCGGCGCGAGCGGAAGCGCCGACTCCGCCACCATCGTCGGCGCCGCATCGAGGGTTCCCCAGCCCGTCGGCGCCCTCCTCCAGTGCCCGAGCTGCCGCGCCAACTTCAACGTCCTCAACTGGTCCTCCGCCCGCGTCGTCCAGTGCCCCTCCTGCAAGGCCCCCCTCTCCCCCGCCCCGTACGAGGCCACCCTCGACGCCTCCTCCCTCCCCGCGCGCCCGGACGAGCTCGACACGCGCGACCTCAAAGGCCGCCCCTTCGGCCGCTACCGTCTCATCGAGGAGGTCGGCCGCGGCGGAATGGGCGTCGTCTGGAAGGCCTGGGACACCCAGCTCAAGCGCGTCGTCGCCGTCAAGCAGGTCCTCCCCGACCACGCAGGGCCCGAGTGGGTCGAGCGCTTCCTCCGCGAGGCCCAGAGCGCCGCGCGCCTCCGCCACCCCGCCATCGTCGCCATCCACGACGTCGGCGTTGTCGATTCGCAGCACTACTTCACCTGCGACTTCGTCGAGGGGGCCTCGCTCGAGGGCCTCGCGAAGACCGCCCTCCCCGTCCGTCGAGCCGTCGAGATCGTCCGCGCCGTCGCGGAGGCCCTCGCCGCCGCCCACGCCCAGGGGATCGTCCACCGCGACGTGAAGCCCGGCAACGTCCTCGTCGACGCGGCGGGCCGCCCGTACGTCACCGACTTCGGTCTCGCCAAGGACGTCACCGACGAGCACCGCGCCGCGCTGACCACCGAGGGCGACCTCGTCGGCTCCCCCGCCTACATGAGCCCCGAGCAGGCCCAGGGGATGGTCGAAGGCATCGGTCCCGCAAGCGATCAGTTCTCGCTTGGTGTGGTCCTCTACGAGCTCCTCACGGGCCGCCGCCCGTTCGACGACCACGGGATCCCCAACCTCCTGCGGTCCATCCAGGAGAGGGACCCCGTGCGGCCCTGCGCCGCGAACCCGCGCGTGCACCCCGAGCTCGAGACAATCTGCCTCAGGGCGATGGAGAAGGACCCGTCGAAACGGTACCCGACGATGGACGAGCTTGCCGCCGACCTCGGCCGTTGGCTCGATGGGGAGCCGATCCACGCGAGACCCGTCGGTCCGCTCGGGCGCCTCGCAAGGAAGGCCGGACGCCACAAGGCGGTCTCCGCGATCGTCCTTGCCGCGCTCCTTGTCTCGCTCGGCGCCGGCGGCTACGCCGTGCTCGCCCAGCGACGCGCCTCCGATGCCGAGGCCTCCGCGGAGGAACTCCTCGCCAAGTCCCGCGCCGTGTCGAAGGTCTTCGCCCGCTGGTCGCAGCTTGCCCCCTCGATGCGCGAGCTGGAGGCAATCGGCCGCGATGCGACACTGACGCCCGAGGAAAAGCACGAGCAGACCGGCCCCCATCTTCGTCGCGTGGGGGCGTTTCTCAGTGAGACCGCTCCCGACTCCGCTTCGGAGGCGACTGCGCTCGCTCTCGTAGGGCTTGCCTACTCGCTGTGCGACGGGGAGGGGAAGGCCGCACCCTTTTTTTCTGGCGCCGCGGAGGCGGACGCCGACGTGCCCTACGGCCCGCTCTTCCAGGCCCTTTCGCTCTTCTCCCGGTACGTCGGGGAGCAGAAGATGCCCGCCGTGACCACGATGGGGAGCGGCCTCGCGTTCGAGCCCACGCCCGACGAGACACTGGAGATGCTGACATGGCGGGCGAACATCGAAAGGCTCCTCGCGGAGGCGGAGCGCTGCCGCATCTGGGGGCGCGAGGGCGCCGAGGACTTCGCCGCGGCGATCCGCGGCCTCCGCGCGATGCAGGGAGGCCGCCTCGAAGAGGCCGAAAAGGCGCTCACGGAGGCCCTCTCGGGCCCTGACCTGCGGGCCTTCGAGACCGGGCTCCTCCTTGCGCGCTCGAAAGTCCGGTATCTTCGAAAGGACTTCGACGGGGCGCTCGAAGACATGGCGCCCGTGCTGCGTGTGCGCGTGCGCGACCCCGAAGCGTGGTACTTCCAGGGCGAGGTCGCCAGCGGGAAGGCGCAGGAGATGGCCCTGCGCGGCGAGGACCCGCGGCGCGTCCTCGAGGAGTCGATCCACGCCTACGATGTCTGTGTGAACCTGGACCCGGGGAGGTCGAGCGCGCGCAACTCGCGCGCGGTCGCGTGGGCGGCCCTCGCGGACCACCTCGTCTCCCGCGGAGAGGACCCGACTGAGGCCTTTGACCGGGCGATCGAGGACTACGGCGAGGCGATCCGCCTCTTCCCGGACGCCGCCGCGCCGCGCCTCAACCGCGCCTTCGTCCAACAGCGCCTCGCCCGCCACCAGGCCTCCCGCGGACAGGACCCGCGCGCCGCGCTTCAGGCCGCGATCCAGGACGCGAGCGACGCCGTGGCCATCGAGCCCGGGAACGCGAGCGCGCTCAACAACCGCGGGATCGCGTACATCGATCTGGGCCAGGCCGAGGCTGAGCGCGGCACGGACCCGAGGCCGACCTGGACGAAGGCGCTCGCCGACTTCGATGCCGCCTGCGCGAGGGACCCTCGTCACGCGGACGCCTGTGGGAACCGGGGGCTCGCGTGGCTCCACGTCGCCGAGTGGGAGGCCTCCCGCGGGATCGACGCGCGGGGGTCGTTCGCGAAGTCCCTCTCGGGGTATGACGAGGCGATCCGCATCGATCCCGACAACGCGGGCTCCTACAACAGTCGCGGGGCGACGCGCCGCTCGTTGGGAAACCTCCTGGCGGGCGCCGGGGACGACCCGAGGAAGGAGCTCGAGGCCGCGATCGCCGACTTTGGCGAGGCGCTCCGCCGCAACCCGGCCCACCTGGGCGCCTGGCTGAACCGGGGGAACTCCCACTCGGACTTCGGCGACCAGGAGGCGGGTCGGGGCGGAGACCCGCGGCCGCACTACGATCGCGCCGTGGCGGACTTCGACCAGGCGCTCGTCCTGAACCCCGAGCTCGCGGCGGCGTACAACAACCGCGGTCTCGTGCGAAAGTCGCTCGGCCGATGGCTGGAGGGGCGGAACCTGGACCCCCGCGAGGCCCTCGGAAGGGCGATCGCGGACTTCGAGCTGTCCCTCGCGAGGAACCCACGGTCCTCCGACGCACGCCTGAACCTCGCGATGACGCGCGTCGCGGTCGGAAACGCGGAAGAGGCGCGGGGAGGCGACCCCCGCGACGCCTACAAGAAGGCCGCGGAGGACTGCGACGAGGTGCTCGAGCGGAATGGCGAGGACGTGGAGGCCTTCAACACGCGCGCGATCGCCTGGGCGAGCCTCGGAGACTTCGAGACGGCCGAGGGGCGGGACGGGAGCGAGGCATACGCGAAGGCCGTGGGAGACTTCGGCGAGCTCCTGAAGCGGAACCCCGAGCACGCGCTCGCCTATCGCAATCGCGGCAGCGTGCGGGCGAACCTGGCCGCGGCGCTGACGACCCAGGGGAAGGACGCGCGCGGCGTGTGTCGCGAAGCGATCGCGGACTTCGGCGAGGCGCTCAGGCGCAACCCGGGGTATACGGCGGCGTTCTCGGCCCGCGCCGACGCCTGGAGGGACGTCGCCAGGGCCGAGGAGAAGGCCGGCGAGGACGCATCGGGGTCGCTTGCGAAAGCGATGGCGGACTACGACGCCGCGCTCGCGCGCAATCCGTCGTACTGGCAGGCCCACGTCGGGCGCGGGCTGGTCCTGGAGTCGCGCGGGGAGCCCCTGAAGGCCGTGGACGCCTACGAATCGGCGCAGAAGGTCCTCGGCGAGCGCGACCCGAAGATCGACGAGCACATCCGTCGCGCCCGCGAGAAGGCGGGCCTTCCCCCCGACGCCGAGCGGTAGGCGCCTCGTGTACGTATGCCCGGGCCCGCAGCGGAAGGCCCGGCCTGGCGGGCGTAGGGAACGCGCACCTCGTCGTATTCGGCCGCGGGTGGCAATTCCGGGTTGAGCCGCTCGATCGCCGCCCAAAGGTCTCGCGTGTACACGACCCCGCGGGTGTCCGCTCGCCCGAGGGTCCCATCCGGGCCGAGGGTCTCCTCGTTCCAGGCGTAGACGCTCTCCCACCCCAGCTTGTCGCGCAGGTGGTTGGCGCACGCCTCCTGCACGGGACGGTCTTCGCTGTTGATGTCGGTCAGCATCGAGCCACGCTATTGCGCACCGCTATTGCGCACATCATGCGGGTGAGCCAGGAGCGGATCAATAGCAATCTATGGACTCGCAGGGACTTGCGCACGCTTCACTGTTCTATTGTGCGGAGCTCCGGACTTCTATTGCCTCTGACCGGCGTCGCCCGGCCCGCGATACCGTCGCCACCGTCGTTCCCCCACCGCCTGAACGACGCCGTCGGCCACCAGGCGCACGAGCATCCTTCGTAGTCGAGGGGCAGGGATCTCGCTCCCGATTCGGGCGTGGATTTCCGCTCGACTCGCAGCCCCGTAGAGCTCCAAGTCGTGCAGGATCAATTCCCGGAGACGGTGATCTTCGATCCCCTTCAGCGAGGTCCGTCCCTTGAAGCCGAACTTCCGCAGGGCGCCCGGCGCGACCGAGTACCGGGCCGCTTGCGTCCGCCCCTGGACGACCACGAGGCCCCACTCGCGAAGCCGCCCCATCCAGGAGTCGACCTGCTCGGGCTCCTGGAGACCGAGGGCGCGCGCCACCTCCTTCATCGTCATCGCCTCGTGTTGTGCGAGGAGCCCCAGGACGATCGACTCCCGCTGCTGCGGCTGGAGGTCCTGCTGGACCTTCCCCATGAAGTCGATGACCTCGGGGTTCAGGATGGACTTGCTGACCGTGACGACCACGCGATCATCCCCCTCCTGCACATCGGGGACCGGGTGGCCGCTCGAGAGCAGCACCTCATACATCCGATCGAACCCGCTCCCTTCGCGCTCCATCAACTTCAGGTCGTGGAAGACCCGGGCAAGGTGCGGGTTCCGGTGGCTGGTCGTGTGCAGGATGTTCGTCGGCGTCACGCCGACGGGGAGGAGGCCGGGGTTGTGGACCTCCATCCGGTCGGGATGGAGGTTCACGTAGATGTCGCCACGGGTTGTGTAGGGTCGGTGGACCAGCGCGTTCGCGAGGATCTCGCGGACCACAACCTCGTCGTAGTGGGGCACGGTCTTGCGGAAGAGCCCGTCCGGGAGCTCGTAGCTTTCCTTCCACTCGGGGACCTCGGTCCAGACGGCCTCGATGAGGTCGAGGGGAGTTCTCGAGAAGTCGTCCCAGGACCATTTGCGGACCTTCTGACCGCGAGCGTCGTACTTGATGCACTGGATCACGGGGGCGTGCTGCAGGGCCGCGCGATCGGCGGTCCGCCCCACCCAGAGGACGCCCAGGTTCGTCAGGCGCCCCTCGACGGCCAGGTGGTAGTGGGCGAGCAGCTCCTCGTCGCCCTTGGCCTTCACGGAGGGCTTCACCCGGTCCGATGCGCGAAGGGCGGCGCAGAGGGTGCTGGTCTTGACCGCATCTCGACGCTCGGCGGGGACGGCCAGCGAGGTCTGGAGCTCCCAGGCCAGGGAACCGCGGTCGTTCCAGAGGCGACCGAGGTCGTCGGGCAGCAGGCGCTTCGTCTGGTCCGCGACGCGGATGAAGTACACGCCCTTCGTGGTCGAGGCGATCCCCTGCGGATTCGGCAGGACGCGCACTTCGACGAACTCGCCGCCGTTGTCGGCCTGCAGAGTACGCAGGTCGAGGCCGACGTTGACGGTCAACTGCGCGATCCGTTTCCGGAGGCGATCTGGCAGGTCGGCGGGAACCCGCTGCCCTTGCGGCGGGGCGTCGGCGTCGTCCTCGACGCCGAGGTGGATCACGCCGCCGTTCGCGTTGGCGAGGCCCACGCAGTCGGCGGAAAGCGCCTCCAGGTCCGCCTGTCTCCCCAGGGCGTAGCGGATCGACTTCCGGTCGAAGGTCTGCCCCTCGTCGCTCATACGGCGATCTCGCCGCTCATCAGGCGTGGCTCACAGCGACAGGATGGTACGCATCGACGGGGTCGGCCGCAAGGGCTGCGCATGTCCTACGTCCGCTTGATCGGGCTCTCGCCCGACAGGAGCCGGAACGCGGCCTTCGCGCCGGGAGGGACTTCCGGGATCGGCTCGAACCGAAGGCCCGGTATCCCCTGCGCCGCGTTTCGGACGGAGTCCGTCACGAGGACCTCCCAGGCTTCGGCGATGTCCTCGCCCAGCTTGCTCGCCGCGTTGACCTCCGCGCCGAAGACGTCCTGATCGCCGATCCGGAGCATCCGGCCGTATCCCAGGCCGATGCAGAGGAGGATCTTCTCGGCCTCCGAGCGATCCACGTTGTACGCCTGCAGGGCGCCGTGCATCGACACTGCGCAGTCGATTGCCTTCGCGACGTTCCGAAAGATGACGAGCAGGCTGTCCGCCTCGATCTTGAGGAGGATCCCGTCGTGGCGGTCGATGCAGGGCACGAGGACCTTCTGCGACTCGTGGATCACCTGCAGGAAGTGGATGATCCCGAACTCGGCGACCGCCCTCGAGAACCCCGCGAGGTCCGTGAACATCACCGCCCACGTCTCGCCGAACAGGTCCCAGATGCGGCCGTCGATCGCATCCTTGTCGGCGCCCGGGTGCACCCGCTCCTCGATGAGCGTCTCCAGGCGGTCTTCGGAAGCGGAGAGCCCGATCTGTCGAACGTAGGACATGCGTACCTCATCATCCACGTGGGGCGCGAAGCGTAGAGGGTCGGTCCGGAGTTGTCAATCGAGGTCGCCCCGTCCGTCGAGCGCGATTCGATTCGCGATGGGGGCTACCTCTCGACGTACAGGTAGATCGAGGCCTTCGGGAGGTCGATCTTCCCCGAGGTCCTCCTCGGAGGTGTGCGGCTCGCATACCCGTGCTCGTCGAGCACGGTGACCCTGCGCTGGACCGTGCCCTTGAACGTCACCGCCGCCTCGATCTCGCGCACGTTCAGCGGCCCCGCGCCGAGGTCCTCGATGCGCCCCGCGTCGCTGACGCGGAAACCGTAGGTCCTCTCCTCGGCGAAGGCCTGCACGAGCACCTTCGCGCTCGACGCCAGCGGCTTGCCGTCGAGGCTCACGACCACCACGCACCCGTACCGGTTCTTCATCTCGATCGTCACGTCGCCGAGCTCGATCGGGCCGCGGTCCCCCAGGAACCCGGCCGCCCCTTGGGCGTTCGGGGAGTCCACCGTGAGGACCCCCTTCCCGTAGTCGCAGGCGATCTCCCCCGTGGCGCTCTTCACCCGCTTCCCGTCCGCGTCGATGAACGGCCTGAGGTCCTTCTGATCGAGGGAGGGCTTGCCGAAGCCCCGCACCACACGCCCCGCGAGGAACATGCGCGGGTCGAAGCGGGCGTCCGCGGCGCTCTTCGTCCCCTTCGGCACGTCGGCGGCGCGCAGCTCGTCGAGCGCGGCCTCCTCCGCGAAGCCGCACCCGTCGAGGTCGAGCTGCCCGTCGGGGTCGAGGAGCTGACGGAGGACGATCGGCCCCTCCTTCAGGTCTCCTCGACGAAAGATCAGCGCCGCCGCGGGGAATTGCCCGAGCACCGACGGCACCGAGAGCGGGAACTTCTGGGGGCCGCTCTGCCACGACGGGCCCGAGACCGCGAACCAGTGAAAGGCGCGCATCCCGTCCAGCGACCCGTACGCGGCCGCGAAGAGCGGCGCATCGGCGCGGAGGCGGTTCGGGCCGGACCAGCCGATCTCGCTGATCATCTGCGGGCGGCCCTCGTACTGGATGAACGGCACCGGCGTCGCCCAGGGCGTGAGGAGCGCGCTCCGGTCCTCGAAGGTGTCTCCGACCGAGACGGCGTACGAGGCCCGCGCCCCCTCGTGCCGCCCGCCGAAGTAGCCGTGCCGATCCACCACGTCGGTCGCCTGGTACGTCCAGCGCTCGATGGCGCCGAGCTGCGCCTCGTCCGCCGTGCGCCAGTTGGACGCGCTCACCAGGCCCTTGTAGCCGACCTCGTCCTTCAGCCACTTCGCGCAAGCCGCGTAGAAGCCGCGTTGCGTCTCCGCGAGGAAGCGGACCTGGTCGGCCATGCGGGCACTCTTCGCCGCGCCCTGGGCGATCCCCTGCGCCGTCATGTCCCACGCCTGGAACAGCCCCGCTCGGCCGCCCTTCGCATCGTCCCGCTCGTGCCGCGCCCCTCCCCACGCCGCGAGCGCCTTCTCCACGGTCCCGTGACACCTCGCGAGCCACGCGCCGTAGGCCGTCTCGAGCAATGTCATCTGCTCCGAGGGGATGTTCTTGTCCGTGAACGTCCAGAAGAAGAGCGAGTCCTCGTTCACCAGCTCGACGACCGCGACGGCGGGGTCCTGGGCGAGCGGCTTCCCCGTGTACGGGTTCTTCGCGGCGAGGAGCCCCTTCGCCCACGCCCGGTGTCGCTCCTGAAACTCCCCATTAAAGTAGATCGATGCGAACGGGCGCTTGTTCTCGGAGGCCCCGTACCCGTCCAGGCCGAAGGACGGCCCCGCGTCCACCCAGAGCGGGAAGTAGAAGGAGAGGACGACGTAGATCCCCCGCTTCTTGAGCGCGGCCACGAGCGAGTGCAGCCCGTCCAGCCGCTTCGGGTCGATCCGCGTCGGGTCGGAGGTGTCGAACGACGGCCCGTGGAGCCGGACCATGTTGACGCCGCACTTGGCCAGCCGTCCGGCGAGATAGGCGTGCGACGCCCCGCCGAGCGCCCAGACGTCGGGGCCGCAGTTGACGGCCCAGAACCGGACCGGCTTGCCGCCGCCGAGGACGAACTCCTCGCCGTCGGCCTTCACGTAGCCGCGCTCGCCCGCCTCCTTCTCGTTAAGGTAGGACAGGTCGAGCAGCGCCTCCCTGGTGAACGGGTCCGGGTCGGGCTCCCAGGCCCACCACCCTGCCTCCGCGAGGCCCGACTTCTCCCCGGGCTTCTGGTTTCCCCGCGGCGTGAAGGGGACGCGGGTCAGGAGGAAGCAGTCGAAGCAGGCCGTGGCGGGCTCCCCCTGCTTCGCGGTGAGCTGGACCTCGAGGGTGCGCTCCCCGCCCTTGAGCGTCACGGGCCCCAACGAGACCCAGTTCGCGCAGATGTGGGTGGCCAGCTCGACGGAGTCCGCGAGGCCGATGTCCCGCCCGCACTCCCTCCACTCGCCTCCGTCGAACCGCCAGCGGAACGGCCCGTGCTTCCAGAACTTTCTCGACCAGAACTGCCACTCGCCGTCGGCCGGGACGCGGACCTTCCAGGACGCGCGCACCGGGTCGGCGCCGGCTGCGCCGCCGTGGAAGAGCCAGTCCCCGCCGGAGAGGGCCTCGCGGCGATCGCCGTAGTTCCGCGGGGCGAAGTCGCGGCCGTTGAACGTGTGGTCCTTCGAGTCCTCGCCCTCCCACCAGACCCAGTCCTGGGCCGGGAGGGACGAGGCCAGCAGCAGGAGCAGGGCGAAGGGCCGCATGCCGCTCACTCCGGCTTCTTCAGGTCGACCTCGACGTCCTCAATCACCCACGCCGCGGCCCTTTTCGTCATCTGGAGCTCGACGCTCACGGAGCCGCCCATGACGTCGTAGTCGAGCTCGACCTCGATCCCGACCACGCGCGCGCCCGCGCTGGTGACGAGCGCGGCGTTCTCGACCCCCTCCGCGAAGTGGCCTCCGGCCTCCTCGTCGGACTCCGTAAACCGCTCCTCGAGCTTCTCCGGCGTGAGCTCACCGCGCTCCTCGGCGGGACAGTACTCGAGGAGCGCCTTCCAGTCCTTCTTCCTCATGGCCTCGACGAACCCCGCGAGGACCTGGGAGGGCGATTCCTTCGCCTCGCCGGCCTCTCCCGCGGGATCCTTCGCGTCCTCCTTGTCGACCGAGAGCTTCTCGAGGCCCCAGGCGCCGTCCTCGCGCTGGAACCTTGCCTTTCCGCGGTAGAGGGTCCCGTCCTCGGTCGCGTGGGCCCACTTCAGCGTCAGCTCGGTGGCGCCCTCCTTGGGGTCGGCGAGCTCCGGGCGGGCCTTGAGGATCTCGAGGAAGTGCCCGTCGGCCTTCTTGTCCTCCTGCGCGATCTCGCCCTCCAACTCCTCCTTGGTCATCTCCTCCTCGTCGAAGATCCGCGCGGCCGTCGCGACGTCGCGTTCCTCGATGGCGCGGGTGATGTCGGCGAGGAGGCTGGCCGGCGTGTCCTCCGCGCAGGCGGAAACGGCGAACCCCAGGACCAACAAGGTGGCGATCGTGCGCATGACGTCCTCCAGAAGGGAAGGCGGGCGATTCTACGGCCCCCGTGCCCCCTGGACAAGGACGCGCTGGCGGTCGGCCGAATGGAGTGGCATGCGCCGTCGGCGTCTGGCAGACTGGAGCGCACATGCCGGGGTCGAGGCGAACTGATGTCGCGCTTCGCCGCAGTCGTGGCCCTGATCCTCGCCCTGCCGGTCCTCGCGCAGCAGGACCCGGCCGACGGGCTTGAGCTCATCCTCCAGGCTCTGGACGACGACGACTACGAGGTTCGCAACGCCGCCCAGGCCGACCTCGCGGCGTGGTGCGAGCGCGTCGGGGAGTGCGCCGTGCCCTTGCTCATGGCGCGGACCCGGTCGAGCGGTCCCGAGATCCGCGCGCGTGTCGAGGTCCAGGTCGCGCTGCTTGCCCGGGTCGAGGAGGCGCGGCAGTTCGTCTCCGTGTTCTCCGCGCTCGCGCCGACCGACGTCGCGGGGCTGGAACTCGTTGTCTTCAACACGGGGGCGCGCCGTCCCTCGCGAACGTCGGAGTTCGAGTGCGTCCTTGGCTGGCGGCTCTCGCAGTCGGACGGCAGGATCACGCTGCTCGAGGACTCGCTCCGGGTCCGAACCTACAGCCTCACGCCACCCCTCCCCGCTGACTGGGCGGCGACCCGCGCCGCCCACCCGGCGGATGAGCCGCTCCCTGGAGAGGCGCGGCCGCTCGACTTCGGCGCCCTCTGCGGCGAGGTCCTCGATTCCCAGGACTTGAACTATCCCCGCCCTCCCCGTCGGGTGGCGCCTCGGGTCCTCCGTGATGGAGCCGAGGTGGCCCTCTACGCCTACTGGGCGTTCCAGCACAAGAGGTACTGCGTGGGTGCCTCGCTGGTTGAGCTGGCCCGGCGGCTGCTGAGCCATGTGAGGCCCAGCTGTCTGGCCAGGACCAGCGAGAAGGACCTCGTCGACTCGGTTGGGAACTCCCTGTGTGCGAGCGCCACACGGGGCGCGTTCGAAGGAGTGCCGGCCCCGGAGCTGCTGGAGCAATGGAGGCTCATCGCACGCATGCCCGAGGGGCACTGGCGTGGGACCGCCGATCGGTACCTCCGTGGATACGAGGGCCTCCTCGCGGAGGACCGGGACTGGAAGGAACCCGACGCGGCCGCGATCGAGCGGATGGACCCAGTGGAGCGGGCGGAGTACTGGGTCTACCGTCTGCGCGAGGTCCGAACATGCAACGCGTTTGCGGGTGACCATGCGCGGGTCTTCTTCGACGCCGCTTGCGGGGAACGGTCACTGCCCTTCCCCCCCGGGGAGCTTGTACGGATCGGTTGGCAGGCCCTCCCGGTGTTGATCTCTCGCCTCGAGGACTCGCGACCATCGAGGTGCCTGGGTGGCACAGGGCGGATTGGCGGCAGCTGCGGCTCCCTGATCACGCTGGGGCAGGTCTGCGACCAGGTCATCGAGAAGATCATCGGAGAGCCGCTCCTGCGCGGTCCCGGGCACCAGTACTGGATGGACCGACCCGCCGTGAGGAGGGCCGCCGAGGCATGGTGGAGGGAGCATGACCACGACGTACGGCGGCTCATCTACGACCTGGGCAACGTGGAGTTTTCCGTTCGAGACTCTGCCCAGCGGATGCTCATCGCGGTCGGCGAGCGGGACGAGTCGGGGCATGTCTATGCCCTGATGGAGGCCGCGTTGGGCTCGACGGACCCGGAGGTCGTGGCGCGTTCCATCGTGGTTCTGGAGGCCATTCGAGCCTGGGAGCGCTACATGGTGCTCCAGGACTCCGGCCGGGGGCGGGTCGTGGACGTGCTCACCGGGGGGGTGTGCTGGAATCGCGAGATGGTCCAGGACCCCTCCAGGCGAGTCGTGAACTGGCATCGCGAGAGGTCCCCGTACCTTCCCAACCTCGTCGTGTGGCCTCGCGGCCCCGGAGCGAGGGTCTACGTCGCCGACGCCGACGGGCTGGAGTGCCTGGAACTGCGGACGGGACGGACTCGGTGGAGGGTCCCCTCCCGCTGGGGCGATGGCGGGATTGCTGGCGATTCCTGGATCGGCATCCGTGCCGGGGCGGTGCAGGAACCCCCTGTGGCAACGAGGGTCTCCCTGGTGGATGGCGCGACGCTTTGGTCCGTCCCGATCGAGGGGCTGGGTCGAGAACTTCCCCTGGTGGAGCCGCTGGTGGAGTCCGGTCGAGTCTGCATCTTCGCGGAGGGCGCCTGGCTCGCGCTCGACTTTGCGACAGGGGCGACCCTCTGGAAGGGGGAGCTCCCGGGCGTTTGGTCGCTCAATTCTGTCGGCGGCGCCCTGTACGCCCAGAGCAGCCTCCCTGGCAGACGCCGCGCGGTGTCTCGCATCGACCCGACAACAGGCGCCGAGGTGTGGCGCAGCGAGCTGCCGCCGGATCGTCAGTCCTTCGTCGTCGCCGACGGTGGGGAGGCCGCGGGAATCGTCCTCCTCCGCGGGTGGGGGGCGAACGGGCCGAGGCGGACGATTGCGTTGGACGAATCGACCGGTGAAGAGCGGTGGTCCGTCACCCATTCGATGGGACGGGTGCTTCCTCAGCCCGGGGGAGAAACCGCCTGGGTCCCTGTGAGCCGCGGATTCTCCCTGGTAAGTGTCGCAACGGGCGAAGTCCTCGCGCGGCACACGACGCGCACCGAGACGGTCTCGATGACGCAGGATGGCGACAGGATCCTGGTGGTCGACTTCGGCTCCCATGGGCTTCCGCTCGAGGTGGTTGCGCTGCGCGCTTCGGACGGCAAGGAACTCACCACGCTGGTCGTCCCATCCGAGCTGCTCCGTCCACGCAGCGGCTCCTTCGGCTTCCGTGGTGGCGTCCCGTTGGAGAAGCGGCTCGGGGGGTGGATTCTCCCGTGCTATGAGAGTTCCAACGGATGCCTGCTCCGCTTCGACGAGCGGATCGAGCGACTTACGGACATACACGTTCTTCATTCGCCCCGTCTGACGCGGTGAGCAGGCTGCCCCATGCGACTCCGATGCGAATGCGGCCGCGAGTTCTCGCCCCTCGCCGAGGAGGACTGCCCCTCCTGCGGCGCCACCGAGCGGTTCCAGCACATCCAGGGCTGGGTCGAGCTGAGGTGCCCCTGCGGGCACGTCGCATGGCGGGAAGAGGACGCGCCGGACAACCTGGTCTGCCCCGGCTGCCGTCGCGTGCTGAAGCGTCCCCCGGACGCCCAGATCTACCCCGAGCGCCCCGATCCGGCGCCCTGGGTGGAGCGGAACCGTCGGAGCCTGCCGTCGGAGCTCGTCGTCTGCGCGGCCGCGTGGGTCCTCATCTTCCGGGGCGCCACCCTCGCCGCGGAGGGCGCCATCGAGTTCCTGGCCAGCTCGGGGTGGCGCCGGTCCAGCCAATTCGACCGCTACGTCCTGCTCGGCGTCTTCGTGCTCCTCCTGGTCTCGCACGGCGTGCGCCTGATCCGCCGGTCGACGGGCTCACGGTGGACGACGGCCGTGCTCACGGGCCTCTGGATCTGGTACGTCCTGATCGATCCGTTGACGGTCATGGTGGTACTCCACCGCGCAGCGTACGCCACGAGGGACGCCCCGGTGATCGGTCCGATCGCGGTCCTCGTCCCCGACGCCTTCGTCCTCGGCGCCGTCCTCTCGAAGGACTGGGCCCGCGGGACCTCCGGATCGGGAGCCGCGGGGTCGCTCGCGTCGATCCTGTCCGCGATGCGTGTGGGAGGAATCGGCGCCTGGCTTGGGCTGATCGCGGTCCTCTTCGCGGCCTTCGAGTTCGCCGCGGTTGCGCTCGGGCTCCTCGGACTCTAGCCCCCGTGGTTGCGCCCGCCAGTGCTACGTCGCGGACCGACCGGGGCGGATCTCCTCCCAGGGGTCGAACTCGGTGCAGGTCCCGACGGTGCAGATGTACTCGCCGCGGTTGCACGCGGGGCTGAAGAAGATGTGCGGACCCAGGCTCGACTCCACCACCTCCTGGATGACGGGCCCGAGCGTCCCCCCCCAGTCGCGGACGAGGCCCCGCGCCGCGATCGCGCGCGCGATCGAGACCTGCAGGCCCTTGACGAAATCCACCAGCCGCACGTCGAGGGAGAGGACGTAGCGGCGGATGCGGCGGCTCCGTCCGATCTTCGCCACGTCCGCGGCGACCGGCGAGTCCTTCGACAGCGGCGTCTCCCTGGACTCCTCGTCGCAGTGGTCCATGCAGCCGCAGACGTGGAAGCCGCGCACGCAGGTCTGGAGCGCGTCCCGGCAGGCGTAGAAGACGGCGTCGTGGAGCTCGGGGGATCGGAGGTCCGTCCCGGACGCCTGCGAGGCACGCTCGAGGATCCGCGACGCCATCCCGTCGACCAGCTCGACGAGTCCTGCGTCCACGATCTTGATCTGGTAGCGCGGCATCAGCGTCCCTCGGCGCGTCATCCTAGGTCGTCGGGAGGGCGAGGTCAACCGCGCACATGCTTTTTTTCGCCCTCCGGCCTCCCGCGGCGTCGAGCTTTCCTTGACCCTCCCCCCGTCCGGGGCGTATAGGCGCGCTCCGCTTCGCCCCCGTCTTGCACGTGATGAACCGAATCTCCAGCCCCACTCACCATCCAGCGGCCCTCGTCGTGCTGGTCGCCGCCCTCCTGGGCGGGTGCCGCACGCCGCATGAAGGGGAGCCGCGCTACGTGCCGGAGGCGCTTCGCGAGCTCGCCTCGCCGTCGGAGAGGCCCGCGGGACCGCTCACCATCGAGGCCTGCGTCGACCTCGCCCTGGCCAACAGCCGCCGCATCCGCGTCGCCGACCGGCGCATCCTGATCGCCCGGGATCGCCAGAGCGAGGCGATCGCCTCCATCCTGCCGCAGATCGTCTCCGACGTCCGCTGGCAGACCCGCGACAACGACCCCGGATTCGTCGCCGGCGGCTTCACGGGCCCCGCCGGGGACCGCACCGTCACGACCACGTCCGTGTCGCTCCTCGTGCCGATCTACGACTTCGGCCGCGCATCGAACACCCTCGAGGGCCTTCGCCTGACCGAGGACGTGGCCGACCTCGCTGCGCGAAGGACGCGCGAGGACGTCGAGCTCGCCGTGCGCGTGACCTACGGCCGCCTCCTCGAGGCGCAGGCGATTCAGGGCGTCGTGGACGACTCGATCCGCCTCCTCGAGAGGCAGCTCGAGGTCGCCCGGGACCGCCATGCGCAGGGGATCGTCACCAGGCTCGACGTCCTCTCCCTGGAGACCCAGCTCGCCGCGCGTCGCCAGGAACGGATCCGCGCGGAGAACAACGTCGAGCTTGCCCGCGCGACGCTCAACCGGCAGATGGGCCTCGACGTGAACGGCCCCCTCGAAGTCGTGGACGTCCCGGAGGCGGAGCCGTGGAACGGGCCCTTCGCGGACGTCCTGCGCCTCGCCTTCGATCGCCGCACGGACCTGGAGGCCCAGCGCAAGGCCGTCGCGCTCGCACAGGCGGAGTATCGCGTGACGAACGCAGGTCACTTCCCGCGCGTGTACGGCTTCGGGCGCGCCGAAACGACGACCGACTCGTTCGTCCTCAACCCGGAGTGGCTGTCCGGCGGCGTCGGCGTCCAGATCCCCATCCTCGAGGGCGGGAAGACGCGCGCGGAGCTCAGGCGGAAGGGGAAGGAGATCGCCGAGGCGGTCGACCTCCACGCCGAGCTGTCCGACGACGTCGTCCTGGGGGTGAAGAAGGCGTGGCTCGACCTCCACGCCGCGCAGGAGCTGCTCCCTGTCGCAAAGATGGGGATCGAGCAGGCCGAGGAGGGCGTGCGCGTCGCCGCCGAGCAGTACGCCCAGGGGATGATCGCTTCCGCCGACCTCCTCGCGGAGGAGGAGCGGCTCGCGACGGCGCGGTCGAGCTTCGTCCGCGCCCGCTACGCGCTTCACGAGGCCTACGCAAGGCTGGTCCACGAAATCGGAGGGAAACCGCGATGAGGTCGATTCACCGAGCGGGAAGTGGGACGGCGCTGGCGCTCGTCCTGGCGTCCTGGACGGCCGCCCTGGCCGAGGAAGGAAGCACAGTCCAGGTCCGCCGCGGCGAGCTTCGGGAGCGGATCCCCGCCACCGGCGTCCTCCTCGCCCGCCGAACCACGAAGCTCGGGCCCCAGGTCTCGGGCCGGGTCCTCGAGGTCCTGGTCGATGTCGGCGACGAGGTGCGTGAAGGGGACTCCGTGGTCCGCCTCGACCCCGCGATGTTCCAGATCGAGGTCGCGCAGCGCGAGGCGGAGCTCGCGGCAGCACAGGCCTCCCTCGACGAGGCCGAGGCGGAGTACCAGCGGATGAAGGCCCTCTGGGAGAAGCCCGAGGGACAGGAGCCCTCCGTCCCGCGGAAGCAATTCGACGACGCCAAGGCCCGCCAGGCGGGCGCGACGGCGCGCCACCGCCAGGCCCAGGAGACCCTGCGCCTCGCGAACGAGCGCCTCGCCGAGACGATCGTCCGAGCCCCGTACGACTCGGTCGTCTCGAAGCGGCTCGTCGACCCGGGCGAGCCGGTCACCTCCGCGCCGATCGTCCACCTGTTGGAGGTCCAGGACGTCGCGACCCTCCACCTCGAGTTTTCGCTGCCGCAGGACCTGCTCGCGTCGGTCGGGAAGGGGTCCATCGTCGAGTTCGACGTGGAAGGGGTAGGTCAGGGATTTGAGGGGCAGGTCGCCTTTGTCTTCCCGGCGATCGAGGAGTCCACGCGGTCGTTCCGCTGCCGCGTCGTCGTGCCGAACGGCGACGCGCGGTTCCGCCCGGGACTCCTGGCGCGCGTCCTCGTCGTCGTGCGCGCGGTCGAGGGCGCCCTCGTCGTGCCGCGCGAGGCCCTCTCCCCCGCCGCGGGCGGATGGGAGGTCCGCGTCGTCGAGGGGGACCGCGAGGCCGCGCGGGCCGTGAAGATCGGCGTCGCGACCGATGAGGCGGTCGAGGTCCTCGAGGGGCTCCAGGAGGGGGAGCGGGTCCGCCTCCCGTCTCACCGGTGATCCTCTCCGACACGGCGATCCGCCGGCCCGTCTTCACGACGATGGTGATCGCCGCGATCATCGTCTTCGGCGTCATCTCGTTCCTCAGGATCGGGATCGACCTCTTTCCGCGCGTGGAGTTCCCGATCGTCACGGTCGTGTCCAGCCTCCCGGGCGCCGACCCCGAGACGGTCGAGACGACGGTCTCCGACCCGATCGAAGAGGCCGTATCGACGATCGCGGGGATCAAGCACCTCCGCTCGACGAGCGCGGACGGGGTCTCGCAGGTCGTCATCGAGTTCGAGCTGGAAAAGAGCGTCGACGTCGCCTACCAGGAGGTCCTCGCGAAGATCGGGACGATCCGCTCGGAGCTCCCCATCGACCTGGAGGACCCGGTCGTCGAGAAGCTCGACCTCGACGCGACGCCGATCCTCAGCGTGCTGCTGTCGGGGGAGCGCCCCGTCCGGGAGCTGACGCGGATCGCGGACGACGTCGTCAAGGCTCGCCTCCAGCGGCTCCAGGACGTCGGACAGGTGAAGATCGTCGGCGGGAGGGACCGCCAGATCTGGGTCTGGCTCGACCGCGACAGCCTCGCGGGCCGCGGCGTCTCGGTCCACGACGTCGAGCGGGCCCTCCGGGCCGAGCACGTGGAGGCCCCCGGCGGCCGCCTGGAGAGCGGTCCCCGCGAGTCGGTCGTGAAGACGAAGGCGGAGTTCGCCTCCGCGGCCGAGATCGAGGGGATGGTCGTCGTGTGGCGCGACGGCGCCGCGATCCGCGTCTCCGACCTGGGGCGCGTGGAGGACGGGATCGAGGAGCGCCGCAGCCTGGCGAGGCTGGACGGGCGCGAGGCCGTCGGGCTGCTGGTCCGGCGCCAGTCAGGCACGAACACCGTCGCCGTCGCTCGCGCGGTGAAGCAGGAGGTCGAGCGGCTGCGCGCCGAGCTCGCGCCGTCGGGGCTCCGCCTGGAGATCGCCCAGGACCTCTCCGTGTTCATCGAGCACTCGGTCCACGAGGTGCAGTTCCACATGGTCCTCGGGGGTGGGCTCGCGATCGTGATCGTGTTCCTCTTCCTGCGGAACGTGCGGAGCACGATCATCTGCGCCCTCGTCATCCCCACCGCCGTCGTCGGCACCTTCTCCCTCATGCTCGCGCTCGGCTTCACGCAGAACATGATGACCCTCCTCGCGCTCTCTCTGGCGATCGGGCTCCTGATCGACGATTCGATCGTGGTCCAGGAAAACACGATGCGCCACGTCGAGGAGGGGAAGCCGCCGCGCGAAGCGGCCTCGTTCGCGACGAACGAGATCGCCCTCGCCGTGATGGCGACGACGTTCTCGGTGGTCGCCGTCTTCGTACCCGTCGCCTTCATGAAGGGCCTCATCGGGCGGTTCTTCTACCAGTTCGGGCTCACCGTGACGTTCGCCGTGCTCATCTCCCTGTTCGTCTCCTTCACGCTCGACCCGATGCTGTCGTCGCGGTGGCTCAGGAAGCCCCGCCACGGGCCGCTCTTCCGATTCTCGGAGCGGTTCTTCGAGCGGATCGAGTCGATCTACGGGGCGATCCTCCGGTGGTCGCTCGGGCGCCGCTGGGCGGTCCTGGCGATCGCCGTGGGGAGCTTCGCCGGCGCCGTGGGCGTGGCCCGGTACCTGAGGAGCGAGTTCACGCCGATCGAGGACCAATCGGAGTTCAACGTCCGCGTGAAGGCCCCGCTCGGGTCGTCGATCGAGGCGACGGACGCGATCCTCGAGCGGATCCGCGGCCGCGTCGCGGGGCAGGCGTGGTTCGACTACGCCTTCACCACGATCGGCGCGGACGAGCTGGCGAAGGTGAACGAGGGGACGATGTACGTGAAGATGCGCCCGAAGGGGGAGCGCGCGGTGGGCCAGGAACAGGCGATGGCATGGGTCCGCACGCGCGTGGCGGACGTCCAGGACGCCCGGGTGAGCGTCGAGATCGTCCCTCGCGTCTCGGGGGGCGGGTTCAAGTTCGCGGACGTCCAGGCGGAGGTCCGCGGGCCCGACCTCGGTCGCCTCGAGGAGGTCTGCGCCTCTGTGATCGCGAAGATGCGCGCCTCGGGCGGCTACGCCGACACCGACACCTCGTTCGAGCGCGGCAGGCCCGAGATCGGCGTCTACGTGAAGCGGGACCGCGCGGCCGACCTCGGCGTCGACCCTCGGACCATCGCCTCGACCGTCAAGGCCCTGATCGGCGGGGACGACGTGAGCAAGTTCCGCTCCGAGGGGGAGCGGTACGACGTGAGCGTGCGTCTGGCCCCGGCCGAGCGGGCCCGGCCGGGGGACATCCTCCTCCTCGCCGTGCGGAATGCGCGCGGGGACCTGGTGAGCCTGCGGAACGTGGCGCGCGTCCGCGAGGAGAAGGGGCCGGTCGAGATCCACCGCTACAACCGCGTGCGGCAGATCACGATCCTCGCGAACCTCGAGCGCGAGCGGAAGGTCCTGGGTGAGTCGATCGAGGAGGTCTCCCGGTTCCTCAGGGAGGAGAAGCTCCCGCCCGGCTACTCGTTCGGTCTGACCGGGATGGCCGAGGTCATGCAGGAGTCGTTCGCCTCGCTCCTGTTCGCCCTCGGGCTGGCGGTGGTGATCGTGTACATGGTGCTCGCCTCGCAGTTCGAGAGCCTGGTCCACCCGTTCACGATCATGCTCGCGCTTCCGCTCTCGGTCGTCGGGGCACTCGGGGCGCTCGTGGCCACCGGGATGACGATGAGCATCTTCACGATGATCGGGATCATCCTCCTCATGGGGCTGGTGACGAAAAACGGGATCCTGCTCGTGGAGTTCGCGAACGTGCTGCGCTCACGTGACGGGATGGAGCGGGACCCGGCGGTGACCAGGGCGGGGACGACCCGTCTGCGGCCGATCCTGATGACGACCTTCGCGATGATCTTCGGGATGCTGCCGATCGCCCTGGGCACGGGGGAGGGCGCCGAGGCCCGCGCGCCGATGGCGGTCGCGGTGATCGGGGGCCTGACGACCTCGACCTTCCTGACGCTCGTCGTGGTGCCCGTCGTCTACACCCTCCTCGACGACCTCGGGCGGCGGTTCGGCCGCGCCCCGCGCGCGGCGTAGCGGGCGGGATGGGGCCCGTGTACAATCGGGCCCACCAGGCAAAAGGGGGACGGCGGGAAGTGACGTCGAAGGACACCCTGTTCCTGCACGTCCTCTGGGCCCGCGGCCTCGTCGAGGAGCGGCTCATCGAGGAGGCGATCCGCCTCCAGCGCGAGAAGGCCCCCGACACGCCGATCTCGGACCTCCTCGTCGAACTGGGGTGGCTCTCGGAGGCCGACCGGGACGCGCTCGTGTCCGAGGCGCGGTCGGGGAACCCGACCGTCGCCGACCCCCCGACGATCGTGGAGTCGCCCGAGCGGGCCACGCCCCTCACGATGAACGGATCGACGCCTCCCTCGCGGCACGAGGCGACGGTCCGAACCGTCCGCGCGTCGATGCCGGGGGCCATCGAGGGATACGAGGTCCTCGAGGAGATCGCCCACGGAGGGATGGGGATCGTCTACAAGGCGAGGCAGGTGGGCCTCGACCGCGTGGTCGCCCTCAAGGTGATGATCGCGGGTGAGCACGCGACCGCCGAGGCGCTCGAGCGGTTCCACCGCGAGGCCAAGGCCGCCGCGAAGCTCCAGCACCCGAACATCGTGCAGATCTACGACGTCGGGCGCGACGGATCGAAGCACTTCTTCACGATGCGGTACGTGGGGGGCCTCCCGGTCTCGAAGCTGATCGAGCGGAAGGAGGTCACGCCGCGCCGCGCGCTCGAGATCACGCGGAAGATCGCCCTCGCGCTCGACTACGCCCATACCCAGGGCGTGATCCACCGCGACGTGAAGCCGTCGAACATCATCGTCGACGCGGCCGGGGAGCCGCACCTCGCCGACTTCGGTCTGGCGAAGGACACCGCGAGCGGCGACCTGACCGCGCCGGGGTCGAGGCTGGGAACGCCGAACTACGCCCCCCCCGAGCAGGTGGAGGGGCAGATCGACAAGGTGGACGCGCGGAGCGACGTGTACTCGCTCGGGGCCACCCTCTACGAGATGCTCACGGGGAGGCCCCCGTTCTCGGGCGAGAGCATGGTGAACGTGCTCGTGCAGGTGCTGCTGCACGACCCCGAGACGCCGCGGAAGATCAACCCGAACGTCCACCGCGACATCGAGACGATCTGCCTGAAGGCCATGCAGAAGGAGCCCGCGAAGCGGTACGAGAGCGCGGGGGCGATGGCGCGGGACGTGGAGCACTTCCTGAACGGGGAGCCGATCCTGGCGCGGCCCGCGACGAAGTGGGACCGCGTGAAGTCATGGGTACGGAAACACCGGATCGTCGCGGCGTGCCTCGCGGGGCTCCTGGTGGCGAGCCTCCCGGCCGGCTGGATGGTGCGCGGGCTGTGGGTGGAGCGTAGGCGTGATCGCGAGCAGTTCGAGCGGGAGAGGAAGGAGCGCGAGGCCGAGCAGGAGGTCACCCGGCGGGTTCAGGAGGAGCTTGCGCGGAGGGAGGCGGCGGAGAAGACCAGGAGCCAGGCCCGCGTCCACCTCGACGTGGGCCGCTCGAAGACGGGAGCGCTCGCGGAGGAGATGTTCGGAAAGGCGATCCTGGCCGACCCGGACTGGTCGGAGCCGTATCTCGAGCGAGGGAAGCTCCGGATCAACATGGGAAAGAACGAGGAGGCCGTGGAGGACCTGACGCTGGCGATCGAGAAGGCGCGCGCGGCGGGCGAGAAGCCGGTGCTGGCGTACTACCTCCGCGGGCGGGTCCTCGACGCGAGGCTGCACCGAGGGAAACAGGCCGCGGCGGACTACCACATGGCGGTGGAGCTGGAGCCGGAGAGCGACCTGGCGCACCTTGCGCTCGGCGCGGCGCACCTCCGGAACCTGGACTTCGCGCGGGGGCTCAGGAGCTTCCGCGACGCGATCGAGGCGAACCCGAAGAACCCGGACGCCTACTACTGGAGGGCGCGGGTGGCGTTCCTCGGCGAGGCGTGGGGGCGCGTCCTGGACGACACGCAGGCGGCCCTCAAGATTCAGGGGAACCACCTGGGCGCCTACACGCTGAACCTCGCGGCGCAGTACGCCCAGGCGAATCCCCCGTCGCCTCAGATGGCGGACCAGATCCTGGGGCTCCCGATCAACGACGCCGAGCTGCTGGTCCTGCTGGCGAGGGGCTTCGCGGCGAAGAAGGACGCGCAGCGCGCGAAGGCCCTCGTGGACAAGGCGATCCAGATCGACCCCAAGAACCCGTACTGTCACCAGCAGAAGGGGTACGTCCTGATTGCGCTGGACGCGCCCAAGGAGGAGGTCCTCGCTGCGTTCGCCGACGCGGTGGCGAATGGGCCGGACGACCCGGTGCAGCCGATGCTGCGCGGGCTCCTGTACCTGGAGCGCTTCGCGGACCGGGAGAAGGCGGCGGCCGACTTCGAGCAGGCGGCGAAGATCGACCCGGACTTCCCGACGGGGTGGCTCGTCAGGGCGCTGTTCGCGGACCGGGAGAGGCGGACGGGCGAGGCGCTCGCGCACGCAGGGAAGGCGCTGGAGCTGGGGCTCGACCCGGGGTTCGCGGTGCTTGCGGGGCGGACGAAGGGGTGGTGCCACGTTCACCTGGTGGAGCTGGACGCGGCGCTCGCGACGTTCGAGGAGGCGATCAGGGTCAAGGAGGGGCTCGAGCCGTGGCTCCTCAAAGTCTACTCGAGCCTGGACGTCATCCCGCGCGACGCGAAGCTCTACCTGGACCTGGCGCAGATCTACGTGGCGAGGGGCGAGTACGACAAGGCGCTGGCGGCGCTCGACAAGTCGCTCGCGGACGACGCGAGGGAGTTCGAGACGCCGTGGCTCATCGGGCTGATCCACATGATCCGGGGGGAGAACGAGGAGGCGCTGGAGCGGTTCTCGGCGGCGCTGGAACTCACGCCCATGGATGCGGCCCAGAAGAAGCAGGCGAAGGCCCTGGAGCCGCAGTTGAAGATGGTCCTGCGCTCGGCGAAGTCGCTCGCGCAAATCGCGCCGGTGTTCGAGAACCTCGCGAACATGTTCTTCATGTTCAAGATGAACCAGGAGAGGCAGGGCAAGAAGAGCGAGGACATGGACGTGCTGCTCCGCGCGATGCGCGACTTCCAGTGGCTGCTCTGGAAGGAGGTGGGGAACGCGGAGAAGCTGGTGTCGGCGGGCGAGAAGGTGGTGAGGATCTCGCCGTGGGACCCCTCGGCGCACGTGCGGCTCGCGGTCTCCCACGCGATCGCGGGGGACGCGGCGAAGTCCGCGGCGGCCCTTGCGGAGGCGGAGAAGCGGGACTTCCGCAATTGGGCCTACGTGCAGTCCTCCCCCGACTTCGCGAAGGTCCGCGACGACCCCGCCTTCCCGCGGCGGTAGGGACCGAACCGGCTTGACGCCCCTCCCCCCGGGTGCTATGGTCTGAATTTGAGAATGAGTCTCACTTTCGTGGGGGCCTGAACCACCCGCCAACCCCCGCGACGGACTCGAGGAGTCTCATGACACAGCTCGGAAAGCTCGCCATGGGGGACCGCGTCGAAGTCCTCGCCGTCGACGGCGAGGGGACGCTGGTCTCGCGCCTCAGCGCGCTCGGGTTCCTCCCGGGCAAGATCGTCGAGATCATCCACATCGCGCCGCTGCGGGACCCCATCACCGTCCGGCTCGATCAGCAGGAGCTGAGTGTCCGCAGGGCCGACGCGAACGCCGTCTACGTCCGCCGCCTCGCGAAGGCCGTATGACCTCGTCACCCGATCCCGGCTCGACCGCGACGGAAGAGGCCTCCAACCGGAGGAGCCGCCCTCCGCTCGTCGCGCTCCTGGGAAATCCCAACACGGGGAAGTCCTCGGTCTTCAACCGGCTCACCGGGCTCCGCCAGCACATCGCCAACTACCCCGGCGTCACCGTCGAGAAGAAGGTTGGCACCACCACCCTCGGCGACGGGGCGGACGCGATGACCGTCCGGATCGTCGACCTCCCCGGTTCCTACAGCCTCTCCGCCACGTCGCCCGACGAGCGGGTCGTCATCGACGTCCTGGCCGCGGAGGGGGGCAACGAGCGCCCTGACCTCCTCGTCTGTGTCCTTGATGCCACCAACCTCAAGAGGAACCTCTTCCTGGCCTCCCAACTCGCCGAGTTCGACCTGCCGCTCATCATCGTGCTGAACCAGTGGGACGTCGTGAAGCGGAGCGGCGCCAGGATCGACATCGGCCTCCTGCAGCTGCGCCTCGGCGTTCCCGTCGTCCCGACCGTGGCCTCGACGGGGGAGGGGATCCAGGAGCTGAGGCAGGCGATCCAGAGCGCGCTCGCGCGCGGGCCGCGGTTGAAGCGCATCTCCTGGCCGGACCCGATGACCGAGATCTCGTCGATGATTCGGAAGGCGGCCGAAGGGCACGGGCACTCGCTTCCCGATCCCGAGATCCAGCGGATCCTCTTCGACTCCCACAGCGCCGTCGAGGAGCGGCTCCGGCTCCCCAGCGACGCTTCGCGCGCCCTGGTGCAGGAGGCGCGCGAGAAGCTGAGGTCCCGGGGGTTCAACCCTGGATCGGTCGAGGCGGTGTGGCACTACGAGCACATCGACCGGCTGGTGGATGGCGTGATCGAGCGGGGGACGGTCCGTACGCGCCATGCGACCGAGTCGATCGATCGTCTCCTCATGCACAAGTTCTGGGGCTCCCTCATCCTCGTGGCGATCATGTGGGTCGTCTTCCAGTCGCTCTACTCCTGGGCCAGCCCCCTCATGGACCTCATCGACGCGCTGACCGCCTGGCTCCAGGCGACCGTCTCGCCCTGGTTCGGGGGGATGCCGATCCTGCAGAGCCTGATCGTCGACGGCGTCATCGCCGGCGTCGGCGGCGTGCTGATCTTCGTCCCCCAGATCGCAATCCTCTTCCTCTTCATCGGGATCCTCGAGGACACCGGGTACATGGCCCGCGCCGCGTTCCTGATGGACAAGCTCTTCGGCTGGTGCGGACTCAACGGGAAGAGCTTCATCCCGCTCCTCTCCAGCTATGCGTGCGCCATCCCGGGGATCATGGCGGCGCGCTCCCTCGAGGACCCCAAGGCCCGGATCACGACGATCATGATGGCCCCCCTGATGAGCTGTTCCGCGCGTCTCCCCGTCTACGTCCTCATGATCGGGGCCTTCATCGAGCCGGTGTACGGGCCGTGGGTCTCGGGCTGGCTCCTCTTGGCCATGCACTTCGTGGGGATCCTCGTCTCGCTCCCCCTCGCGTGGTTCACCAACCGCGTGCTGCTGAAGACGCGCACCCTCCCCTTCCTCCTCGAGATGCCGCCGTACCGGATCCCGAGCGGGCGCAACCTCTTCATCCGGACCTGGGGGGGTGCGAGGGAGTTCATCCTTCGCGCGGGGACCGTCATCCTGGCCTTCTCCGTCGTCATCTGGGCCCTTCTCTACTTTCCCCGAGACCCGGCGGTCGCCGCCAGGGAGCGCGCGGCGTTCGTGGCCGGGCAGTCCATTCCGCCCAAGGAGGTCGAGGCGAGGCTCGCGGACGAGGGGTCGCAACAGTCCGTCGCCCTCCTCAACCGGATCCAGGGCGCCTACGTCGAGCAGAGCTACATGGGGAGGATGGGCAAGTTCCTCCAGCCGATCTTCGAGCCCGCCGGTTTCGACTGGAAGATCTCGATCGGCGTCCTGGCGAGCTTCCCCGCGCGAGAGGTCATCATCGCGACGCTCGGGATCACCTACAACCTCGGATCGGAGGTGAACGAGGATTCCGAGAGCCTCCGGGAGATCATGGCCGCCCAGAAGTGGACCAGCGGCCCTCGGGCGGGAACGCCCATCTTCACCGTCCCTACGGTCATCGCCGTCATGGTCTTCTTTGCCCTCTGCCTGCAATGCGGCTCGACGCTGGCCGTCATCGTGAAGGAGCTGAACTGGAAGTGGGCCCTGGCGGCCTTCTTCGGGATGACGAGCATGGCCTGGATCGCCTCCGTTCTCATCTATCAGATCGGCACGAGGATGGCGGCATGACGGCGGAGCTGCTGATCGTGGGGGCCATCGTCGCGGCGGCGCTCGGCTACCTGATCCGGGGGCTCTTCCTCCAAAGGAAGGGGGCCTGCGACAAGTGCGCTCTTCACCAGCCACGACAGAGTCCTCCGGAGGCGACCCGGGATGGAGAAGCTTCGAAGCTTGATCGAGGCCCTGCAGGGCCCTGACCGCGCGGGGCGGGTCGCCGCGGCGCGGGCGCTTGCCGGCCGTGGCGCGAGGTCGAGGGAGGCGGCGCAGGCCCTCGCCTCGGCGCTCTCGGATGCCGAGGCCGACGTTCGCGAGGCCGCCGCGGCGGCCTTGGGCGAGTACGTGAATGGCGCCGTGTGCGTTCCGCCGCTCCTCGCGGCGCTCTCCGACGACGACGCCCGCGTCCGCGCCGCCGCCGTGCGGGCCCTCGGAAGACATGCCGGCCAGGCGCGCGATTCCGTCCCACGCCTCGCCGACCTCCTGGCCGATCCGGACGAGTCGGTCCGCGCGGCGGCCGCACAGGCGCTCGGCGGATTCGGCGCAGGGGCCGGCGTGGCCGCCTCGTCCCTGCGGGAGGCGCTCGCGAGGGAGACGGGCGACGCACGGCTGGAGGTGGCGAAGGCCCTGCTGAGCGTAGGCGCGGATGCGGAGACCTCCGCGCGAGCGTGCGAGGCGATCGCGGAGGCCGCCCGCACCGCGACGGGAGAGGCGCGAGTCCGCGCGGCCAGGGCGCTCGCGACGCTCGCGCGCAGCCCGGAGGCCCTCCCCCGCGCCCAGGAGGCGCTTGTCGCGGAGCTGTCGTCGCCGCACGCGGCCGTTCGCGCCTCCGCGCTTCTCGCGCTCGCGGACGTGCTTCCGTGGGCGCCTCAGGCCCTTCCCGCGGCGACGGCGCTGCTCGCGGAGGCCGACCCGGGACTTCGGAGGAAGGCGATCGAGGCCATCATTCGTCTCGGCCCTCACGCGGCGAAGGCGGTCCCCTCGCTCATCGGATCCGTCGGGGACTCCGATGCGGGTGTGCGCGAGGCGGCGCTGTACGCCCTCGGGATGCTGGGAAAAGACGCCGGGCTCGCCGCCTCGGAGGTGGCCCTGGGGCTCGACGGGACGGACCCGTCGAAGAGGCTCGACTGCGCCGAGGTCCTGACCAGGGTCACGACCGACCCCATTCACCTGCTTCATGCGGTTTCGGCCTGTCGCGACGTGGCGGCCCAGGCGAGCGGGGACGTGTACGCGCGCGCGATCGAGGCGGCCGTCGCGCTCGCCGGCCTCTGCGAGTCCGGGCCCGCGGCGGTCGCGGGGTGGTTGGCGGACGCATCGGTGCCGGTGCGCATGGCGGCGCTCGCGGCGCTCGGGGAGCTCGGAGAGGAGGCGGGCGGCGCGGCGCCGGGCGTCGTGACCGCGTTGGGCGATGCGTCGCCCGACGTCCGACGGCTGGCCATTCAGACCCTGGAGCGGATCGGGACCGCCACGGCCGGGACCCTCCCCGCGCTCTCGATGCTGCTCGGCGACCCCGATGCCGGGACCCGCTTCGCGGCGGCCCGCGCGATCGTCTCGCTCGGAGGGGACCCCTCCGCCGCGATGCCGGTGATTGCGGCGACACTCGAATCGAACGACGTGCGGCTCGTGCAGGAGGCGGCGAAGACGATCGGCGTGCTCGGCCCTGCGGCCTCCGCTGCGTCGTCGGCGCTCGTGAGGATGCTCTCGGAGGGACCGCGCGGCGTGCGCATCGAGGCCGCCTGGGCGCTCGGACGGGTCGGCGGGGCCGCGGACGAGGCAGTCCCGGCCCTGGTCCGCATGCTGTCCGGGACAGACCCGCTCGAACGGGCCGGAGCGGCTCACGTCCTGTCGACCTTCGGCGAGGAGGCCCGCCCGGCCATCCTGGGGCTCGCGGCCCTGCTCCGGGACGAGGATTGGCACGTCAGGTTCATCGCCGCCCGGACGCTGGGCGAGCTTGGCCCGCCGGCGGCCGAGGCGGTCGCGTTCCTCGAGGATGCCCTCGCTGATGCGCACCCCGACGTCCGCGTGCACGTGGCGGGCGCGCTTTCCGCGCTGGGGCGCCTGGGCCCCGCGGCGGTGCCGCGGCTCGTGGAGGCCCTCGCGGACGAGGGCTGCCACGTGCGGAACCGCGCGGCGGCGCTGCTAGGCGGCCTCGCCGAGGCTGCGCGGTCCGCTGTCCCGTCGCTCGTGGCTGCGCTGGGCGACGCGAGCCGCCCGCTGCGTCTGGAGTCCGGGATCGCCCTCGCGAGGATTGGGCAGGTGCCTCCGAAGGCCGTCCCCGTGTACATCGAGGCCCTGTCGGACCACGGCTTCCCCCACCGCGCGTACGTTGCGGCGGTCCTTGGCTGTCTGGGCTCGGTGGCGTCCGACGCGATCCCCGCGCTCGAAGAGGCCGCGCGAGACGACGACCCCGAAGTGCGCGGGGCGGCCGTGGAGGCTCTGGGTCGGATCCGAGGGTAGGGCCGGGCGCGGAGATCCAAGATCCGAGATCCCAGATTCCAGCAAGATCCCAGATCCCAACGACAGGATGTGCTTCTCCGAGGTTTGGATCTGGGATCTCGCTGGAATCTGGGATCTCGGATCTTGGATCTCCGCGCCCGGCCCTACGCGAGGATCCGGTCTGCGATCCGGAAGGCGTTCGCCAGGATCGTCAGCGTGCTCGGGACGCCCCCCGCATGCGGGATCGCCGAGCCGTCCGTGACGTAGAGGTTCGGGCAGTCGTGCGCCCGACCATCCGCGTCGAGCACCGACGTTGCAGGGTCCAGGCCCATCCGACACGTCCCGTGGACCAAGTGCGCCGTCGTCTCACCGACGCCTCCCGCGTGGACCTCTTCCGGGCCGCAGGCCTCCAGCAGTTCCAGGGCTCGCGCCTGTACGTAGGCCCCCGCCTTCGCGTGGTGCGCCGGGGGCTCCACCCGGATCCGCGCCGCCGGCACGCCCCACTTGTCCTTCGCGACGTCGTCCAGGTCCACAAGCGTCAGCGGGTTCGGCAGGAAGTCGGCGAACGTCTCGAACTCGATCGTGCGCCCCTCCCGCCAGTGCTCGCGCATCGACCTCTTCAGGAGCGTCCCCCACGTCAGCGCGCCCGGTCGATGGGCCAGCCACATCGACGTCGAGATCGGATTCGCGTGCGGGAAGCCGAAGCGGATCGTGCCGCCCTTGGGGATGTCGGACACGCCGGGCGGGATCGCGTAGAAGTCCTGCATCGAGCGCTGGAGGAACGGCGTCCCGTGGCGCAGGACCTCGTCGGCGATCTTTCCGCTTCCGAAGGGAAACGTCGCCCAACCGGACGAGTTCACCGAGAAGTGGAGGTTCCGCCCGACCTGACCGCTGGAATTCGCGAGGCCCTGAGGGAACCTCGGCGAGCGCGACAGCAGGAGGAGGCGCGCCGTCTCCACCGCCGAGCACGCCAGGACCACGATGCGCGCCCTGACGCGGACCTCCTCCCCCTCCTCGTCCAGGTAGACGCATCCGTCGGCGCGTCCGTCGGGCGTCGTCGAGACTTCCCGCACCATCGAGAGAGGACGGACCTCGCAGCGGCCCGTCGCCTCGGCCTTCGGGAGCAGGGTCTCGAGCGTGCTCGACTTCGCCCCCACCTCGCAGCCGTAGCTCCCGCAGAAGTCGCAGTAGACGCACGCGGCGCGCCCCTCGTATGGGCGCGAGACAATCGCTCTCGGACACGGGAAGGGGTGCATCCCGAGCTTCGCGCCGGCCGCGTCGATCGCCTCCGCCAGGGGGTGCGCGTCGATCGGCGGCAGGGGGTACGCCGTCGATCGCGGCGGGTCGAACGGGTTGGCCCCGTCCAGCCCGGACACGCCGATCTCGCGCTCCACGCGGGCGTAGTACGGCTCCAGCGTCTCGTACCCGAAGGGCCAGTCGGCGATCGAGAGGCCGCCTCCCGTCCCGTGGAGGGAGGCCATCCGGAAGTCCTCGGGGTGCATCCGGTAGAAGTACCCCGCCATGTGGACGGTCCCGCCGCCGACGCAGCGGGCGATCCAGCCGAGCGGCGTGGGCTCGCGCTTCCCGTCGGCGTGGAGGAGGATGTGCGGGTCGTCCTCCGCGGCGTCGAGGAAGAAGTCGCGGCGGCAGATGGAGACCTCGTCGTGGACGAACTCCGCCCGGCCGTGCCGCGGGCCCTTCTCGAGGACGAGGACGCGGAGGCCCGCGCGCGCGAGCGTCAGCGCCACGGGGGCGCCTCCGGCCCCGCTCCCGATCACGAGCGCATCGTACTCGCGCATCTCAGTGCTGCCCGCAGGATCGAGGACCGCCCGGGCGGTAGCCGATGAACTCCCAGCCTGCCTCGCCGCGATTCCCCCCGTGTCGAGGGTCGCCGAGAAAGCCCTCGAGGGAGAGGGAGAGAAGGTCGTGCACGAACCGTCCTCCGTCGAAGCCGCCGTCGTCCTCGCGGCCCGCCTGCAGGTGGATGAGGACGCGGTCCTGGTCCGCGGGGTCGAGGGCGGTGAAGCCGCTCCCCCAGTCGCGCCGCGCGGTCGCCTCCAGTCGGCGCGCGCCGTCGAGGAGCCTGGCTCGGTGGGCGCGGTAGATGGGGAGTTCGAGAGCCGCGCGGAGGTAGTCCATGGTCCCCGCCTCGCGCGCGCCCGGGCCGTCGTCGGAGGGGAGCATTCGCGATGCGGCGGCCTCCAGGACGGCGTCCAGGTCTGGCGGGATCGGCCCCGGGGGGGGCTCCTGGCGCCGCGCTCGGGAACGGCAACCCAGGCCGAGGAGGCCGAGGGCGCCCGATCCCAGCGCAAGGCCCCACTCCACGAACGTGCGGCGTGTGATGCGCATCGCGGAGAAGTCTACCAAAGGAAAGGGCGGTCGCGCGTGTTTCGCGACCGCCCTTCGTTTTCAGGTTCGCGTCCGCCGACGGCGGACGAGGGCTACTTGCCTCAGCCCTTGCCTCAGCCGCCGCCTCAGCCGTGCTTCCCGCCGTCGTCCCCCTTCGGGGCGGTCCAGGCGACGTCGTCGACGCTCGGGGGCGTCGCGCCCTCGGCCGCGCCGACCTTGGTCTTCAGGGCCGTTTCGAGATCCCCGACGGTCGCGCCCTTCGCGCCCTTGAAGGTCACGCTGAACGTGCCGGCCGAGCCCTCGACCTTCTCGACGTTCGGGGCGCTCTTCAGGGCCTCGATGACGGCGGCGTCATCGGTCGCACCGCCGACGGCCACCGAGACGGTTCCGACCAGCGCGACTCCGGCCTTGTCCGCCTCGAGCTTCTTCTCCTCGGTGGACTGGGCCTGGACCGCCGCGAGGACGTCCGAGAGCTGGAGCGTCTTCTCCGACTTCACCTGGACCAGGACGCCCTTGTCGTCCGCCTTCGCGTCTGTGACGGACTCGAGCGCCTTCAGGGCCGTCTCGAGGGCCTTTCCAGAGTCCTTGTCGAGCCCCTTCACTCCGACGGTCACGGTCATCGGCGCGGCCTTCTCGGCCTGGGCCGTCGACCCCATGAGCCCCACGAGGCCCGCGACGACGAGCGCGGCGGCCAGAGAGGCCCGGAATCCCCTGTGCATGGCACCTCCAAGAAAAGCGATGTGTCACCCCTGCTTGATTCGGAAGAACCTATCGGTTTCGGACAGGCCCGGCAAGGGGAATATGACTTTGAGGAGCCGATTCACGGAACCACTCGACGCCGTCGGCAGTTGCGAATCGACGCCGCATGACTTCGATGGCCTGGGGAGAGTCGTCCACGAGGAGGAATCGTCGTCCCAGCTCCAGGCAGGCCGCGCCCGTGGTGCCGCTCCCGGCGAAGAAGTCGAGGACGAGGTCGCCGGGGTTGGAGGAAGCGAGCACGACGCGGCGCAGGAGGGCCATCGGCTTCTGCGTGGGGTAGCCCGTGCGCTCCTTGCCGTTCGTAGGGACGATCGTGATCCACCATGTGTCGGTGGGCGTCTTTCCGCGGGCGGCCTTCTCGGGGCCGACGAGCCCGGGGGCCATGTAGGGGATCCGGTCGATCGCGTCGTGGTTGAAGACGTAGTCGTCGGGGTCCTTCACGTAGACGAGGAGGTTGTCGTGCTTCGGCGGCCATCGGCGCTTCGTCCGCGCGCCGTAGTCGTAGGCCCAGATGACCTCGTTGAGGAAGCGCTCACGGCCAAAAACAGAGTCGAGGAGGACCTTGACGTAGTGGACCTCTCGGCAGTCGAGGTGGACGTAGAGCGTCCCGCGGCGCGACAGGACGCGGTGCGCCTCGCGGAGTCGCGGCTCGAGGAAGCCGAGGTAGTCATCGTAGGTGTCGTGGAACTCGCGTGCACCCACGGTGAGCGTACGGTAGCGGTTCCCGGCGAAGCCCACGCGGTCGCCCTCTTCGTCGCGTACCGTGCGGATCCGCGTGTGCCGCTGCGTCTTCCCCGTATTGAACGGCGGGTCGACGTAGATCAGGTCGACCGACCCGTCGGCGAGCGTGCGCAGGACGTCCAAGTTGTCGGCGTGGTGAACTCGGCCCGTCAACGTCCCTCCCGTCGCATCTCGGCGCGTCATGACGTGCGGGCGGGTTCTACCATCCGCCCGAGCGGGTTGCAACGGAACGAGCGCCGCACGCGGGCTTCTCAGCTTCCTTCACCGTGCTTATCGTCCGACCGTGCCGAGTTCACCGCGGAGACGCGGAGAACGCAGAGGGCCGCAGAGGGGCGGCCCGGCAGACGGGCCTCCCGCCACGCCTCCGCGCCCCTCTGCGTCCCCCGCGTCTCCGCGGCGAACGCGTCCCTGATCAAGCCTCGACCCAGAGAATCCCCTCCTTCAGAAGCACGCGGTGCTTCCGGTTCTTCCACCTCGTGTTCCGCTCGCGCAGCTTGAAGAACTTCCACTTCCGGAACCCCGCAGCGATCGCCAGTTCCCCGAGCCACCGCTCCACCGGCAGGTGGACTCCGTACGGTGCCGAGTCCCCCACGACCCACCCCACCAGGCCGCCCGGGCGCACCGCCCGGCGGAGCGCCCTCCACACCCGCGCCAGGTCCGCGAAGTAGCAGGCCGCCATCGTGTGGTACGCCTTCCGCCCGCCGTGTTTCTCTCGCACCTCCGCCAGCCGCGCGCAGGCCTTCCGCAAGGGGCCCACGATCGGCGCGACGTCCTCCTCGGACCAGGCCCCGTCCCCCGCGACGTGCTGCGTACAGGAGCGGATCAGCCAGCGGCGGACCGCGTCCTGCAGGTCCCCCCAGCCCGAGACCTCGCCGAAGAAGGACATCTCGAGTCGCGTCGCGTCCGCGTAGTCGAAGTTGTTCGCGTACGGTGGCGAGCTGAGCACGACGTTCGCCCACCCATCGGGGACGTCGGCACACTCGCGGGCGTCGCCCTGGTAGACCCGTGCCGTCGGGTAGATCTCCCCCGCCTGCACCTCGCGCATGTCCTGGACCATGATGCCGCAGGTCCCGTCGAACGCATCGAACGGTTCCTGGACGCGGACCTTCGGCTTCGAGGGGAGGACGTACTGCCACGGGGCCGTCCCGACCGAGGCGCACGGGCGGAGGATCGACGCGAGCGCGAGCCAGGCGAGCTCCGAGGCCTGGGACTCGGAACGCAGGGCTTCCCACGCGCGGCGAAGCGCGTCGAGCTTGAGGAGCGCCTCGTCGGTGAAGCAACGGCGCACCAGGTCCGGGTAGCCGTCCAGGCTGCCGTCGCGCGCGCGGGCGAGTTCCAGGATCTCCAGCGCGAGCCGCCCGAAGGCGTCCGGGTCGCTCCGCCAGCCGAGCTTCGCACGGGCCACCCGGACGATGAAGGGGTGCGCCTCGATCCCGATCGAACGCGCCCCCCGCCATTCCGCCTCGATCAAGGAAGTCCCGGATCCAGCGAACGGATCCAACAGGCGCACGGGCTCGGCGATGGAACGGACCTGCAGCACCCCTCGCACCCAGCTCGCCGAGAATCCCGCCGAATAGCGGAACCAACTGTGCACCGGGAGGCGCATGTTCTCCGCGAACGTGATGCGAGAGTACGGCGGAGCGGACGGTGGGAGCGCTGGCAACGGCATCGTACGTGATCTCCCATGCGGGCGACGCCCCGGCCCGCTTCGCGGGCACCCCGCGTCACCCCCCGCGCGCCCTCACGGGCGCGACTCCAAGGCGCCGTGACGGGCGCCCCGTCGCCCCTACAGTTTCCTCACGACGCCGATGACCCGGCCCCCGATCATGAAGCTCGGGTCGTCCTTCGCGACGTAGATCGGCTCCATCGCGTCGTTCTCGGGCTGCAGGCGGAAGCGCTCCCCCTCGTCGAAGATCCGCTTCACCGTCGCCCCCTCGTCCGTGAACGCCACGCCGATCTCCCCAGGGTCGACGCTCCCCTGGTGCTTCACCACGACGTAATCCCCGTCGAAGATCCCCGCGCCGATCATGCTGTCCCCCTCCACACGGAGGGCGAAGACGTCCGGCTTCTGCCCGAACATCTCCGACATCGACAGCGTGCCGACGTAGTTCTCCTCCGACAGGATCGGCTTCCCCGCGGCGATCCGTCCGAGGATCGGCGGGCCGTCCGCCGAAGGCATGACGCCATCCGCGAGCTGGATCCCCCGCGCCGTGCCCATCAGTCGGATGTACCCCTTCCGCTCCAGCGCCTCGAGGTGGTCCGAGACCGCCCTCGGTGAGCGGAACCCGAAGTGCTCCGCCATCTCGCGGACCGTCGGCGGATACCCCTCGCCCTGGATGCAGCGGATGATGTGCTTCAGGACCTTCCGCTGGCGATCCGTCAGCTCTGGCCTCATGGCGTGCCTCCCATCTCGCCTATACATCTATATAGCATACGCTCGCATAGTGTCAAGGCGGGCGCCGGAATTTTCTCGAACCCGGGGCAGGAGATGGCGTCCAATCAGCCTCCCACATGCGCGCCCTGACGGGCGCTACTCCCGCGCGCCTTGACGGGCGCTACTCCGGCACCATGGAGGTCCCCATGCTCCGTCGGCGCTTCCTCCTCCTCCTGACAGCCGCCTTCCTCGGGCTCACCCTCCCCAGTTCCGACGCGAAGGACCCCGGCGAGACGCACGACACCTACGTCTTCGGCCAGGACGAGTTCGCCAGCGGCTCCACGGCGCTCCTGCGCGTCGCCGTCCTGCGAGCGAAGTCGCTCCTCGAGACCCTCCCGGTCGAGGGGGCCGAGGTCCACATCGAGATCCGCGGCAAGGAGTTCAAGGGCGAGACACTCTTCGACGGGAAGACCGACGACCGCGGGCTCTGCTGTGCGCGCCTCGACATCCCCGACCTCCCCCCGGGCAGCTACGAGGTCGCCGTGACCACGAAGTCCGCCCTCGGCGAGCAGACCCTCACGCGCCCCGTGAAGCTCCGCAAGGAGGCCCGCGTCCTCCTCGTCACCGACAAGCCCCTCTACCAGCCTGCCCAGCTCATCCACATGCGCGCCCTCGCGCTCCACGACTACTCGCTCAAGCCGATCGCCGACGCCGACGTCCTCTTCGAGGTCGAGGACGCGAAGGGAAACAAGGTCTTCAAGTCGCACGACGTGAAGTCGAACGCCTTCGGGGTCGCCCACGCCGACTTCCAGCTCGCCGACGAGATCGCGATGGGGACCTACAAGCTCATCGCCACCCTGCCCACGGGGAAGGCCGAGAAGTCGGTCGAGGTGAAGCGCTACGTCCTGCCCAAGTTCAAGGTCCAGGCGGCCACGGACAAGCGGTTCTACCTCCCGCGGGAGGTGATCAAGGGGACCGTCGACGTGAACTACTTCTTCGGCAAGCCCGTCGCGGGCGGGAAGGTGAAGGTCAAGGCCGCCACGTTCGACGTCGAGTTCCGCGACTTCTTCGAGCAGACCGTCGACACTGACGCTGCGGGTCACGCGACGTTCGAGGTCGCCCTCCCCGACTCGTTCGTCGGCCAGCCGCTCGAGAAGGGCGACGCCTTCGTGAAGATCGAGATCGCCGCGACCGACACGGCCGACCACACGGAGACGGTGACACGCACGGCGAACGTCAGCCAGAACCCGATCCACGTCGCGGTGATGCCCGAGAGCGGCAAGCTCGTCCCCGGCGTCGAGAACCTGATCTGGGTCGTGGCGACCTATCCCGACGGCACGCCCGCGCAAGCGGACGTCGCCGTCACCGTGACGGGCAAGGACGCGAAGAACCCGAGCCTCCGTGCCGCCGTCGAGACCGACGAGGCGGGGATCGCGAGCGTCGCCTACACGCCGAAGGCGGAGGACTTCCAGCCCGGCGAGTGGATCCAGGAGCGCGGAGTCTTCGGCCGGGGCGGGCGGTGGGCGCCGGACGAGAACTACGTCCAGTCGATGACCGTGCCCGTCCAGCTCTCCGCGAAGGACGACCAGGGGAACACCGCGGAGCTGACCGCGCAGCTCTCCGCCGAGACGGGGAACGACAATGTCCTCCTGCGCATCGACAAGGCGATCTACCGATCGGGCAGCCGCGTGACGATGGACGTCGCGACGACGGCCTCGGTCGGCACGGTCTACCTCGACGTCACCAAGGACCGCCAGACGGTCCTCACGACGATGATCCCGCTTGAGAAGGGGCGCGCGAGATACGAGCTCGACCTCCCGCAGGACCTCTTCGGGAGCGTCGAGATCCACGCCTACAAGGTGATGGCAAACGGCGAGATCATGCGCGACACGAAGGTCGCCTATGTGGAGCCCTCGGGCGACCTGGCCATCAAGGCGACGCCGGACAAGCCTGAATACCGCCCGGGCGAGGACGCGCGCATCGACTTCATGGTCACGGACAAGGAGGGCTCGCCGGTCCAGGCGGCGCTCGGCGTGATCGTGGTCGACGAGAGCGTCTACGCGCTGCAGGACATGCAGCCGGGGCTCGAGAAGGTCTACTTCACGCTCGCGAAGGAGCTGGCGGAGCCGAAGTACGGCATCAAGTACGGCACGGCGATGCCGCAGCTCATCAGCGGAGACGAGGTCGACGTGCGGCGCCAGGAGGTGGCCCAGGTGCTCCTCGCGCCGGTGGAGCCGCGCACGGAGTACCGCTGGGTCGTGAACCCGCAGTACGACCGCCAGGTGCAGGTCGCGGAGAAGATCGGGACCATCCACAACGCGATCCAGAACTTCGTGAACGCCGGCGGCAAGGTGGCGGACCAGGCCCAGGACGGCGCGTGGAGGCTCAGTCCCGACCTGCTGGAGACGGTGATCCGCGCGGGCCACATGCGCGAGGAGGTCCTCCAGGACCCGTGGGGCCAGAGGATGACGCTCGACGTGCTCTCCCGGTACAGCGGCGTCTTCCGCTTCGAGCACTGGCAGGACATGGTGGACTCGACGCGGATCTACCGGCTGTGGTCGCTCATCCTCCAGCACGCGTACCGCGACGACGTCGTCGAGAAGGACGCAAGCGGGGCGTGGCAGTACCGCCCGACCCTCGTGGCCGACATGCTCGAGAAGAAGGAGACCACGGCCGAGCAGCTCCTCGACATCAGGGGCGAGGCCCTCACGCCGGAGGGGATGGCGGGGCGCGAGAAGCCCTTCGAGGCGGCGAATGTGGTGAAGCTCGTCCGCACGCAGCGGAGGCAGATGATCTACAACTGCCTCTACCAGTTCGCCTACGGCCAGACGCTCGCGGGGGTCGCGTACCTCGACGCGTCGACGGGGCGGTGGGCCTGGAAGGAGGGGGCGCTCGACCCGGTCGCGCGCGCCGCGAGTCTCGATCGCGCGAACCTGAAGGACCCGTTCGGGGGAGAGTTCGAGCTGAACGCCCTGGCCAGGGAGGATGAGGCGTTCTCGCCCGAGAACATCGGGCGCTACGTGCTCGCCTCGCGGTGGTACAACGTCGTCGCCTCGGTCTACAACTACGGAAACGAGCACCGGGACGCCATCCTGGACAAGGACCGGAGCTGCTGGGTCTTCCCGAAGGACATCGTGGCGCGTCTCACGCACCAGAACCGCCTGGACGGCCGCGACGCGCGCGACCCGTGGGGGAACGCGCTCGTCGTGAAGGACCTCCAGAAGGAGACCTCGTGGATCTACTGCGCGGAGATGCGCTTCACGACGGTCTTCAGCCCCGGACCCGACGGAAAGGAGGGGACGGCCGACGACATCGACAACGCCGGCTTCTCGAACTACAAGTACCTGACCAACGCCCAGGACTTCGTCACCTACGAGCCGTCGTACGCGTGGTACGAGGACGGGTACGCCGACGACACGGGGATGCTGGGGTTCCTCGGAGCCGACGCGCTGGCGCAGAGCGCGGCGAGCGGGGCCTCCCTCCGCTCGCGGAGCGGGGGCAAGCCAGGCCGTGCGATGAAGGCGATGGACAGCCCGGAGGAGTGCGATAGGGAGGTCGCCAACGACCCGGCGGCCCCCGATGGCGGCGGCTCCGCCGCGCCGCGGCCCCGGATCCGCGAGTACTTCCCCGAGACGCTCGTCTGGGAGCCGTGCCTCATCACCGACGAATCCGGCCGCGCGACGATGCCCGTCACCATGGCCGACTCGATCACGACCTGGCGGCTGACCGCCTCCGCGAGCGCCGCGGACGGCAGGCTCGGGTCGATGACCTCAGGGGTCCGCGTCTTCCAGGACTTCTTCGTCGACATCGACTTCCCCGTGGCGCTCACCCAGCACGACGAAGTGAGCGTCCCCGTGGCGGTGTTCAACTACCTCAAGGAGCCGCAGGACGTCAGGCTCGTCGCCGAGAAGGACCCGAACGACGACTGGTACACGCTCCTCGGTGACGCGGAGCAGACGGTGTCGCTCGGCGCCGGCGAGGTCCGCGCGGTCTACTTCCGCCTCCGCGCCGAGCGGATCGGCACGAAGAAGATGACCGTGATGGCCTACGGCTCCAAGCTCTCCGACGCGATCCGCCGCGCGGTCGAGGTCGTGCCGGACGGCAAGCGGTTCGAGACCGTGATCAACGACCGGATGTCCAAGGAGGTCTACCAGGTCGTCCGGATCCCCGAGAACTCGATTCCCGAGAGCTACAAGCTCATCGTCAAGGCCTACCCGGGGGTCTTCTCGCAGGTCGTCGAGGGCGTGGACGGCCTTATGGGCATGCCGCATGGCTGATTCGAGCAGACGTCGTCCTTCACCTACCCCAATGTGTTGGTGTTGGACTACCTGAAGCGCACCCGTCGGGTGACGCCCGAGATTCAGATGAAGGCGGAGGAGTACATCAACGTCGGCTACCAGCGCCTCCTCAACTTCGAGGTGAAGGACACGGGCGGGTTCGAGTGGTACGGGAACCCGCCGGCGAACATCATCCTCTCCGCGATCGGCCTCCTCGAGTTCACCGACATGTCGAAGGTGTTCGACGTGGACACGAGGGTGATCGACCGCGACCGCGCGTTCATCTACTCGAAGCAGGCGAAGGACGGCTCCTGGGACGTCGAGGGGAGCACGGCGTGGAGCTGGCCGAGCGTCGCGGGGAAGTTCGTGGTCACGGCGTACGTGACGTGGTCGCTCGTCGAGACGGGCGACCGCGGCGAGCAGGCGCAGGCGGGCGTGGACTACCTGCGCGAGCACCTCGGAGACGCGAAGGACAACGCCTATGCCCTGGCCCTCGCGGCGAACGCGATGGCGGCCTGGGACCCGAAGGACGACTTCACGAACCGCCTCCTGTCGACGCTCGACTCGCAGAAGAAGGAAGACGCGGCGAAGGGCTCGTACTACTGGGGGAGCGAGCAGCAGACCGTGTGCTACGCGTCCGGGGACTACGCGAGCGTGGAGACGACCGCGCTCGTCGCGATGGCCATGATGAAGACGGGGCAGTGGGCGAACACGGTCAACAAGGCGCTCACGCACCTGGTGAAGACCAAGGACGCGAGCGGGACCTGGGGGTCCACGAGCGCGACGATCCTGTCGCTCAAGGCCCTCCTCCAGGGGATGGGCGGCACGGAGCAGAAGGGGGACGTGACGCTGACGGTCTCGGTGAACGGCAAGGAGGAGAAGGTCGTCATCACTCCCCAGCAGAGCGACGTGATGCGCGTGTTCGACCTCGGCCTGGCGACGAAGACGGGGGACAACCAGGTCCTCATCCGCGCCGAGGGGGAGCAGAACATGATGTACCAGATCGTGGGACGGTACTACCTGCCGTGGGACCAGCTCCCCGAGGAGGAGGAGAAGCCCCTCGACATCGAGCTGTCCTACGACCGCACGGAGCTGGCGAAGGACGACATCCTGACCGCGACGTGCACGCTGACGTACAACGGCAAGGTGCCGACGTTCATGATCTGCCTGGACCTCGGCGTGCCGCCGGGCTTCACGACGGACCCGGAGGACTTCATCGGGCTCCTGGAGGCGAAGAAGATCGACAAGTACTCGCTCACGGAGAGGCAGATCACGATCTATCTCGGGACGTTCCAGCCGGGGCAGGTGCTGGAGTTCAGCTACCAGCTCCGCGCGAAGTACCCGATCAAGGCGAAGACGCCGAAGTCGACGGCGTACGAGTACTACACGCCCGACCATCGCGACGAGGTGGAGCCGATCGAGATCGAGGTCAAATAGAGGGGCGCTTCGGAGTGATCCAGGCGCCCCAGAGGGCGAAAGCGGCCCAGACGAGGTCGAGAATGCCGAAGTGGTGGTCCGGGTTCCCCCAGACATAGCGCCAAACGCGCGGGTCCAGGAGGCCGGGGCGGACCTTCTCCCGCGCCTCGATCCAGTTGGCGTGCAGGTGGCCGTTCACCATGTACGTGCCCGCGAGGAAGCCGAGGAGCGCGAACACGCAGGCGATGACCTGGACCGCCGTGCCGCCCTTGCGCCCGCCGAGGTGATACGCGCCCAGGCCCGCGGCAAGGCCTACGAGGAATGCGACCGCGCCCCAGTAGATGTGGAAGACCAGGATGAAGACCGCCCAGGCACCGGCGCCCACGGTCGCGCCGACGAATCCTCCCACGACCGCGCCGACGTAGCCGGTGTCGCGCGGGACCGTTCCCTCCTCCATGTCCACCCTAGGCCCTCCGATGCATCTTGGGAATCGCGCGGACCATGAACTCGTCGAAGAGTGGGACGGTGAACGCCATGTCGCCATGCGCGGGACTGTACACCATCCCCTTCTTGATCAGCTTGGCGCGAACCGGCCCGACGCTCGTGACCTTGACCCCCAGGGCGTCCGCGATGTCCCCCGTGCGGTGGGGGCCCGGACCCAGGTGTGCCATCGACCGCAGGAAGTTCTTCTCGCTGGGAGTCAGGCGATCGAACCGCACCCGGAAGAAATTCTGATCCAGGCGCGGGATGACCTTCGCGGTAGTGGCCTTGACGACGTGGAGCGTGATCGGGCTCGCGACGGCAGCATTCCAGACCTGGTATCCCCACTCCTGGACGAAGTAGGGATACCCCTTGGTGAGCCGGAAGACCTCCTTGAGCGCATCCGTCTCGATGCGAACCCCGGCGGCAAGCGACGGGTCCTTGAGAGCCTTTGCCGAGTCCTCCTCCGAGAGCGCTCCGACATCGGGGAAGTTGAAGAGGCGTTCGGCGTACGATTTCGATTCGCCAGCAAGCCCAGGCAGGATTGGCAATCCAGCGCCCAGAAGCACGAGCGGTAGCTGCCGTTGCTGGACCTTGTGCATCGCCATGATGAGGGCGCCCAGTTCCCTCTGGTCAAAGTACTGGATCTCGTCGATGAAGAGGGCGGCCGCGGACTTCCGCTCCTCCGCGGCCTCCCCGACCGCGACGAAGAGATTTGGCAGGTCTACCTCGATGTCACCGCTGTCCGCGGACCCCTTCTCCGGATCGATGTCCAGTCCCATGGTCACATCGTTCATGCTCAGCTTGAGGGAGCCGATGAAGCTGCGCAGAACTCGAAGCCCGCGCTTGACCTTCTCGCCGACGGCCGCGACCCGATTCAGGTCGAAGAGCAGGGAGCGCATGTGCGGGGCAATCAGCGGCCCCAGGCGCTTGTCCTCGTGGGCCTCGATGGAAATCGTCCTGTAGTCCGCCGTCCTGGCCATTCCCTCGATTGCGTTCAGCAGGACGGTCTTGCCGACACCTCGAAGGCCTGTCAGGAGGAGGCTCTTCTCGGACCTCTTCAGCCGGATCCGACCAAGCAAGATCCTGGCCTGCTCCAGGATGGGGTCACGACCGACAAGCTCGGGCGGCGGGGAGCCGGCGCCAGGCGAGAAGGGGTTCTTCAGAGGATCCATAGGTACCGATGTATACTCGGTTATACCTGAAAGCAAGTATAACTCGGTATACCCCGCCGGCGCGGGGCTACCGCGTGCAGTCGATCCGCATCGTGACCCGAGGCGTCCAGCCCTTCGGGAGGCCCCGCAGCGGCTTGCGGATCACCTTGAACCCCGCGCGGCGGAACAGCCCCTCGGTCCCGTAGTAGGCGAAGTCGTCGTGGACGCGCTTCGTCCCGGCGCGCGCGTAGGCCTCCACGGCGGGGGCGCCCTGTGACGCCGCGTACTCGACCGCGGCCTGGATGAGCGCAATCGCGACTCCCTGCCCGCGCGCCTTGCGGCGAATCGTGATGCACGGGATCACCCAGACGTCGACCTCGTCAACGCGCGGCGTCGCCTTGGAGGCGTCCACTCGCCCGAGCTCGCCTCGCGGCGCGATCGCGACCCAGCCGACGGCCTCGCCTTCCAGGTAGGCGATCAGCCCGGGGGCGCGGCGTCGCCCTGCGAGCCGCGTCATCTCGTGGCGGCGTCTGTCGCTCGCCCCGCCCGGACCGGGGAGCGCACCCTCCTGCGCCGGCGTCATCCTCGGGAAGATGCACCAGCAGCCGCTCCCCCACGTGCCGCCGAGGACCCTCCCCATGTCGTCCATGCGCCTCGCCGTGAGGCGCTGGATCGTGAGGCCGTCGGGCCGGGCACGTGTCATCGCGTCTCCCTCCTGGACGCACGTATGGTACGCCTCGTCGCCCTGCTGTCCAGGATGGGGATGTGAGGGTCGCACCGTCGGTCGCCGTACGTTCCTTGCGACGAACGCCGGCGAATCGTAGCATTTGCGGTCGCAGCGTTCGCGGGGAGCGCATCCCCCGGTTTCCATCCGCCGTCCACCGAGCGCCTCGAATGTCTGAAATGTCCGAGATCGTCCGCCCCGAGGGGTACCTGATCGCCGCGCTCCGCGGCCTGGCAGAAGGGATGCCCTCCGTCGAAGCGGCCGTGGAGACCGCCTCCAAGGGGGCCGCGGCGGGGGCGCCGGAGCGGATCGAGGGGCTCGTCGAGCAGGTCCTCAGCTCCGCAGGGCGGGGCGAGCCGTCGCGTACGCGCGCGATCGCGGCGCTTCCGCCCGAACAGGTCACCGCCGCCGTCCGCGAGGGCGCGGCTCGACTCGGCGAGGCCGACCGGGAGCGGATCACGTCCGCCGCCGCCGACCTGGCTGCCGACCCGAGCGGCGAACGGGCGGAGGCCTTCCTCGACGCCGCATCGCAGGTCCTCGCGGACGCGCCCTCGGTCCGCCACACCCTCCTCACCTACGCGCAGGTGCACCTCGGGCGCGGGAAGCCCCTCCCGGCGGGCGAGCGGATCGGGAGCCGCTTCGAGGTCATCGAGTTCCTCGGCGAAGGGGGTACGGGCGCGGTCTACCGCGTGCTGGACCACCGCCGGGGCAAGGAAGTCGCCCTCAAGCTGCTGTCGCGCTCGCTCGTCGAGAGTCCTCCCGCGCGCGAGCGCTTCCGCAAGGAGGTGAACCTCGCGCTCGATCTGACGCATCCGAACGTGATCCGCGTGTACGACATGGACGAGGTCGACGGACAGCCGTTCCTCCACATGGAGCTGATCGAGGGGGACACGCTGCGCGCGCTCGTCGCGGAGGGGCCGCTCCCGTTCGACCGCGTGCTCGGAATCGCGCGCGGGTTCCTCGGGGCGCTCGCCTACGCGCACAGCAAGGGCGTCCTCCACCTCGACGTGAAGCCGGAGAACATCCTCCTCGGCAAGGACGGGCAGGTGAAGCTCGCCGACTTCGGCCTCGCGCGGGCGATGGGCGCGGAGGGAATGCGGACGATGATGGCGGGCGCGGGGACGCCCTACTACATGTCGCCCGAGCAGCTCAAGGGCGAGGGCGGGCTCGACGCGCGCGCGGACGTCTTCGCGGCCGGGGCCGTCCTCTACGAGATGCTCGTCGGCGACCCGCCGATCGGCGTGTTCGAGCCGATCCCGGAGACGGTGCCCGCGGGGGTCCGCGCCGCGGTGCAGCAGGCGCTGTCTCATCGGAAAGAGAAGCGGCCCCGGGACGCCGGGGAACTGCTCGCGATGCTCGATGCGCCCGCGGCGTCGATCCCGGTCGCGAGGCTTGCCGAGGAGCCTCCCAGGCGTACGGCGAGGCGCGCGCCGCGCCGCACGAGCCCATTCCGTCTCAACCGTCATGAGAGGCCCCCGGCCGCGCGGCGAGGTCTCGTAGCGATCGGACGGAACGAGGCGGGGCTCGAGGTCTTCGAGAATTCCATCGGCATGCGCCTCGTGAGGCTTTCCCCCAGCGAGTTCAGGATGGGCAGCGACGACGGGGAGGAGGACGAGCGTCCCGCGCACCTTGTCAGCCTGACGCGCCCGTTCTTCATGGGCGAGGCGCCCGTCACGCAGGCGCAGTACGAGGCGGTGATGGGAACGTGCGCCTGTCGGTTCCGGGGGCCGAACCTGCCCGTGGAAAACGTCTCGTGGGGCGGCGCGCTCCTCTTCCTGCGCGCCCTCGGCCGGCGCGAGGGGATCCTCTACGGGCTTCCTTCCGAGGCGGAGTGGGAGTACGCCTGTCGCGCGGGGACGCAGACCCGCTGGTTCTGGGGCAGCGACCCCCTGCTGGCCGACGACCACGCGTGGGTGGCGGACAACTCCGGCGGGTGTACGCACGACGTGAGGGGGAAGCGCCCGAACCCGTGGGGGTTCTACGACATGATCGGGAACGTCGGCGAGTGGTGCGCGGACTGGTACGACGAGGAGGAGTACGCGCGGTGCTCGCCGGCGCTGATCGACCCGGAGGGGCCCTCCACGGGCGCCAACCGCGTCGTGCGCGGGGGCTCCTGGAGGAGCCTGCTGCAGGACCTCGGCAGCGCCACGCGCGAGATGGAGATGCCGACCGCGCGCAACGGCCAGGTCGGCTTCCGCGTAGCGATGCCGGCGACGTAGCCTACTTCTTGCCGCCCGGGGGCGTCAGGAGCATCGGGATCGGCTGGATCGCACCGGTGCGTCGGAAAGGCGCGCCATCAGGCGCGTCCGTACGTCCGCGCCATCTCCGAGAGGCGCTTCGCCACCCGCGTTCCGAGCTGCCCCTCGCGGAGGCGCCAGGACCAGTTGCCGTCCGCCGTCCCGGGGAGGTTCATTCTGGCGTCACTCCCGAGGCCGAGGAGGTCCTGCGCCGGGAAGATCGTCGTGTCCGCGACGCTCCCCATCGCCAGGCGGATCAGGTCCCAGTGGATCTCTCTCCCGTCGCTCGCCGCGTAGCGCATGCAGAGCGCACGCTCCGCGACGCCCGCCTTCCGCTCCTTCGCCGTCCGGAACTTCGCGGTACGGAACCACCCCGCGCTCGTGTCGTTGTCGTGCGTGCCCGTGTACACGACGCAGCGGCGCACGTGGTTGTGCGGCAGGTAGCTCGGGGACTCGCCGTCCGGAGAGAAAGCGAACTGCAGGACGCGCATCCCCGGGAACGCGAACTGGTCGCGCAACGCCTTCACCTCCGGCGTGACCGTGCCCAGGTCCTCCGCGATGAGCGCCACGGGACCAAGCGCCGCGAGGACCTTCTCGAAGAAGTCCGCGCCCGGGCCGGCCTCGTACTTCCCGTTCACCGCCGTCTTCTCGCCCGCGGGGATCGCGTAGAAGCGCGAGAAGCCGATGAAGTGGTCGATCCGCACCGCGTCGAACCTCTGGTACGTCGACCGGAGCCTCCCCACCCACCAGCCGTACCCGTGCTCGCGGAGGACGTCCCAGCGGTAGAGCGGGTTCCCCCAGAGCTGCCCGGTCGCGCTGAAGTAGTCCGGGGGGACTCCCGCGACGCGCACCGGCATCCCCTCCGCGTCGAGCTCGAAGATTTGCGGGTTCGCCCAGACGTCGGCGCTGTCGCGGGCGACGAAGATCGGGAGGTCGCCGATCAGGCCGATCCCCTTCCCGTTCGCCCGCGTTCGCAGCGCCTGCCACTGGCGGTCGAAGAGGAACTGCAGGAACTCGTGGAAGCGGACCTCGTCCGCGTGCGCCTCCCTCGCGTGGGCGATCGATTCGCGGTCGCGGAGCCGAAGGCCACGGTCCCACTCGCTCCACGTCCTGCCCCCGTGGAGGCCCTTCAGGGCCGCGAAGAGGGCGTAGTCGGGGAGCCAGCACGCCGCGCCCGCGCGGAAGCCGTCGAACGCCTGGCGCTCGGCCTCGTCGGCGTCCCTCGTGAAGCGCTCGAAGGCCTTCCTGAGGAGCGGCTCCTTGACCGCCCACGCCGCGGCGAACTTGGCCCTCCCCTGGGCGAGACCGCGGGGCGGCGCGATGTCGCGCTTCGCGAGGAGGCCTGACCTCGAGATGTCCTCCAGCGACAGGAGGAGCGGGTTCCCCGCGAAGGCGCTCGGCGCGGCGTACGGGGAGTCCCCCGGCCCGATCGGGGCGACAGGGAGCATCTGCCACCAGCGCTGGGCGGAGGCGGCGAGGAAGTCGACGAACTCGCGCGCCGCGGGGCCGAGGTCGCCCGTGCCGTACGGACCCGGAAGGGACGTCGGGTGGAGCAGCACGCCGCTCGCGCGGGTTTCCAGCGTCGGTGGCATCTTCATGGGCACGGAGGTTAGCCCGTGTGCGGCCGGTTGTCTAGGAAGGGCACGCGGGCGGGTTCGGGTCGTCCTTGTACCCCTGCGCGAGCTCGACGATGTGGCCCTCCGGGTCGGCGATCCACGCGCCTCGCCACCCCTTGATGAAGTCGTCGAAGCTCATCGGGCCCGCCGTGACCCGGGCGTCCTTCCCCATCTCCCGGATCTTCGCGTCAACGTCGTCGACCGCGAAGGCGAGGTGGCGCCACGAGGAGTAGTCGGGCCCGGCGCCCGTGTGCGGCGGCTCGGGGCTCTCCCCCTTGGCCTGGAAGACCTCCAGGTAGAAGCTCCCCGACTTGAGGAAGACGATCTGCTCCTTCCCCAGCGGGACCACGCGGACCCGTTGGAAGCCGAAGTGCTTCACGTACCACTTCTCGAGGGCGATCGGGTCCTTGCAGGCGATCCCGACGTGGTGGGTGACGGTCGTCATGCTAGCGCTCCGCGAGGAGGTCGATGATCCGCCTGGCGAAGAGGTGGCAGTGCCCCCCGCTCCGCCCCGTCACGAGGTCGTCGTCGACGACGACGTCCTCGTTCGTGTAGACGGCGCCCATGTTCTTGGCGTCGCCGATCAGGTTGTTGTGGACCACGACGCGCCGCCCGCGGACGAGCTCGGGCACGGGCGCGACGAGCCACATCCCGTGGCAGATGATCCCCTTCAGCACCTGCTTCTGCGCGAAGGCGCGGCGGAGGAACTCGCACGCGGGCGGGAGCTTCGCCACGTCGTCGGTGTAGCGCAGGCGGTCGGAGACCATCCCGCTCGGCACGATCACCGCCGAGAAGGTCTTCAGGGCCGCGTCGTCGATCGCCTCGAAGCTCTCGCGTACCTCGATCGGCGCGCGATACTCGTGGCCCAGGAACGTCAGCGACGGCTGGCCCCAGAGCCGCGTGAGGAAGTGGAGCTCGGCGCCCTCCTCGGCGAAGCGGCGCTGGTAGTAGAAGATCTCGGGCTCGTACCAGTCGCCCTCCATCAGGACGGCGATCTTCTTTCCCTTCAGGCGCATGGAGGCCTCCTACGCAATCGTCCCGTCCGGGTACTGCACCGTGCCGGCGAAGTGGACCGAGATCTTCCCGTCCTTGAGCGACCAGTTGTCGTAGAAGCGGCAGTCCATCTTGCTGCCGTCCTTCATCACGGCGTGGATCTCCTCCACCATCATCAGGATCTGCTTCTCCTCGTCCTCCGCCCAGAAGGCGATCTTCGTGTCGAGGTTCTCGAGCGTGAAGATCCTCTCCCGGAAGAACTGCTCCAGCTCCTTGTGCCCGCGGACGTAGAGCGGCTTCTTGTCCGGGGTGAACGAGCTGATGAGCAGGCAGTCCGGCGCGTACTGGCCGAGGAGCCCCGGGACGTTCTTGCCCAGGATGAAGTCGATGTGCTCCGTGTAGAGCCTGCCGAACTTCGTATTCGGGACGCCAATCTTCGACATGAGGTTCCTCCTAGAGCGTTGCGGAGCCGGGCATGGCCTTCAGGTTGTCGACGATGTAGATCTGGATGACGGGCTTCCCCGTCTGCGCGGAGCGGATCACGTTCCACGTCTGGTAGGCGTCGAAGCCGAGCCAGATGCTCTTGGCCGCGGGCGGGTTCCAGACCTTCGCCTGCCAGTTAACGCAGAGCTTCACCTCGGCGCGGTCCCCGTTGCAGCGGATCTCGAGCTGCTTCATGTCGTGGACCTCGTCGAAGAACTTGCGGATCACGCCGTCGTACCACGTCGTGAACGCGGCCTTCCCCTTGAGGGTCGCCTCGGGGAAGCGCATCTCGAGGCCGTCGTCGGCGAGGAGCGGCAGGACCTCGCTGGCCGGCGCGTGCACGTCCAGCTTCAGGTACCAGTCGTCCACCATCCCCTTCACTTCGTCCTGGGTGAGCGGCGCGCCCATGGTGTGTTCTCCCTTTCTACTGTCCACACTTGCAATTGAGCTTCGACCCCGGCACGTGGTTGGTGATGACGAGGTCCACGAGGAACGGCCCCTCCGTCGCGAGCATCTTCTGGATCGCCGGGCCGACCTCGGCGGGCCGCTCCACGCGGACCGAGGGGACCCCCATCGACTGCGCGAGCAGGTCGAAGCGCAGCTCGGGCTTCTCGAGGTCAAACGGCGTCGGGAAGGCGTGCTCCGCGATCCCCTGCTCCTTCCAGTACTGCATGATGTTGAGCTTCAGGAGCATGTAGCTGCGGTTGTTGCACACCACGAACTTCGCCCCGATGTCGTGGCGGACGGCGGTCCACATGGCCTGGATCGTGTACATGCTGCCGCCGTCGCCCGAGAAGCCGATCACGGTCTTGTCGGGCCGGGCGAGCTTGATCCCGAGCGCCCCGGGGAACCCCGTGCCGAGCGACCCGCCGCGCGTCTGGTAGAAGCCCCCCGTCCGGTTCGGGCGGATGTACCGCGTGATCTCGGGGGAGCTGGTCAGGCCTTCGTCGAAGATGATGGCGTCGGCGGGGAGCTTCGCCGACAGCTCCTCCATGAACCGCGAGGCGTGCATCGGGACCTCGTCCCGCACCGCGCGGTCCTTCGCGAGCGCCTCGGCGCGAGCGCCCTCCTTGGCGGCGGCCATCTGCGCCACGCGGGCGTGCGCCGCCTCCTTCTGCTGGGACGTCATGAGGCCGTCCAGGGCGTCGGCGATCCGCGCCAGGCTCGCCTTCGGGTCAGCGACGATTCCGAGGTCGACGGGGAAGTTCTTCGCGATCTCGTAGGCGTTCAGGTCGACGTGGACGACCTTCGCCCCCGGCGCGAAGACGCCCGAGAGGTTCGGGAAGACCTCGGGGAAGACGTACGTCCCCACGATGAGCACCGCGTCGGCCTGCGTCGTGATCTTGGAGCTGCTGGAGCCGAACATGTGCCCGAGCTGCCCGCGGTAGCACGGGTGCTCGTCCGCGATGTTCACCACGCTGCAGTCGGAGCCCCACACCTCCGCGCCGAGCGTCTGCGCGATGCGGGAGAGCTCGCCCTGGGCCTCGCTCGCGGCGACGCCGTCGCCCATGATGATCATCGGCTTCTTCGCGCCGACAAGGAGCGAGGCCGCGTGCGCGACGCCCGCGGGCTCCGGGGCGACGCGGGTGTTGAGGAGCGAGGTCGGGAAGACCTCCTCCGTGTTCGGCGCGTCGAGGACGTCCGCGGGGAGGCTGACGAACACGGGGCCCATCGGCGGCGTGCCCGCGATCTTCACGGCACGGCGGAGGACCCGGAGCACGCTCGACGGGTCAACCACGCGCGTGGCCCACTTCGTCACCGGCTTCGCGATGGCGACGAGGTCGCACGCCATCTGCGCGTCCATCGCGTCGTACTTGATGCCGCTCTCTCCGGCGATGACGACGAGCGGCGCGTGGCCCCGCAGGGCCTGGTACATCATCCCGACGCCGTTCCCGAGCCCCACGCCGCTGTGGAGCTGGACGAGCGTCGGCTTCTGGGTCGCTCGCGCGTATCCGTCCGCCATCCCGACGGCGATCGACTCCTGCAGCGCCAGGACGTACTTGCACTCCGGCTGCTTCGCCATCGCGTCGAGGAACCCCTGCTCGACGGTCCCGGGGTTCCCGAACATGTAGCGCATCCCGTCGGCCACCATCTGGTCGAGGATCGCCTCGCGGCCCGTCTTTGCCATGTCGTGCGCTCCGATGGAGCCGGCGGCCGCAGGTCTCCCCGCGGCCGCCGGGTCGATTCCAGCCTACCAGCCCCAGCGACGGAGCCCCTTCTCCAGCACCTCGACGAGCTTCTCGCCCGTGAGGTAGGAGTCGGGGGTGCTGCGGCCCGTGATGAACGGGAAGTCCACGATCACCGAGGTGTCGTGGCCGTAGTTGCCGATGTACTCCCCGGTCGGCCCCGTGGCGTCGCGGAGGATGAACTCGAGCGGATAGGGCGGCGGGCCCATGTTGAAGTCGGTGCCCATGAAGCCCGTGCCGTCCTTGTAGTCGTACTCGAGGCAGTGCCCCGTCACGCGCTTCCCCTGGAGGAGGCAGCGGCGGTTCTGCCAGTCGCGCGCGAATGCGAGGCAGGCGACGCCGTAGCACTCGGCCGCGATCGGCTTGCCGGCATTGTGGAACGCCAGGATGAGGGCGTGGACGCGGTTGTTGTTCACCATGTCCACGATCGGGCCGCTCCCGCCGACGAGGACGAGCGTGTCGTATTTCTCGATGTCCTTGCAGACCTTGTCGAATCCGCGCCAGTAGGCCTCGGACTCGCGGACGTAGTTCGGAGCGCTCCAATAGGGGCGGTCCGGGATCCACGTGGACAGGTTGATCGGGCTGTTCAGGCGCTCGCCCTTGTCGATCGCCTTGACCTTGGCCGCGACTTCGGCGCTCGTCACCGAGCGTCCCAGCGGCGGGTCGATGTAGGCCGGGTCCATGCTCGGCGGCAGCGCCGGGGCGCGGTTGCCCTTCGCCGTCGCGAAGTCGATCTTGTAGCCGTTCTTCTCCAGGACCTCCATCGGTCCGATCAGCTCCTCGCCCCAGTAGCCCCACTCGGACAGGACGAAGAGCGCCCTCTTGTTCAGGTTCGCCAAGGTGGTCTCCTCCACAACGGACGCCCTGACGGGCGTCGATCCACCGCGCCCTTACGGGCGCGACTCCAAACCTACGGGCGCGACCCCATCAAGAGGTCCGCCGCCTTCTCGCCGATCATCATGCACGCCGCGTTCGTGTTCCCCGCCGTGATCGAAGGCATCACGCTCGCGTCCGCGACGCGGAGCCCGTCGACGCCGACCACGCGGAGCTGAGGATCGACGACCGCCATCCGGTCGCGCCCCATCTTGCAGGTCCCGCTCACGTGCCACACGGTCGAGCAGTACCCGAGGATGAAGTTGCGGATGTCGCTCTCGCTCGCCTTCTCGCCCGGGACGAACTCGCCGTCGGTGAACTCCGCGAACGCGCGGGTCCGCGCGATCCGCCTGGCCCACTCGATCCCCTGGCGAAGCGTCTGGATGTCCGCCTCGCAGCTCATGTAGTTGGGCTGGATGACGGGCGCGTCGAGCGGGTTCCCCGAGCGCAGGCTCACCGTCCCTCGGCTCTGCGGCTTCGCCAGGATCGGCACGAACGCGAAGTTCGCCCCGAGACCGGGAGGGGTGAACGCGGGGATCCCCGCGCTGAAGTGGAACTGCAGGTCCGGCGACGCCGCCGCCATCCCCGGCCGCGTCCGAACGAACAGCCCCGCCTCCGCGATGAACATCGGCGCGGGCAGCTCCCTCTTCGACTTGAAGAAGACCGGCAGGAGCACATGGTCCTGCAGGTTCTGGCCCACGCCGGGCAGGTCGGAGCGGACCGCGATCCCGTTCGCCTTCAGGTGGTCCGCCGGTCCGATCCCGGAGAGCATGAGGAGCTTCGGCGAGTCGAAGGAGCCGGCGGAGATCACGATCTCGCGCGTCGCGCGGATCTGCTCCGTGGAGCTCCCCTTTCGCACCTCGACGCCCACCGCGCGGCGCCCCTCGAACAGGATCCGCGTCACCTGCACGCCGGTCTGCACTGAGAGGTTCGGGCGCCCGAGGATCGGCTTGAGATAGGCGACGGCCGTGCTCGCGCGTTTGCCCTCGCGGGTGATCGTGTGCTGGTAGAGCCCGGTGCCGTCCTCCTGCTGGGGCCCGTTGTGGTCGTGGTCGGGTCCCCTGAGGCCCAGCTCGGGGCCGGAGTTCGCGAAGGCGTGGGCGACCGGCGTGGCCGACGGGTTCATCCGGATCGACACGGGCCCGCCCTTCCCCATCCACTCGCGCGGCGCGCCCTCCCAGTCCTCGGCACGCTTGAAGTACGGCAGGACCTCGTCGTAGCTCCATCCGTCGCACCCGAGGAAGTTCCACGCGTCGAAGTCGCGGCGGTTCCCGCGGACGTGGATCATCGCGAAGATCGAGCTGCACCCGCCAAGGACCTTCCCCCGGGCGATCGGGATCTGACGGCCGTTCAGGCCCGGCACGGGCTCGGTCTTGTAGCCCCAGTCGACCTCGGAGCCCCACAGCTTGATCACGTCGCGGGGCTCGTGGATCTCCGGCTTCTGATCCGGGACACCCGCCTCGAGGAGGGCGACCTTGATGTCCGGCGTCGCGGACAGCCGATGGGCCACGGGGCACCCCGCGGACCCGGCGCCGATCACGATGTAGTCGAACGTCTGCTCGGCCATCGATGTCTTCCTCTCGGGCGACCTTGGGCCCGTGGCGGCGGGCCCTGGGCTTTAGCGGTTGAACTTGTAGGGGAACGGCCTCCGGTGGTTCTGGAGCCGCTTCTCGACCCCTCCGTAGGTGAGCGCGCGGCTGTAGAAGCCCGGGAGCGCGGGGCTGCCGTACTCGAGCATCGGGT
>CAZYRM010000003.1:0-94070 GCA_964649705.1 uncultured Planctomycetia bacterium
ACGAGCACGAGAACGATTTCGAGCCCGATTACGAGCACGCCACCGCCACCGATGCCCGAGCTACTCGTGGACGCACTCGTTGACTCGCGCCGCGGCGGCTCGTCTGAGCATGAGCGGCGGGAGAAGGACCGTCCACACGACGCAAAGCGCCAGTCCCAAGACAGACGTCCACGCCCCGGCCAGGAACGGCCGCGCCTGGGCGAACATGACCAGCGCCCCGAGCCAGAGGACGAGTGCGGGGACGCACGGGACGAGCGAGAGGACCCACGCGCCGAAGACGCGGGCGCGGAGCAGGCGGATGGCGATCGGCCAGCTCGCACGTCGGGCCTCCCACCAGCTCACGCAGAGCATCACGAGTACGCCGGAGAGCAGGAGCCACGCGAACACGGTGGCGGCCTGCGTCCCCCTCCCCGCCAGGAGGCCCCAGCCTGGGACCATGCCCGATCTCGATGCAGATTCGGGGTCCGTGTGTGGCCCGAGATTCGCGAGGGCCTCGCCGTAGAGCCACGGCAAGACGGGCGCGGCGAGGCCGAGCAGCGCTCCGACCAGCCTCCACCTGGCCGCGCGGCCCAGCGCCATACGCACGGCGTCGGATGGAGGCGCACCGTACGCGGCCTCGGGCTCAGTCGGCTTCCAGCCTTCCAGCGCGCGGAACAGCCGCCCCGGGAGCAGGACAAGGTGGACGAGGAGACACGCGACCAGCCCGAGGACGACGGCGATCGCCCACAGGGGCGGCCTGGCGCCGAACCGGTGGAAGCTGGCGCAGACCAGGACTCCCCACGGCAGGAGGCCGACGGCGTCCCCCCCTGCGGCCCTCCCCCAGAGCCTGTGCGCGGCCATCGCAGTGAGGGCCCCCTCGCCCTCCCGCGCCTCGCCGAGGCAGCGGAGCGACCAGAGGAAGACGATTGCGATCGCCACACCGAGCACGGCGGACTGGCCGCACACGGCCGCGGGGGGCGCGCCCTCCTGGTAGCCGAGGTAGGTGTCCTGGAAGAAGCCGAGCGTGAGTCCGGCGCCGGCGACGACGGCGCAGGCCATCCTCCACTTCGCCGCCGCGACGAGAGCGCTCCGGAACCGGTCGGCGTCGTCTGGCATGCGCCACATCATCGGCATCGGGGCTGGCCGCGTCAAACGTGGCGGCGCGGACGACACGAATTCCCAAATCACGCCCAGGCGCACGGTTGAACGGCCCGCAACGGGGGCGTAGAGTGCGGCAAGGCCGGGGAGGACGTCCGGTGTTCGAGAAGTACACGGATCGAGCGCGGAAGGTGATGAGCTGCGCCCGGCACGAGGCCGAGCGGCTCAACCATGGCTACATCGGCACGGAGCACATCCTGATCGGCCTCATCCGCGAGGACATCGGGATCGCCTCCCGAGTCCTGACGAGGGGACTCCACGTCGATCTCGCGAGGGTTCGCGCGGAGGTCTTGAAACTCAGGCCGAAGGGCCCGCCAGGAGTGGAGGCGGACACGCTGCCCTTCAATCCACGGTCCAGGTGCGTGTTGGAGCACGCCCAGCAGGAGGCGGTCCGTCTCGGCCACGACTACATCGGCACCGAGCACCTGCTCCTGGGGCTCTTGCGTTGCGACAAGGGCACCGGCGCCGAGGTCCTGGAGTCCCTGGGACTGGAGCGCGCGCAAGTCGCCCGTCAGGTCCTCGAGGTCCTGTCCGCCGGCATGGAAGACCCGCTCGAATGGGAGATGAAGGAGGCGCGGGATCGGGTGGTCGACACTCCCTGGCCCGGCCTCCCCTGTCTTCCGGAACGCGAGACCGACGACGTCCTTGCCTTCTCGCTGATCCATGCCGCGCAGATCGGCGCGAACGAAGTGGAGCCTCTCCACCTGCTCCACTCGCTCCTCCAGGAGTCGTGCCCGACCGTCACGGCGGCGCTCGGCAACCTGGGGATCGGACCTGGAACCTGGCCAAGCCTGATCGCGCGGTCCCGTGTGCCCGGCGAGGTGCTCGGTCCCGGCGAGATCCAGCTCGCCCCTCCCACCAGCGAAGTCCTCGCGCGCGCGGCGGGGCATGGACAGCGCCGGGAGCCCATGGCGATCGGCGCATGCGAGCTCCTGCTCGGCCTGATTGACTGGGGCCCGCAACTGTTCGGGTGGCTGCTCCAGGACACTGGGGTTCAATGGGGGGCCCTCCGCCACGAGGTCCTGGACCTCGTCGGGGCCGACGCTTCGGGGGTCGCGACCCGGATGCTCCAGCAGCCGCCGACGGTCGACCGGGCGCTCCAGACGCTTTCCCCGCCCGCGCGGGAGGCCCTGGATCACGCCATCGAGGAGGCCCGTCGGCGAGGGGCGTCCGAGGTCGGCGCGGAGCACCTCCTGCTCGGGCTCGCCCGGCCCTCGTCCGGGGGCGCCGCGGCGATCCTGGAGACGATGGGCGCCTTCCCCGAGGAGGTCCGGGCGCGGATTGAGGCCTCGCTGGGGGCTCCGAGGGAACCGCTGCCCGCCCCGCCGCCCCTCTCGCCCGAGGTCGAGTGGGTCCTGGGATTCGCGCACAACGAGGCGCAGCGGCTTGGACAGGGGCAGGTCGGGACTGAGGCGCTCCTCATGGGGGTCCTCTGGAACCGGCACTCCGCGGCGGCGCAGGTCCTCTCGTCGCTCGAGATCACGCTCCATCGCACGAGGATCGCGCTGTCGAGCATCCGCGACACGAAGAGGATCACGGTCCCCCCGGAGAGCCGCATCGCGGGGACAGTGCGCCTGGGTGCGGTGCTCACTCGATCAGGGAGGATCCTCGTCGAGTCTCCCGCGCTCCTGGCCGGGTCGTGGCACCTCCTCGTCGCGCTCGCGGAGTCCGAGGGTGGGCTGGGACCCCGCGCGCTCCGGAAGCTCGGCGTTTGCGCACCCGAGGTCCTCTCGGCGGCGAAGCAGTCCTCGCCGACCTCGCCGGCCGAGTCGCGCCAGATCCTGATGAGCGCCAGTTGGGCGGCCAGGCAGCAGGGGGTCCTGCACCCGGGGTCGGACACGGTGCTGCTCTCGCTCATCGAGTCGCCCACCGCGGCGGCGGGGGCGTGGCTTCGAGGGCGCGGGGTGAGCGTCCCGTCCGTCCAGGCGGCCCTGGCGCCGCTCGTCAAGTAGGCGTCGCGGCGGGCGGAGGCGCGATTGCGATGGTCGAGCGGCGCGTGTTGGCCCGTGTCGGGAATCGAGGATGTGCGCAATGGCGGACGGTTGAACGGCCGGATACCAGGGCGTACAGTGAACGAACGGTGTGGGGGAGGCTACACGAGGTGTTCGACAAGTTCACGGACCGGGCACGCAAGGTGATGAGCCTGGCACGGGAGGAGGCGCAGAGGTTCAACCACGAGTACATCGGAACCGAGCACATCCTGTTGGGACTGGTGCAGGAGGGTAGTGGGATCGCCGCCCGTGTTCTGACGAACCTCGACGTCGAGCTGAAGAGGATCCGCACCGAGACCGAGAAGCTCATCCCCCACGGACCGCCAAGCGTCCAGATGGGTCAGCTCCCCTTCACCCCCCGCGCCAAGCGTGTCCTCGAGCTTGCGCAGAAGGAGGCCAGCGACCTCGGACACGACTACATCGGCACCGAGCACATCCTCCTCGCGCTCCTCGCGGAAGGCGAGGGTGTCGCCGCGCAGGTCCTCCTCAATTTTGGCCTGAAGCTCGACGATCTCCGCGCGGAGGTCCTCGAGTGCCTCGGTGTCACGGAACCGCGAACGGCGGATCGTGATCCTCCCGCCGTTGCGTCGCGCCGGACCGAGCGTGGGCATCCGCTTTCGCTGGAGCAGGTGGTCATTGCCCTGGCCAGCGACCTCGCCTGCCCCATTCCCAAGTGGCCCCTTTCCGCCGAGAGGCTGGGGCCGGGGGTCGGCCAGGCGCTCCGGGAGGCGCAGCGATTGGCCGCGCGCTCCCCCGACCGGACCGTTCTCCCCGAGCACCTGCTCGCCGCGATCGTCGACAAGCTCGCGCCGACCTTCTCAGAGGTCCTCGATCGCCACTGCGTCACGAGGGAGGTCTTGCTTCGGTTCCTCCCGCGCGTCGAAGGCGCGAATGACGCGGGCGGCCCCCCAGGCGAGAATCCCCAATACTCACCCATCGTGAGCCGGATCGTGGAGTCGGCCTGGGCGCTCGCGCAGGAGCGAGGCTTCGAGAAGCTCCACACCGAGCTGATCCTGGTCGCCCTCGTCCACGAGGCTGATCCGTCCGTCCGCGAGTTCCTCGGCAGGCTCGTCGTCCTCCTCTCCGCGCTGGAAGCTGACATCCGAGAGGCGTTCGAGGGTTGGTCTCCGGCCGCCCAGCGGAAGCCTCGATGGCGGAGGGTCAGGCCCTTGCCTCTCTCCGCCGGCGTTTGGGGCGCGCTGACCGCGATCTTCACCGAAGCAACCCGTCTCCGGCATGAGCGGATGGGACTCGATCACCTCCTGTGGTCCCTGTTGGCCGACGATACGGAGCGCGAGGCCGCGCGAAAGGCCATGGAGCGGCGAAACAGCGACCGGTCGGACGCACGCCCACGATTCGATCTGCCCGCCGCAACCGCGCTGGACCGGGCCCTCGATCTGGCGAGCGCCATGGGCCATACCGAAGTAGTCGAGGACCACCTGTTGTGCGCCTGCCTCTCCCTTGAGGACGAGATCCCACGAGGCTTCGTCCCGTGGCCGCAAGGGGAGTCGCACCGGCGGCTCCAAGGGACGTGGGAGCGGCTGCAGCGGCGGCCCATCCCCCTGTCCCTCGCGTTGGGTCAGGCGAAGGTCCTGGCGGCCGATTCTGTCTCGTGCATTCATCAGGCCAGCCACCACGCCGCCTCCGACGGGAAGCCGGCCATCGAGCCGGATCACCTGCTCTCCGCAATACTGGACGCCCCACAGGGCGCCGCGAGCAGACTCCTCTCCTCCCTGCGGGCCAACCGAGACGCGCCGGCGCTCGTGTGGAACCCTGCAGCGCACTCTGATCCCGAGCCACCCGGCACGTCGTGCCTTCCCATCTCGCCTTCGGCGGTGGCCGTCATCGCCATGGCGGCGGAGGAGGCGTTCGCGCTCGGAAGCAAGCAGGTGGACACCGATCACCTGCTGCTCGGACTGCTCCGCGCGACAGAATCTGAGGCCTGCCGCGCCCTCGCCTGCGTCGGCGTCCGCCTCCAGGATGCGCGCATCGCCGCGCTGGAGCAGGTGCTCGACAGACAGGCGTAGAACCGGGACGGACGCGCGCACGGGTGCGCCGACAGGCAGGAGACCACACCCGGCAGGGCGCCGCGAGCGCGCCGACTCCGCGCTATCGACCCATTGACCCTCGCTCGCGGGCAGCCTACCATGCCCCGCCATCGGAGGGTGCGCAAGTGGACCACGACTCCTTCTTCAAGACGCTGCTCCAGGAGTTCTTCGCGGACTTCCTACGCCTCTTCTATCCCGCCAAGGCGGCCCGCCTGGACCTCAGAGCCGTGCGCTTCCGCGACAAGGAGGTCTTCACAGACCTCCCCCGGGGGAAAAAGCGGTTCCCCGACCTGCTCGCGGAGGTCCGGACCAAGGGCGGGGAGAGGGAGCTCATCCTCGTCCACATCGAGATCGAGGGGACGGCGCGCGCGTCCTTCGAGGCGCGCATGTTCCGCTACTACCTGGCACTGCGTCTGCGCCACGACCGACCGGTGTTCCCCATCGCCCTCGTCCTGAAGGGAACGCGGCGGGGACTGGACCGACCCGTCCATCGGGAGGGCGTGCTGGGGGACGAGGTGTGCGCGTTCCGGTTCTGGCGAGTCGGACTGTCGGGGCTGCCCGGCTCTCGCTACGTAGGTCGGGACAACGCGCTAGCGCCCGCGCTGGCGGCGCTCATGCGGCCCGGGACCCGTCCCCGGGCCACGTGGAAGCTCGAGTGTGCACGGCGGATCGCCCGACTTCGCGGGAGCGAGGCCCGCAAGGGGCTCCTCCTGGACTGCGTGGAGACGTATCTCCCCCTGTCCGAGACGGAGGAGGCGCGGTACAATCAACTCCTGCGAGAGGAGGACAACCGCGAGGTGCTGGTTATGAGGAAGACCTGGTCCGAGCAGATCATGGAGCGCGGCGAGAAGCGAGGCGAAAAGCGCGGCGAGAAGCGCGGGAAGGAGATCGGCCGCACGGAGGCGAAGCGGCAGACGCTCCTCCGCCTTCTGCGCGCGAAGTTCGGAGCAGTCTCCGACGAGGTGGCTCGGCGCGTCGAGGCCGAGGCCGACATCGCCCGCCTCGACGCCCTCCTCGAACGCATCCTCACCGCAGCGTCCATCGACGAGATGGGGCTGGCTTAGCGGCGCCGCCCGTCCGTGGGCATCGGCGGATCGACCCCCTCCGACCTGCCGAAACGGCAGGCGTGGGCCGAGCCAACCCTGGATGGCAGCATTCGCCCGGCCACCCACCCCACGCTACCCGCGCGGCGGAAACGACCTGGGTCATCCACACCCCTCGCCTCCCCTGGCATGAAATTCGCAGAAAGGCACCAGGTTCGGCGGCGGTCCGGAATTCGGCAACCCGGTTTGGTTGTTCGCCCCCGATAGCGTACGTATACTAATGTAGGCGACGCGGGCCGGCGCCGCGATCGGAGAGAGGTATGTTCGACAAGTTCACCGACCGGGCGCGCAAGGTGATGAGCCTCGCCCGCCAGGAAGCCCAGCGCTTCAACCACGAGTACATCGGGACGGAACACATCCTGTTGGGACTCGTGCAGGAGGGCAGCGGCATCGCTGCCCGCGTCCTGAAGAACCTCGACGTGGATCTCCGCAAGATCCGCACCGAAGTCGAGAAGCTCATCCCCCACGGACCGCCCACCGTCCAGATGGGGCAGCTCCCCTTCACGCCTCGCGCCAAGCGGGTCCTCGAGCTCGCGCAGGAAGAGGCGAACAACCTCGGCCACGACTACATCGGCACCGAGCACCTGCTCCTCGGCCTCCTCCGCGAGAACGAAGGGGTCGCCGCGCAGGTCCTCATGAACCTCGGCCTGAAGCTCGAGGACGTCCGCGAGGAGGTCCTCGAGGTCCTCGGCGCCGACGTGCCCGCCGACAACGAGGAGGCGAAGACCGCCTCCCGCACGAAGTCCAAGACCCCCGCCCTCGACGCCTTCGGTCGCGACCTGACCGAGCTCGCCGGCGAGCACAAGCTCGACCCCGTCATCGGCCGCCGCGCCGAGATGGAGCGCGTCATCCAGATCCTCTGCCGCCGCACGAAGAACAACCCCGTCCTCCTCGGCGAGGCGGGCGTCGGCAAGACCGCCATCGTCGAAGGCCTCGCCCAGGCCATCGTCGAGGGAGGCGTTCCGGAGATCCTCAAGGAGCGCCGCATCGTCGTCCTCGACCTCGCCCTCATGGTCGCGGGGACGAAGTACCGCGGCCAGTTCGAGGAGCGCATCAAGGGGGTGATGAACGAGGTCCGCCGGGCCAAGAACATCATCCTCTTCATCGACGAGCTCCACACGCTGGTCGGCGCCGGCGGCGCGGAGGGGGCGATCGACGCCTCCAACGTCCTCAAGCCGGCCCTCGCCCGCGGCGAGATCCAGTGCATCGGCGCGACGACCCTCGACGAGTTCAGGAAGTACATCGAGAAGGACGGCGCGCTCGAGCGGCGCTTCCAGACGATCATGGTCGAGCCCCCCTCCAAGGAGGAGGCCCTCGAGATCCTCAAGGGGCTCCGCGACAAGTACGAGGCGCATCATCGCGTCCAGTACACCGACGCCGCCCTGGAGGGGTGCGTCGAGCTCTCGGCGCGCTACATCACGGGGCGTTTCCTGCCCGACAAGGCGATCGACGTGATGGACGAGGCCGGCGCGCGGATCCGCCTCCAGGCCATGACGAAGCCGCCCGATCTGCGCGAGATCGACGGCGAGATCAAGAAGATGGACAAGGAAAAGGACGAGTGCATCGCGGTGCAGGACTTCGAGCGCGCCGCCCTCCTCCGCGACAGCGTCACGCAGCTCCGCCGCAAGAAGGAGCAGCTCCAGCGGGGCTGGAAGGAGACGAACAAGGAGGTCGACGGCGTCGTCGACGAGGAGGTGATCGCCGAGACCGTCAGCCGCATGACGGGGATCCCGCTCTCCCGCCTCGAGAAGAAGGAGGCCGAACGGCTCCTCAAGCTCGAGGAGGAGCTGCACAAGCACGTGGTCAGCCAGCACGAGGCGATCAGCGCCGTCTCGAAGGCGATCCGCCGCAGCCGCGCGGGCCTGAAGGACCCGAAGCGCCCCATCGGGAGCTTCATCTTCGTCGGGCCGACCGGGTGCGGAAAGACGCTCCTCGCGAAGGCCCTCGCGAAGTTCATGTTCGGCGAGGAGGAGGCGCTCATCTCCATCGACATGTCGGAGTACATGGAGAAGCACAACGTCTCCCGCCTGATCGGGGCGCCGCCGGGGTACGTCGGGTACGAGGAGGGCGGGCAGCTCACGGAGAAGATCCGCCGCCGCTCGTACGCCGTGGTGCTCCTCGACGAGATCGAGAAGGCCCACGTCGACGTCTTCAACATGCTCCTGCAGATCATGGAGGAGGGGCGCCTGACCGACAGCTTCGGGCGCCACATCGACTTCAAGAACACGATCCTGATCATGACCTCGAACATCGGGGCCGAGGTCATCAAGAACCAGTCGGTGCTCGGCTTCCGCAAGGCGACGACCGACGCCTCCTACGAATCGATGAAGACCCAGCTCCATCAGGAGGTCGAGAAGCACTTCCGCCCCGAGTTCCTGAACCGCGTGGACGACGTGATCGTCTTCCGCGGCCTGACGCGCGACGACCTGAAGCTCATCATCGACATCGAGATGAAGGGCGTGCTGACGCGAATCAAGGACAAGGAGGTGACGCTGACGCTGTCCGAGGAGGCGTCCGCGTTCCTCATCGAGAAGGGGTTCAACCCCGACTTCGGCGCCAGGCCGCTCCGCCGCGCGATCGAGCGGTACGTCGAGGACCCGCTCTCCGAGTCGCTCCTTCGCGGGGAGTACAAGAGCGGCCAGAGGCTCCTGGCGAAGAAGAAGGACGATAAGCTGGTGTTCGAGGTCAGCGAGCCGGAGCCCGCGGCGGCCGCGACCGGCAGCGGGACCACGGAGAAGTCGTCGGGATAGCGGGCCTTGCGATGCGCCTGAGCGTATGGGTCGCCCTGTGGGCCGCCATCCCGCTCCTCGGGGAGGACGCGGCGCCCCCGCCGACGGAGGGGGCCGTCGTCCGGGCTCTCGTCAAGGAGGCCGACGCCGAGCGGCTCACGCTGAAGGTCCTCCAGGTGGACCGCACGAACGAGCACGGGCAGTTCGACCGCGTCTCCGGGGACCACATCCGCAAGCTCTCTCGCGGCGCCCTCCGGTGCGAGAAGCCGGAGCAGATCGTCCAGGACGCGCTGCTGAAAGTCCGCATGATCTACGCGGACCAGGGGGGCGAAGTCCTGGAGGTCAAGGCGCCAGGCTCCTACGCCGCCGAGGAGGCCCTCCCCGTCGCGGAGAAGTTCGCGAAGGCGCGCGTCAAGGTGCGCGAGGAGATGAAGGAGCCGCACCTCTGGATCACCGACGTCCTCTCGATGGACGCGGGGGACTTCCAGGTGAGGTGGGGGCCGTGCCAGCCGGGGAGCCCGATGCCGATCGACCCCGAGACGCTCGACTCCGAGACCCGCGCGGCGCTCGGGATCGGGACGGAGCTCCTGCTCGAGCTCGGGCCAAAGGGGGTCGTCAAGTCGACGGTCCTCTCGGGCGGCGTGAAGGAGACGAAGTACAAGGGAGTCTGGCTCGGCGTCGGGGCCGTCCTCTCCATCGTCGCCCTGATCGTGGCATGGATCGTCCTCCGCAAGAAGTACCTCGAGATCTAGCGATGCGCGTCCTCCTCGCGCTGGCCGGGCCAGCTTGCTGCCTCTTCCTCGCGGCCTCCCTCGCGCACACCGAGGACTCCTCGGACCGCATGGCCGTGGTCGGTGGGCCGAAGATGGGCGCGGTCGACCTCTCCACGGGCCAGTGGGCCTGGAAGCGCAACGGCTGGGGGGAGGCGTGGACTGGCGCGCCGGGCCCGAACGCCGTCGCCTGGCTCGCCCCCGAACAGGGGGGGCTGGAGTGCGTCGAGCTCGAGACGGGCGCGTCGAAGTGGCGGCTGGAGGGCTCCCCGCTCGGCCTGCCGGCGGGCCCGACGAGGTGGATCGCGCGCGAGGGGAGGACCCTCTCCGCGGTCTCCCTCCAGACCGGCGAGACCGTGTGGAAGACGACGCTCGACGCGGACATCGACGACGTCCGCCCCCCGGCGATCGCGGCGGACGACGACGCCGTCTTCGTCCACGTGCGCGAAGGCCTTGTGGCGCTGGAGATGAAGGACGGGGCGGTCCGCTGGGAGCGCGAAGGGCGCGGGTTCGAGCGGCTGAAGCTCGTGCACGGCGGGCTGTACGCCTGCGCGAAGTACGCCGGCACGCCGGCGTACGTGAGGCGGATCGATCGCGCGACGGGGAAGGAGTACTGGCGGTGCGAGATCCAGACGGACCTGGAGCCCGCCGCGGCCTTCGCGTGGGGCGCCCCGACGATCACGCTCGTCTCGAGCGCGCCCTGGGGCGACTCGGGGTGGACCCACGCGCTCGACGCCGCGACGGGGAAGGTCTGCTGGTCGTCCGACCGGACGACCGTGGGCGTCTGGGCGGACGCGGGCGGGGCGAGGGCGTGGATCGCGTCGCCGCCCGACCTCCGCGTAGTGGACACGGCCTCTGGGGAAGGATCGGCGATCGACTCCCTCGAGCGCGACGGCGCGGCCTTCCTCCTGGACGGCAACCGGATGCTGGTGGCCGACTGGGAGAGGGGCTCCTGCGGGGTGGGCCTCCGCGCGTACGACGCGGCGACGTGCGAGAAGCTCTGGACGGCGATCGTGCAGGGGATCGAGGTCCCGCACAGCGAGTACTGGCACCGGGTGCGCCTGGAGCGGATCGGTCCGCGCCTCGTCCTGATCGGCGAGAGCGCGGGGGGCTCCTACGTGAACGTCATCGACCCCGCCACGGGGACGGTCACCCTCTCGAATGCGCTGAAGTAGAGCATGAACGAAGCCCCTAAGATCGAGTTCGGCGTTGCGCAGGTGGCGTTCGAGGTCGCCATCGCGGCGCCTCAGGCCCGCGTCTGGCGCGCCCTCGTCGAGGAGACGATGGCGTGGTGGGACAGGGTGTTCCTCATGAACCCGAACGCCCGCGGCTTCGTGGTCGAGCCGAGGCTCGGGGGACGGGTCTTCGAGGACTGGGGGGACGGCGCGGGGGTCCAGTGGTACCACGTGATCGGCGTCGACCCGCCGAATGCGCTGATGCTCACCGGCCAGCTCACGCCGACGTACGGCGGCCCCGCGACGACGACCGTGCAGCTCGTGCTATCGCAACGAGGCGCCGGCACGGTCCTCAGCCTCTCGGAGACCGCGTTCGGCCGCGTCGACGCCAAGGTCGAGTCGTTCATCCGCGCGGCGTGGGAGACCCTCTTCGAGACGGGGCTCAAGTCCTACGTCGAGGCCGCGCACGCCAGGGAGCGGTCGTGAGGACGATCGGGCTCCTGCTGCTCGCCGCGGCCCTGGCGCGGGCGGAGGCGGCCCGGGCCGACGGCGCGACGCGCCTCGACGTCCGCGAGAAGGGGTCCCTGCAGAACCCCGTGTGGTCCCCCGACGGGGGGTCGATCCTCCTCACGCGCTTTCGCAACGGCTACAACGCCGGGCCGGCGGACCTCCTCGTCCTCGACCTTTCGACGAGGAAGACGCGCGTCCTCGTCTCCGACGGCAGCGACAACGTCTGCCTCCCGGGGTCGTCGTGGAGTGCGGCGCGCCGCGCGATCGTGTTCTCCTCCTCCCGAGAGCCTCACGACGACGTGTATGTCATCGCCGAGGATGGTCGGCTCGGATCGGAGCGCAGGCTGACGGAGCGGGAGGACGAGGTCGCCTACGAGCCGACGTGGTCGCCGGACGGAGAGTGGATCCTCTTCGAATCGCATCCGCTGGACGTCGAGGGGCGCGGCGTGATCCGCAAGGCCCCCTTCGCGCGCCCCCGCGAGGTGACCGCCCTGACCGGGGAGGGGGACGACGCCCGCCAGCCGAACTGGGCACCCGCGGGCGACCGCATCGTCTACCAGCGGTACGACGGCACGCGCTGGGAGCTCTGGACGATGAAGCCCGACGGCTCTGGCAAGGCGCAGGTGACGGCCGGCGAGGGGGACAAGACGGACGCGGCGTTCTCTCCCGACGGCGAGCGCATCGTCTACAGCATGGACCCCGAGGACGATGCGGACCTGTACGTGGTCCCCTCGAGCGGGGGCGAGCCGGTGCGCGTCACGCGCGCACCCGCCTACGACGGAGCGCCCTCCTGGTCCCCCGACGGGAAGCGGATCGCCTTCGAGTCCTGCCCGGAGGCCGACCCCGACGAGTCCACCGGCACCCGCCTGTGGGTTGTCGACGCACCGCGCTAGTCAAGCCTGGACGCGATGGCTCGGGGTCAGTCGAGGGCTTCCCACTCGTTCGCGCTCAGACTGCTTCCCGTGATGACGGCGATTTCGCGTAGTAGCAGGCGAAGTTGGCCAATCGAGTACTCGGCATTGGAGGGGATCGTGAGTCGGTTTTGGCCCAAGACGAAGAACTCGTGTCGGGTCCCCGCATACGGGCCCTGGAAGCCGAGTCGCCGAAGTCGGCGGACGAACACCCGCCGCTTACACGGTCGCCACGCGGCCACCGCGACGCTCCAGATTGAGGTCGACTCGACCGAGGACGGGGAGACGATGACGGAGGCGAAGCCCGAGCACCACCCACTCCTCCAGTACCGACCGCAACTCCACCTCGCACTTCCTGCGCGTCCCGGCGAATGCGACGACGCCCTTGCAGACGGGGATACGCCCTGCGTAGGATCCGTCCTCGATGCGGAGGATGACCGCCCGGTGCATCGCCCGGTCCAGGTACTCGCTCAGGATCCCCGCGTGGGTCATCTCGACGACTCCATACCTCGGCGTGTGCGATGATACGAACCCTGATCGGGTCCGGTCAACCCCCAGAGTGGCACTGCGCCGCGTCACGGATCCGATCGACGTCCGACTCCGCGGGCAGTGACGATCTTGCGTTGACGCGAACGGCCTCGGCAGCGTAAGAGATCAGGGGTCAGGGGCCGGTCTCGCCGAGGTCGACGTGCGCTCACTCTCCCTCCTCTTCTGCCTCGCCGCGATTCTGTGCGCCGACGAGGCGCGCGTGCGCGAGCTCGTCGAACAGCTCGGCGCCGACGAGCCCGAGCAGCGTGAGGCCGCCGACGCGGAGCTGCGGAAGCTCGGCGAGGCCGACGAGCACGGCGTCGTCGAGCGCCTGCTCGAACTGGGCGCCGCGTCGTACGATGCCGAGGTCTGCACCAGGTGCCACGCGATCCTCGATGCCCTCCGCTACTGGGAGCGGATCGTCGTCGTCGGTGGCCCCTCGACCGGCGGGATCGACGTCCAAAGCGGCAGGTTCCTTTGGTCCCGCCCCAGGGGGTGGTGCCAGGCCTGGAGCGGCGAGAGGAGGCGCGGCGCGCGGGCGTGGGTGTTCGACAGGGACGGCGGCCTCGAATGCGTCGACCTGCGGAGCGGCGCGCGCCGCTGGAAGGCCAAGGCCCCCGGCTGGGGACAGGCCGTCGGGACCTCGTACTGGCTCGGATACGCCGGCGATAGCGTCGCGCGCCTCTCGCTCGAAGACGGCTCCACCACGTGGCAGGTGGGGCTCCCCCAGCCCATCCACCACGTCCGTCCCGCCTCCGTCGCCGCCGATGAGCACGGCGTCTACGTCGAGACCCAGGAGTACCTCATCGCGCTGGACTCGCAGACGGGCGAGGAGCGCTGGAGGACGGGCGCATCGCTCCTCGGCCTCGCGCGAGGCGCCCTCTACGTCCGCACTGCCGTGGCGGGCGGCCCCGAGGGCGTGCAGCGCCTCGACGCCGAGACCGGCAAGCCCCTCTGGTCCCACCCGGGCCCCGGTGGCCGCCCCGCCGTGACCCTCCTCGACTGCGGCGACAAGCAGGACCTCGTCCTGATCGCCAACGACCTCGGGCACACGTGCGCCGTGGAGGCCTCCACGGGGAAGGACCGCTGGACCTTCGCCGTCCAGCCGATCGCCCTCTGGGTCGAGCCCGACGGCGCGCATGCGTGGATCGCCGCCGAGGGCGCACTCATCGTCCTCGACCTCGCCAACGGCAACGAGTCCGCCCGCTTCCCGCGCGAGTGCGAGGCGGCGCGCTTCCTCTACGAAAACGGAACCCTCTACGTCGCCGACTACGAGACCATCGACTGCGACGTCGCGCTAAGGGCGTTCGACGTGGCGACGCGCAAGCTGACCTGGACCGCCGACGTCCAGGGCGTCCAGGTCGGCCACAGCAAGTACTGGCAGAACGCGCGGATCGAGCGCGTCGGCCTCCGACTCCTGTTCGTCGGCGAGTCCGCCGGCGGGAGCTGGGTCGAGGTCGTCGAGCCGGCGACGGGCCAGGTCGTCGCGCGCCACCGCCCGTAACCACTGGGAGGCGTCCATGCGGAGGGGACTCGTTCTGCTCGTCCTCCTGACGGCCCCGGCGTGGGCCCAGGACCCGCGCGAAATGGCGAAGCAGGCCCTCGGCATGATCCGCCAGGGGCGGATCGACGAGGGGATCGGCCTCGCGAACCAGGCCCTCCAGGCGGACGAGAACTGCGGCCCCGCGTACGGCGCGCGCGGGTACGGCCGGTTCAAGCAATCGGCCCGCTCCCAGGCCATCCAGGACTACTCCCGGGCCGTCGAGCTGGACCCCGGCGACCCGATGTGGCTCCTCCTGCGCTGCCAGTGCTACATGTCGCTCGACGAGTGGCAGAAGGCGTTCGACGACGCCGATGCGGGCTTCCAGGCGACCAACCAGAATCCCCAGTTCCGCTCGGTCCGCGGCTGGGCGCGGATCAACCTCGGCGAGGTCGACGAGGGCCTCGCGGACATGGACGCCGCGTTCGCGACGAACCAGAACAACCCCGGCTTCCTCTACCGCTTCGACGGGTACTTCTTCAAGGCGGACTGGAAGTCGGCCTACGAGGAGTCGCAGAGGCTGATCGGCACGGGGACCGCGCCGGCGGCCCCCCACTTCTTCCAGGTCCGAGCCCTGACCGAGATGGGCCAGTACAAGGAGGCCTGGGACGCCGTCGACGCCCTGACGCGCAAGTTCGGGGACGGGATCGAGGCCCGCCTCTCGCGCGCCTACGTCCTCGGGACGGCGGACGCGAAGGAGCTGTACGACGTCGAGGCGGCGCTCGAGGCGGTCCGCTCGTGCCAGTCCCCCCAGTCCCTCGCGCACACGAGCAACACCACCGGGCGGATCTACTTCCTGGCGGGGAGGTACCGCGACGCCGTGTACGAGCTGGAGACGCACGGCCGCAGGACGAACTTCGACACGCTCTTCCTCCTCGGGGCCTCCGAGTTCCGCCTGGGGAACCTCGCGGAGGCGAGGAGGGACCTTCTGGACGCGCGGCGGCTGAACCCCTACATCGCGCGGCACGCCGAGCGGATCGAGGGGCTTGCGGAGTTCCTGAAGACGATCGACTCGGAGATCGCGCAGGAGAAGAAGGTCGACCGGAAGGAGCTCGGGGAGGAGCAGGCCACGGCGCTGCTCACGGTCGCGGAGCTCGAGACGATGCTCCGTCGCTTCAAGTTCGAGCGGGCGCTGAAGGGGTACGAGAAGTACCACGCGGAGCTGCTCTCGCCGGTCCGGAAGAAGGAGGTCGAGCAGCGCATCGCCGAGGTGCGGGGCCTGTCGACGGGCCTGAAGAAGCTGATGGAGAAGGTGAACTCGGGGAAGCTCAAGGACCTGAAGTTCCAGGCCGCCGGGATCGCCGTCCAGCTCGCGAAGTCGGTCGACGACGAGTGGTTCGAGTACACGTTTGCGCAGGGGAGCGGGAAGGGCGTGTGGGCCTCGCTGGGGGTCGCCGTCCTCCTCGACTTCCTCGACAAGGCGGGCCCGAGCGCGGAGGAGCGCTTCGCGATGGGCGCCTTCGCGTGGGACATGGGGCTCGCGGAACGGGGCGTCGACTTCCTGACGCGGGCCGTGAAGGCGGACGGGAAGCTGAAGGGGCGCTTCGACTCGTTCGTCGCGGCGCGGAGGGGGCTGGAGGCCCCGAAGGGCGGGTTCCTCGTCTACAAGGGGCGCTTCGTCACCCCCGAGGAGAAGAAGAACCTCGAGAAGGGGCTGGTCGAGTACGAGGGGCAGTGGGTAACGGCGGCCGATCGCGACAAGCTCGCGGCCGGGCTGATGAAGGTCGGCGACAAGTGGCTCCCCCGCGAGGAGGCGGAGCTGCTCGCGATGGGGTACAGGAAGTACAAGGGGAAGTGGATGAGCCCCGAGGACTACGCCGCGGCCCGGGGAAAGTGGGAGGCGGCGTACGAGGAGAAGACGGAGCATTACGATATCAAGACGAACAAGAGCGAGGAGTTCGCGAAGGAGTTGGCCAGGCTGATCGAGGCGACCTACCAGGAGTGCAAGCGGTTCTACGGGGGGAAGGAGCCGAAGCTGCCGGGGAAGGAGAGGATGGCGCTGTACGCGTTCGGGACGTACGACGACTACCGGGCGTACTGCGTGGAGAACCACGCGGAGGCTCAGCTCCAGGCGGCGGGGTTCGCCGTGTCGAACTCGAACATCGTCGTGGGGTGGGACAAGGCGGGGCACGAGCAGTCGTTCCTCGCGACGATGGCGCACGAGGCGGCGCACCTCTACTACTTCCGCGTGGCGCCGAGCTCGCAGTGCCCGTCGTGGTACGCGGAGGGGATGGCGACGCAGTTCGAGGGGTTCCGGTGGGATGGGAAGGCGTATGTCTACGACCGACGCTCGCAGGAGCGGGTGCCGTTCGTGAGGCAGGCGGCGAACAGCGGGGGGCAGATGCCGATCGACCAGCTCATCGCGGGGGACGCTCTGACGCTGATCAACAGCGACCACGAGAAGGCGCTGCTCTTTTACGCGGAGTGCTGGGGGCTGGTCTACTTCCTCTCGGAGACGGACAACCCGAAGCTCAAGGCCGCATGGGAGAAGTTCAGGGAGGAGATGGACTCGGGGAAGCAGGCGAATTTCGCGGAGCACTTCACGGACTTGAAGGGGCTGGAGGCCGAGTTCGTGAAGTTCGTGAAGAGACTGTGAGGGGCGCGTTGGACGCCCCCCGCTGCGAGCACGAGTACGAGCACGACCGGGTAGCTATGCCGGCGCCGGCCCGTCCAGGACGGAGCGAACCCGACGGACCAGGTCGTCCGGCGCGAACGGCTTCTGCAGGAACCCGGCGCCCAGCTCCGTCACGCCGTGGTGGATGACCTCGTCCTCCGCATACCCGGACATGTACAACACCCTAAGCTCCGGCCGCCGCGCCAGGATCCGGTCCGCAAGCTGCCTCCCGCTCATCCTCGGCATCACGACGTCCGTCAGCAGGAGGTGGATCACCCCCCCATGCTCCTCGCAGATCGTCACCGCCTCCTCGACGTCCGCGGCCTCCAGGACGTCGTACCCGCTCCCTGCCAGGATTCTCGTCGCGAGCTTCCGCAGCGGCGCCTCGTCCTCCACGACGAGGATCGTCTCCGACCCCATCTTCTTCCCTACCTCCTTCGCTTCCGGCCTCTCCGCCGACAGCTCTTGGTCGACCCGGGGGAGGAAGACCCGGAACGTGCTTCCCCTTCCGGGCTCGCTGAACGCCGTGACGTGCCCCCCGCTCTGCCTCACGATCCCGTAGACCGTCGACAGCCCCAGCCCCGTTCCCTTCCCCTGCTCCTTCGTCGTGTAGAACGGCTCGAAGAGGTGGGACATCACCTCCTTCGACATCCCGCTCCCCGAGTCCCTGACCGCGAGCATGGCGTGCGGCCCCGGCGTCACCCCCGAATGCCTCCTCGCCCAGGCCTCGTCCAGCTCCGCGTTCGCCGTCTCGATCGTCAGCCTCCCCCCCTCCGGCATCGCGTCGCGCGCGTTCACAGCCAGGTTCATGATCACCTGCTCGACCTGCGCGGGGTCCGCCTTCACCCTCCCCAGACGGGGGGCCAGCTTCGTGACCAGCTCGATATCCTCGCCGAGGAGCCGCGTCAGCATCGGCTCCAGACCCGAGACGATCGAGTTCAGGTCGATCACCTTCGGACGGAGGACCTGCTTCCTCGAGAACGCGAGAAGCTGCCGGGTCAGGGCCGCCGCGCGGTCCCCCGCCTTCTTGATCTCCAGGAGGTCGTCGCGGAGCCCGGCCCCCTTCGCCCGCGCCAGCAGGAGGTCGGCATACCCCAGGATCGCCGTTAACAAATTATTCAGGTCGTGCGCGAGCCCTCCCGCCAGGCGGCCGACCGCCTCCATCTTCTGGGCCTGGCGGAACTGCTCCTCCGCCTCCCTCAGCGCCTGCTCAGTCCTCCGCCGCTCGTCCACTTCCATCGCCAGGGAGACGAGGTCGCCGATCGACCCGGCGAACGCCTGCTCGTCCGCCGACCAGCGCCGCGCCGGGCCGACGTGTTCGTGGCAGACGATGCCGATCATCCTCCCCCCGAGGCGAATCGGGACGTCGAGCATCGAGGTGATCCCGAGCGGGAGGAGGTACCCCGGCGTGTACTCGCGGGTCCTCGAGTCCCCCTGGGCGTCGTGCGCCGCAATGACCCTGGACGTCTCCAGCGCGCGGAAGTACGCGGGGTAGTCCCTGGCGAGGAGCTCCGCCCCCGAGGTGTGCTCCCGCTTTCCCCGCTCGAACAGGTCGACGCAGCGGATCCGCGTCCGCTCCTCGTCGTAGAGCCAGATGCTCACCCGCTCGGCCTCGATCGTTTCCGAAGCCGCCTCGGTGATCCCCCGCATCGCCCCCGCGAGGTCCTGCTGCTCGAGGGCCCTCAGCCGCGCGAGCTGGACGAGGACCCGGCTCTGCGTGGCGAGGAGGCGATCCCGATCGTCGAGCGCCGTCTCCGATTCTTCGTGGCCGTCCATCCTGCACCTGTCCCTGAACGTGAGTCTAGGACGCCCGTCCCGTGGACGCAATAGTCGGAGGGGGCCGGGACATCCACGATTGGTCACCACGTTCGGTTCGGGTATCATGACGCCCTGGAGGCCCCCATGCGCCACGTCGCCGCCACCAAGAAGCTGGCCCTGACAGCGCTTCTCTGTCTCGGGGTCGCCCTCGCCGAAGAGCCCCAGGAAGGAGCCCACGACGTGAAGACCGACCGGAAGCCCAACCGCCTCGTCCACGAGAAATCCCCCTACCTGCGCCAGCACGCCTACAACCCGGTCGACTGGTTCCCCTGGGGGACCGAGGCGTTCGAGAGGGCGAAGAAGGAGGACAGGCCGGTCTTCCTCTCCGTCGGGTACTCCACCTGCCACTGGTGCCACGTCATGGAGCGCGAGTCGTTCGAAAGCGAGGCGATCGCCGCGTTCCTCAACGCGAACTTCGTCTCGATCAAGGTGGACCGCGAGGAGCGTCCGGACGTCGACGAGATCTACATGAACGCCGTCCAGCAGTTCACGGGCGGCCATGGCGGATGGCCGATGAGCGTGTTCCTCACGCCGGATGCAAAGCCGTTCTACGCCGGGACCTACTTCCCGCCGGAGGACCGCTACGGGCACCCCGGGTTCCTGAACGTCCTGCAGCAGATCGTCAAGGCCTGGAAGGAGCGACGGGAGGAGCTGACGAAGGCGGGCGACCAGGTCGCGAAGCTCCTGGACGCCGGGTCTGCCCTCTCGCCCTCCAAGGACGCGCTCTCCCTCGCCCCGCTCGACCAGGCCGTCCGCCAGTTCGCCGGGTCGTTCGACGCTGAGCAGGGAGGCTTCGGCGGCGCGCCCAAGTTCCCGAGGCCGATCGCCCTCGACCTCCTCCTGCGCGCCCACCAGAAGAGCGGCGAGGCGCGGCTCCTCCATGTCGTCGAGCTGACGCTCCAGAAGATGGCCGACGGCGGGATGTACGACCAGATCGGCGGCGGCTTCGCGCGCTACTCCACGGACGCCGATTGGCTCGTCCCCCACTTCGAGAAGATGCTCTACGACAACGCGCAGCTCGCGCGGACGTACGTCGACGCGTGGAAGGTCACGCGCGACGATCGTTACGCCCGCATCGCGCGAGAGTGCCTCGACTATGTCCTCGTCCAGCTCACCTCGCCCGAGGGCGGCTTCTACTGCGCCGAGGACGCCGACAGCGAGGGAGTCGAGGGAAAGTTCTACGTCTGGACCCCCGCCGAGGTCGCCGCGGTGCTCGGAGAGGCCGACGCGCACGTCTATTGCCGCGCATTCGGCATCACGGAGCAGGGCAACTTCGAGGAGGGAGGGCACCGCGCGAGCGTCGTCCACGTCGCGCTCTCCGCCGAGCAGACCTCGAAGCTCCTTGGAAGGCCGCTTGCCGACGTTGAGCGCGTCCTCGCCGAGGGCCGAAAGAAGCTCTTCGACGCGCGCGCGAAGCGGGTCAGGCCGCACCGCGACGAGAAGGTCCTCACGGCATGGAACGGCCTGGCGATCGCCGCGATGGCGCACGCGGGCGCGTCGCTCGAGGAGCCCAGGTACGTCGAGGCGGCCCGCCGCGCGGCGGGACTGGTCATCGAGAAGAGCCGTCGCGACGGGCGCCTCCTGCGCAGCTACATCGACGGCGAGGCGAGACACCTGGGCGGGCTCGACGACTACGCCTTCCTGATCGACGGGCTGCTGGAGCTGTACCAGGCGACGTTCGAGGTGAAGTGGCTGACGGAGGCCGACGCGCTCTGCCGCGACATGATCCGACTCTTCTGGGACGAGAAGGGGGGCGGCTTCTTCCACACGGGCTCCGACGCGGAGGCCCTCCTGACGCGACCGCGGGACCCGTACGACGGGGCGGTCCCGAGCGGAAACAGCGTCGCGATCGGCGTCCTCGTGCGGCTCTCTCTCATGACCGGCGACGAGGACCTGCGCAAGCTGGCGGAGACCACGGTCCGCGTCTTCCTGCCGAACGTCCTGCAGTCCCCCACGGCCTTCCCCCAGATGCTCATGGGCCTGGAGGACCTGCTCACCGCGCGGAAGGAGGTCGTCCTCGCGGCGGAGCAGGCCGATGCGGCGCTCACCCCGATGCTACGCGTGGTGAGGCAGCGGTTCCTTCCTGGCGGAGTCGTCATGCTGCATCCGGGGGGAGAGGAGGGCGCGAAGCTCGCGGCGCGGTTCAAGCTCCTGGAGGGCCGCGCCCCGCGCGACGGGGCGAAGTCCTACGTCTGCGAGGGGACCACGTGCCTCCCTCCGGTCTCTTCTGCCGAAGAGCTCGAGAGGCTGCTGAAGTGACCTGCTCAATTCGCCGTCGTGGATGTCGCTGGATCAGGGCCGTGTGACCGCGTCCGGCGGTTCTCGACATCGACCTCGCGCGATTCGCGCGCCTCTCGTACACGTTGACCCGATCCGGGGCCCCTGATAGGCTCGCGACGTTTCTTGCAGGGGTTCCCGATGGCCGCCGCTCCGGAGCCGCATCCGCGCGGCCTGCACCACGTCGAGGTCTACGTCTCGCAGCTCGCCCGGTCTGTCGAGTTCTGGGGCTGGTTCCTCGGCCAGCTTGGTTACGTCGAGTACCAGTCCTGGCCCGAAGGACGCAGCTATCGACTGGACGACACCTACATCGTGCTCGTCCAGGCGCAACGGCTTGACGTGACCTACCACCGGCAGCGGGTCGGGCTGAATCACCTCGCGTTCCACGCGGAGTCGCGTGCGCAGGTCGATGCGGTCACCGATGCGCTCCGCAGCCGAGGCGTGCGGATCCTGTATGAGGACCGCCACCCGTTCGCGGGAGGTCAGGACTACTACGCCGTTTTCTTCGAGGACCCGGACCGGATCAAGGTCGAGCTCGTGGCCCCGTGAGGAGCTGGGCGGGTTGTTGAAGTAGGTTGCCCGGCCCTCGTCCCGGGCCATAGACTACGCCGATGCGCAACATCCGCGTCCTCGCCCTCCTCCTCGTCGCTCTGTCCGCAGCGGCCGAGGAACGCCACGTCGTCATCATCTCGATCGACGGCATGCGTCCCGAGTTCTACCTCGACCCCGCTTCCGTCGGCGCGGAGGCCCCGAACCTCGCCGCGCTCCTCGAGGAGGGGGCCTGCGTCGAGTCGGTCTCGCCCGTCTTTCCCTCCGTCACCTACCCGAACCATGCCTCGCTCGCCACGGGGGTCCGCCCGGCGAGGCACGGAATCCTCGCGAACACGATCTTCCAGACGCCGAGGCCGCCCTACTGGTACATCGAGTCCCGCCAGTTGCGCGTGCCCACCATCTGGGACATCGCCTACCGGGAGGGGATGACGACCTCGGCCATCCACTGGCCGACGACCTGCGGCGCGAAGATCGACGTCCTGCTCCCCGAGCCCGAGTACGCGCCCCGGTCCATGGACCGGATGTGGAGGGAGACCGTCGAGGGCGCGCGGCCTGAGGAGTTCATCGAGAAGATCGAGGCCCGCTACGGCGAGGTGGACCCGAAGAAGATGCACCACGCGGAGCTGGACCGCCTGATCTCCGCGGCGACGTGCGTGGCCATCGAGGAGTACAAACCGGCGCTCGTCCTCGTCCACGTCCTGCAGGTCGACGGCGCGCAGCACGAGCACGGGCGGGACGGCGAGGAGGTTGCGAAGGCCGTGGAGGCCGCCGACGTCGTCGTGGGCGAAATCCGCGCATCCATCCAGAAGGCGGGGATCGCCGGTTCGACGACGATCCTCGTCTGCGGCGACCACGGCTTCATGACCGTCACGCGCTCGGTCCGCCCCGCCGTCGCGCTCAAGCGCGCGGGCCTGGGCGGGGGGTCCTCGAAGGACTGGAAGGTCCGCCTGCACGTCAGCGGGAACCAGGCGGCGGTGTACCTGGCGGACCCGGGAGACGATGCGCTCCGGGACGCCGCGTGGAAGGCCCTGGAGGACCTCTCGGAGCTGGACGGGAAGAAGCTGTACCGGATGCTCGCGAGGAAGGACCTCGACGAGCTCGGGGCCAACCCCGCCGCGGCGTTCGCCATCGCCGCGGAGGAGGGGGTCACGATCGACCGCGACGCCTCGGAGCCGTTCGTCAGCGAGCTCCCCTCCCCCCAGGGGAACCACGGGTCGCATCCGGACATCCAGGACCTCCACACCGGCCTCGTCCTCTGGGGCCGCGGGGTGAAGAAGGGCGCGCGTCTCGACGCCGCGAGCGTCCTCGACGTCGCCCCCACGGCCGCGCGCCTCCTCGGGCTGGAGATGGAGGACGTGGACGGCCGCGTCCTCGAAGAGCTGCTCGAAGGGGAATGAGCACCTGGACCACGGGCCCGGAAGGCCACCGCGTGTGGTACTCCGCGAGGCCGGGCCCGCCCGGCGCCGTGACCGTGCTCTACATCCACGGCCTCGGCTGCGCGGGGTCGATCGACTTCTCCCCCGTCGTCGCGCTCCCCGAGCTCGCGCCCTGGGGCTCGATCTGCGTCGATCTCCTTGGGTACGGCGAGAGCGACCGCCCGGAGGGCTTCTCGTACGACCTGCGGGACCAGGCCGCGCTGCTGTGGAGGCTGGTGGACGACCTGGGCCTCCGCGAGGTCGCCCTCCTCGGGCACAGCATGGGGGGCAACGTCGCGCTCCGCATGGCCCAGCTCCGCCCCGCCTCCGTGACCAGGCTCATCCTCTGCGAGTCCAACCTGCTGCCGGGGGCGGGCTCCCTCAGCGGACGGGTCACGGCGAAGGGGGAGGCGGAGTTCGCCCTCGAGTGGGAGCGCTTCCTCGCCCTCTTCCCGCCGGACGTCGCGCGGCCCTCGTGGAGGCAGTACTCCGAGACGCTTCGGAAGACGACGCCGCTGGCGATGCACCGGAGCGCCCGTTCGCTCCTGGCGATGGCGGCCGAGCCGGGGCTCCTCGAGGAGTTCGCTCGGATGCCCTGCGCGCCGCGCTACCTCGTCTCGGAGGAGGGAGGCCCCGACGGCGGGATCCCCCAGCGGCTCGCGGCCCTCGGCGTCCCCGTGTTCCGGGTCCCTCGCAGCGGGCACGGGATGATGGCCGACAACCCGGGCGGCTTCGCCGAGGCCGTCGCGCGGTGCCACCGCGGCGGCGGGACGGCGACGGACGCCACGCCGGGAACCGTCGGAGTCTCCCGTGAGGCCGAGCCGCCGCGCCCGGTCCGGCCCCCGTCCTCGGAGCTGCTCTTCGGTCGATTCGAGGTCCTCTCCGAGCTGGCCCGGGGCGGCATGGGCATCGTGTATCGGGTCCGCCAGGTCGACCTCGGCCGCGTCGTCGCGCTCAAGCTCCTCAAGGAGGGCGAGGAGGCCTCCGCGGAGCAGATCGAGCGATTCCACCGCGAGGCGGAACTCGCGGCGCAGCTCCGTCACCCGAACATCGTGCCGATCCACGAGGTCGGCGTCTGGCAGGGGCGGCACTTCTTCACGATGGACTGCATCGAGGGGGAGACGCTCGAGGCGAGGCTGCGGAGGGGCCTGCTCCCGATCGAGCAGACCGCGTCGCTCCTCGAGAAGGTCGCCCGCGCGATCCACTTCGCCCACACGAAGGGGATCGTCCACCGCGACATGAAGCCGGGCAACGTCCTGCTCGACGAGGCTGGCGAGCCGCAGATCACGGACTTCGGCCTCGCGAGGAGTCTGGAGGGCCCGAGCACGCTCACGCGGCCGGGGGCGGCGATCGGGACCCCGTTCTACATGTCTCCGGAGCAGATCGCCGGCCGCCTCGACCTGATCGACGCGCGGACGGACGTCTTCGCGCTCGGCGTGGTCCTGTACGAGATGCTCTCGGGGAAGAGGCCGTTCACGGGCGAGTCGGCCGTGGCGATCTTCCAGAGCATCACGCAGGAGGAGCCGCTGCCCCTCCGCCTCGCCGCTCCGAACGCGCCGCGGGACCTGGCCACGATCTGTGAGCGGGCCCTCGAGAAGCCCCGAGAGAAGCGCTTTCCGACGGCGCTCGCGATGGCCGAGGACCTGGCCAGGTACCAGCGCGGGGAGCCCGTCCTCGCCAAGCCGATCGGGCCGCTCGCGCGATGGGCGAGGCGCGCACGCCGCCACCCGGCGTTCCTCGCGGGCGCGGCCGCCGCAGTGGTCTGCATCGCGGGGGCCGCCTTCCTGGCCATCCGCCTGGAGGGGAGGCACGCGAGCGAGCGGAGGGAGAGCGACGTCGCGCTGCGGGCGAGCCGGTACAAGGCCCTCGTTGCGGAGGGGGCGTACCTTGTGGAGCAGAAGGACTGGGACGGGGCGAAGAAGCGGTTCGACGAGGCAATCGCGCTCGACGCGGCCCAGCCGCTGGCATGGAAGAACCGCGCGTGGGTCCACTTCGAGCAGAAGCGGTACGCGGAGGCAATGGACGACTACACGCGCGCGCTCGAACGCGACCCGCGCGACGGCGAAGCGGCCTACTTCCGGGGCTGCGTGAAGCGCGACGCGGGCGACCGCGAAGGGGCCCTCGCGGACGTCACCTCGGCCATCGGGCTGCGCCCGACCGAGCCGCGATTCCGCAACGCGCGAGGGTGCCTGCTCTACGACCAGGGGAAGGACGAGGAGGCGATTCCGGATTTCGACGTCGCGATTCGCGAGGACCGCTCGGAGGCGGAGTTCTGCGTGAACCGGGCGCTCTGCCACATGCGGCGAGGGCGCCTCGAGCAGGCCGAGCGCGACTTCACGATGGCCCTGGATCGGGACCCGCGGCACGACATGGCGCTCCTGGATCGGGCGAAGATGCGAGAGGGGCTGGGGAAGCTCAAGGAGGCCGTCGAGGACCTGGCCCGCTACGTCAACTTCCACCCCGAGGACCCCGAGGGGTTCTTCCTCCGCGGGTCGTACCGGATCGAGGGCGGCCAGAGCGCCGAGGGGGTCCTGGACCTGGACGAATCGCTGAGGCTGCGTCCCGGCCATTGGAAGTCGCTCCTCAACCGCGGGCTGGGTCACCTGGCTCTGGGGCACGCGGCGGAGGCCTCGGCGGACTTCGACGGGGCGATCGCCGCGGCGCCGAAGGAGCCGGAGCCGTACCTCAAGCGGTCGAGCCTGCGCATCGAGGCGGGCCAGGGCATTGAGGCGCTCTCGGACTGCGACGCCTGCCTGGCGCTCGACCCCGACCTCGCGGAGGCGCGCTGGAACCGGGCGCTTGCGCTGGAGATGGTCGGACGGCGGGACGACGCGGCGGCGGAGTGGGTCGCCTACCTCGCCCGCTGGCCGGAGGACCCCTCCGCGGCCGAGATCGGCGCGAAGGTGGAGGAGCTGCGCGGCGGCAAATAGGCCGGGCGCTACTTCGGGAAGCCGTCGCGGACTTCCTTGACCCTGGCGTCGACCTCGTCGATGTCGAGCGCCTCGAGTGCCGAGAGGAACTTCTCGGCGCTCGCCTTGTCGCCGCTCGCGGCCGCCTTCTTCGCCGACTCCAGAGGGCCTTCGATCGCCTGCAGAAGGGCCTTCATGGCCTCGGCGCGCAGCTTAGTCACGCGCTCGGCGTGCCGACTCATCTGGAGCACGTTCGGGGCGCGGTCGATGATCTTCACGATCTCGCCCCACCTCTCCCGAGCCGCCGCCTCGCGAGCCATCGAGAAGATCATGGGCTCCCCTTCCTGCTTCTCGAGGAGCCTCGAAATGGCCAGGGGGACCTTGTGAGGCGGGTCCTGGGGGGGCGCTGGCTGCGGCACGGGATTCTCAGGCGCAGTCGTGCTGGGGGGCGCCTGGGAGGGCCCCGGCGGCCCGTCCTGGCCCCGCCCGCGGGTCGCCTTCCATCCGATCGCGATCACGAGGACGACCGCGGCGATCCCAGCGACGAGGATCCACCTCGGCCTGCGGCGCGCGGTCGCGGGCGGAATGGGCGTGGCCGCGCCCACCGATGTCACCGTGGAGTACGCGGGGGGCTTCGGCATCACGGTCGCCGACGTCGCCGCCGGGATCGCGGGGCGCGAGGGCGGCTTCGAGGCCGGGGCCGCGCCGGGCACGGACGGGATCGCGGTGCGCGAAGGGGGCTTCGACGGGCCTTGCGCGGAGGGCCTCACGGCGAGCTTCTCGATCGCCGCGACCACCTCCTTGGCCGAAGCGGGCCGCTCCGCGGGGTCCTTCGCCATCATCCGTCGGACGAGGTCCACGACCGCGGGGGAGAGCCCGGGCCCGAACGACTCGGACGGAGGGACCGGAGAGGCGACCTGCTGGTGGATGATGTCGATCGCCGAGGCCCCGACGTACGGCGTGCGGCCGTTCAGGAGGTGGTAGAGCGTCGCGCCGAGGGCATACAGGTCGGACCGGGCGTCGACCGTCGCGCCACGGCACTGCTCCGGCGGCATGTAGTACGGCGTCCCCATGACCTGGCCCGTCGCGGAGAGCCCCCCCTGCCCCTTCGAGTCGCGGGCAAGGCCGAAGTCGCCGAGCTTCACGCGGCCGTCCTTGGACAGGAACACATTCTCGGGCTTCACGTCCCGGTGGACGACCCCCTGCTCGTGCGCGGCGCCGAGGGCCTTCGCGACTTCGCGCGTGATGGCAAGCGCCTCCCCCACCGGCAGCCTCCCCTTCTTCGCGAGGAACGCCGAGAGCGTCTCGCCCTCGACGTACTCCATCGCGATGAAGTACTGCCCCTCCTGCTTCCCGAAGTAGTAGACCTGGACGATGCAGGGATGCTGGAGCTTGGCGGCGGAGACGGCCTCCCTCTGGAAGCGGGCGAGGGCCTCGGGGTCGGCCGTGGCGAAGGGGGGGAGGAGCTTGATGGCGACGCGGCGCTGCAGCGAGAGCTGCTCGCCCAGGTAGACGGCGCCCATCCCGCCGCGGCCGAGGAGGCGCACGAGGCGGAACTCGCCCGCGAGCGTCTTCCCCGCGCAGGGGTCGGGACCGCCGATGAGAGTCGGGGTCGGGCCTGCGTCCATGCGACGGACGCTACCAGAGGGACGCGGGGGTGTCAACGCGGGGGGCGCGTTACGCGGCGAAACGACGTTACGCGGCGTGACTCCGCGGCGGCGCAGGTATATTTGACATCTCTGTTAGGAACGCCTGACGCACAGCGCAACATGTGTGAGCCCCAGGGGTTCGTGGACCGCCCTCCCGCTCACCCGGGTGCGCTCGCGGGGCAGGCGGGTTGCTTGGTACATCCCTTGGTTACGGGGTAGAGGAGCGTCGTGGGAAAGGGGTGGTGCCATGCGCGCCGTCCTGACGTTCCTCCTGGTCGGGTCTTCGGTCTTCGCTCAGACGTACGGCGAGTCGCCCTTCCTCTTCGGGATCCACGATCCCGGTGGGGAGCGCCACATGGCCGAGAAGGGCCGCCGGGGGTGGATCCTCTTCACCGAGGAGGTCGGGAGGAACGCCCAGAACCTCTCGGGGCGAGACTACCGCCCCTGGGCGGACCAGGGGTACGGCCTCCTCGTCCGCATCAACCACGGCTACGGCCCCACGAACGGGACCCTCCCCTACCAGCGCCACTACGCCGACTTCGCGCGGCGCGTCGCCAACTTCGTCGCCGCCTCCCCGGGCGCCCACATCTGGATCATCGGAAACGAGACGAACCTACCCGGCGAGTGGCCCCGCTACGAGGGGGCCGAGGAGCGGATCACGGCGCAGATGTACGTGGACTGCTTCCGACGATGCCGCCAGGCGATCAAGGCACTCCCCGGGCACTCGGGAGACCAGGTCGTGACGCAGGGCGTCGCGACGTGGGCCGCGGTCATCGGGCAGGGGTGGGTCGAGTACCACCTCGAGATCCTGAACTCGCTCGGCCAGGGCGGCCTCGACGGCGTGGCCCTGCACACCTACACGCACGGGTCCGACCCGAACCTCATCTTCAGCGAAGCGACGATGAACGCGCCGTACCAGACCCGGCGGTTCCACTTCCGCGCCTACCGCGACTACCTGAATGCGCACCCCACGTGGGCCAGGTCGCTTCCGGCCTACATCACGGAGACCGACCAGAACGACGCCTGGGCCGACGCGAACTCGGGCTGGGTGAGGAATGCCTACCGCGAGATCAACTCGTGGAATTCGACGGTCGGCACCCAGGCGATCCGCGCGCTCGTCCTCTACCGCTGGCCCCGTGCGGACCAGTGGTTCATCGAGGGGAAGCAGGGGGTGATCGACGACTGGCGCATGGCGATGGACAACGACTATCGGTGGCCGAGGCCGCAGGGCACGCCCGCGCTGACGGCGGTCAGGGTGAACGCCCTGACGCTCAACGTGCGGAGCGGGGCCGGGATGAGCTTTCCGATCATCGGCCAGGTCAGGCAGGGGCAGGTCTACTTCAGCGGCGCGCGGAGCAACGGCTGGTACCAGATCCGGTACGACCAGCGGACTGGCTGGTGCTCCGGGAGCTTCCTCAGGGAGGTCCGCGGCCTGACGGGCGTCCGCATCACGACGCTCGTGAACGCCAGGACAAATCCGTCCTTCGCGAACAACGTGCTCGGCCTGTGCAACGTGGGTTCGAGGTTCTGTCAGGTGGCGACGAGCGGGTCGTGGCGGCAGATCTGGTACCGCGGTCAGGCGGCCTGGATCTGGGGAGCCTATGGCTCGCCCTTCGGGTGGTAGCGAGGAGGGTCTCATGCGGGGTTGGACGATCGGGGCGGCGTGTCTCTGGATGGCGACCTGCGCCGCGGCGGTGGACCGGCCGGCGACGATCTGGAGGCCGGCGAGCACGTCGAACTACAGCGATCGCAACTGGGACACTCGGGCGGTGGTCGACACGATCGTGATCCACACCGGCGAGGGGTCCTACTGGGGGATCATCTCCTGGTTCCAGAACCCGAGCGCCTCGGCGAGCAGCCAGTACGTGATCGCGCGGAACGGGGAGATCACGCAGATGGTCGCCGACAACGACATGGCGTGGCACGCGACGTACTACAACTCCCACTCGATCGGGATCGAGACGGAGGGCTTCGCGGGCGACCCGAACCAGTGGACGCCCGAGCTGCTCGACTCGCTCGCCGACCTCTGCGCCTGGCTGTGCGAGGCCTACGACATCACGCCGACGCACCCGGCAGGCAACGCGACGGCGAGCGGCGGATACTACAACGGCATCGGCCTCGTGGCGCACGCGCAGGTGCAGACCTCGGGGAGCACCGCGGCGCAACTGTACGGCGTACGGACCGACCCTGGCGTCTACTTCCCATGGGACGCCTTCGTCCAGATGGTCCAGTCGAGGATGAACGGGGCGCCTCCCGCGCCGGCGAACCTGTCCGCGAACGCCTACGCGAACGGCGGGACGGCCTCGGCCGACTTCTCGTGGTCGCCCTCGGCGGGGGCCGCGGGGTACTACGTCGACGTGGCGCAGTCCCAAAGCGACCTGGTCGACATGACGGGCACCTTCCAGAACTGGGACGTCGGGACGAGCACGGCGGTGACGTGGAACGGCCTCGCCCCGAGCACGACGTACTTCTGGCGCGTGTGGGCCTACAACGGCGCGGGAGGGAACCACGGGTACCCCGACGGTCCGTTCACGACGCCCGGCGGGAACCGCCTCCTCCTCGGCCTGGGACGGGGCGGGAACGGCCGCGTGGACGTCGTCTCGGGCGACTGGGCCCACGAGGCGTGGATGTCGCAGGGCTGGGCGGCGTACAACGCGGCGAACGGGACGATGATGCCGGCCTGCGGCGACGTGAACGGGGACGGCGTGGACGAGGTCGTCTGCGGGCTGGGGACGTACACGCCAGCGGGCGGATGGGCGCCGATCCTCGACGGGGCGACGTACGCCGTCGTGAGGTGGCTCCACCTCGACTGGAGCGCGTACCCCGCGGCGAACGGCGAGACCAGGCCCGCGGTGGGCGACTTCGACGGGGACGGCCGCGCGGAGATCGCCATCGGGATCGGGACGTACACGGCGTCGGGCGGTTGGGTCTACCTGTACGACGACGCCTCGGCGGACTACGCCTTCTTGCGGACGCTGCGGATCCCGTGGTCGGCCTACAACTCGGCGAACGGCTCGACGAGGCCGGCGGCGGGAGACGTGGACGGCGACGGGCGGGACGAGCTCGTCGTCGGGCTGGGGACCTATCCTGGCCAGGGCGGCTGGAGCGCTGTGTACGATGACGCGGCCGGCGGGTGGGCGTTCCGGCAGTGGATTCGGATCGACTGGTCGGCCTACAACACGGCGAACGGGGACGTGAGGCCGGCGTGCGGGAACCTGGACGGGGACGCGGCGGAGGAGATCGTCCTCGGCCTCGGCCGCTACACCACGGGCGGCGGGTACGCTCGGATCGTGGACGACGCGGGGACGTCGTACGCGAAGCGGGGCTGGGCGCGGGCGAACTGGTCCACGTACAACTCGGCGAACGGCGAGGTGCGCCCAGCGGTGGGCGACGTCGACGGGGACGGGCGGGGCGAGATCGTCCTCGGGCTGGGGACGACCAGCGTCACGGGCGGCTGGGTCTACGTCGCGGGGGATGCCTCGCGGAACTACGGCGGGGTCCGCTGGGTGCGCGCCGATGACTCCGCCTATGACGTCGCCAACGGGGAGACCTGGCCCGCGGTCGGCCGCGTGCGGTAGGGTCCCCGGGCCTCTGGTTCGCCGGCGAGCCGGTGTACGCCTTCCAGCCAGGTCGGGAGGCCCCCGGGTCAGGTTGGCTCGCTTTCCAGCCGGTCAGGCGGAATCGGGTTGCCTGGGTCCATTTCATGTAACTACTGGTAGAATATGATGCTGCGCCAGGACTCCGATGTGAGTCTGGGTGGCAGGAGGGTTGCCCATGATCTCTCTCAAGGAAGCACACTGCTGGGGCAAGGCGCCACGCGGGCGTCGTGGCAGTCACCCGCGTGGCACCCCCAGCCTTATCAAACGTACCAACCCCCTCTGCACACAGGGGATGACCCCGATCGGTCGCGACCCCGACCGAGCGGGGTCCTCTATTTAAGGACTGGACCCGGCGGCCGGCTTCGGGCAGAATCCTCCCAACACAGGGGGAATGGGGCCCGAGGGGCCCCAGACACGGGGAGGTCCAATACGTGAGGCATCTCCTGCTGGCATCGCTCGCACTGGCGATCACCGCGAGCACCGCCTTCGCGCAGGGTGGCTGAGGGTCGTCCGGCTACAGCTCGCCCGGGTATGGCGGGTACTACGGCGGATCCACCTACGGCTACTCCGACGGCCACCACAGCGGGACCCACTACGGGTACCACGACGGGTGGCACGGCGGCGTCCACTACGGCGAGTACGACACGCCGTACGGCAACAACTCCGGCTGGCACGGCGGCACGCACTATGGCGGGCACACGACCTGGCACTCCGGCCATCACTACGGACAGCCCTACGAGCGGTACGACCCGTACGGCTGGTCAAGGTAGCCCTCAGCCTCTGAACGGACCCGGCGGCGCTGCTGCCGGGTCCGATTCCATTCCGGACGCCCGAAACCCGCCCCGATCCGGCATTCCCCGTCTGGACGCAGATGGGAGCACCAGATGAGACGAATCCCCCTCGCCGCGGCCGCTCTGGCCGCCGTCACCCTACTCCTCGCCGACCAGTCGCCCGACGAGGTCCGCAAGGCCATCGGCGACACCGAGGCCTCCGACGGCTGGGTCTACGACGACCTTCCCGCGGGCTTCGCGCAGGCGAAGCGGGAGGGCAAGCCGCTCTTCATCGTCTTCCGCTGAGTGCCCTGAAAGGGCTGCAAGGCCTTCGACGGGCAGGTTGCCCGTCTCGAGCAGGAACTCGCCGACCTCTCCTCGAAGTTCGTCTGCGTGCGCGTCGTCCAGATGCGCGGCGTCGACATCAGCCTCTTCCAGTTCGACTGGGACATGACCTGGGCGGCGATGTTCATGAACGCCGACCAGACGGTCTACGCCCGCTACGGCTCCCGCGCCTCCGACCGCGACCACTCCGGCGACCTCGTCTCCGTCGCCGGCCTGCGCGCCTGCATGGAGCGCGTCCTCGATCTTCACGCGGCGTACCCCGGCAACAAGTCCCTCCTCGAGGGGAAGAAGGGAAAGCCCCTCAAGTGGCGCACGGCCGAGTCGATCCCGAACCTCGCGAGCCGCTTCAAGCAGACCGACTTGCCGAAGGGCTGCATCCATTGCCACCACGTCACGATGGGCCTCCGCCGCGAGGCCGCCAACGCGAAGCGCCCCATCCCCGACAGCCTGCTCTGGCTCTACCCGCTGCCCGAAAACGTCGGCGTGAAGATCGCCATCGACGACGGCCGCCGCGTCGAGGCGGTGACGAAGGGCTCCGCCGCGGAGAAGGCGGGCGTCCTCGCGGGTGACGAGATCGAGTCGCTTGATGGCCAGGCCGTCACGTCGCCTGCCGACCTCCAGTGGGTCCTGCAGAACCTCGCCGACTCGGCCAGCCCGAAGGCGGTCGTGAGACGCGGATCCGAATCGAAGACGCTGACGCTTGCGCTCTCGGGGCCGTGGAAGCACTACGACATCGCTTGGCGCGAGTCGCTATGGGACCTGCGCAGCGGCGTCGTGTGGGTGCCCCTGACGGACGACGAACGAAAGGCCGCCGGGCTCACCGGCGAGGTCCTCGGGCTCCGCGCGAAGTTCGTCGGGCCGCAGGGGAACGCGAAGAAGGGCCGTTTCCAGCAGGAGGACATCCTCGTCGAGGTGGACGGGAAGTCGGCGCCGATGACCGAAGGGGAGTTGATCGTCTTCCTCAGGCAGAAGCACGTCCCCGGCTCCAAGGTCCCGATGTCCGTCCTACGCGGGAAGAAGCGGGTCAAGCTGACGCTGGAGCTGAGCTAGGACGCCGATCGAACGCCTTCAGGAGCGGCCTCTCCACGACGAGATAGAACGCGACGCCCGCCAGGATCGCCAGGACCACGACGATGACGAATGCCGCGCCGTGGTGGAGCCTCGTGGGGACCCCCGCGGCGACGGCGAGCTTGGCGATGAGCGACAGCGCGGGCACGTGGGCGAGGAAGATGGCGTACGACGCGGCCCCGAGGAATGAGAGCATGCGAGGCACGCGCAGGCCTCCGGACCGCTCCGCCTCGGCCAGCCCCAGGACGACGCCCAGGCTGCCCACACCGTACGCAACCAGCAGCGCGGAGGCGCCCAGCCACCGCGTGTAGGTCTCCACGACGCCCGCCCCGAGGAAGACCACCGCTCCCAGGAGCGCGACCAGGCGCGGCGCGGGCACGGTCCGCCTCACGTAGACGGCGGCTCCGAGCATCCCGAGGAAGAACTGGACATGCCGCAGGTCCCCCAGCAAGTCGAGCGGGAACGGGCGTGGCCCAGGCGGAAGCAGGATGAAGAGGAGCCACACCGCGAAGACGACCAGGCCGATCCGCCTGCCCGCGATGAAGGCGAGGAAGGCGGCGTAGAACAGGACCTCGTTGCAGAGGCTCCACGCGACGCCGAGGACGGGTCCGGGCGGGTGCCACACGAGCAGGAAGGAGCAGAGGATCGTGTCGGCCTCGCGCTCGTGCCCCACTCCCCAGTCCGGCCTGAAAAAGAAGACAGGCACGAGGAGCGCTGTGATCACCCAATACGGCGGGTAGATGCGTCGGAAGCGCTTCCAGGCGTAGGACGGCCAGCGCTCGGGGCGGCCGATGTCGCCGCGGTGGGCATAGGCGATGATGAACCCGGAGAGGACGAAGAAGAAGTCGACGCCGGCGTGGCCGAAGTCGAAGAGGTCGCCGAACGGCTCCGCGCCCCAGTACTTCGACTTGGCGAAGATCGATCCGCTCGCGTGGAAGAGCAGGACGAGGATCGCCGCGGCGGCGCGGGCGGCCTGCAGGGAGTGGATCATTTGGGAGGGAGCATAGCGAGGAGGTACACGGGGGACAAGAGATGGGGAACACTCGGATGGGTCTCGATTCGATATCTGATATCTGACATCTGAGGTCTGATATCAGATATGTTCCGGGCATCCGGCGTGGTCAGCAGTCGCCAAGGTGATCGCCAGGCCGCGCGGCTGGGGCCGATATCTGATATCAGACCTCAGATATCAGATATCAGATATCGGCCGCCCAACCACGCCGCGGACCTCCACCACGTACTGCGGCCACCAAGCCCCGCCTCGACCTCCACCCGTCTCGTTGACTTCCCGTCCCCCCCGGGTACAATCCCTCGATTCCATCCTCTCCGAGGGGCGACGTGGCCGACACGAAAGAGTCCTCCGAGCCCGCGATCTACGCCTTCTTCGGCGGGATCGGCCACGAGTTGCTGGCGATGTTCAGCGGCTTCGGCGCGTTCGGCCTCCTCTTCCTCCGCGTCATCGTACGCCTGTTCCGGAAGTGGCCCAGCCGGAAGATCCTGCTCCTCCAGATGTTCAACATCGGGCCGAAGTCGCTCGTGGTCGTCCTGACCACCGGCTGCTTCACCGGCGCCGTGATCGCCGTCCAGAGCTACTTCCAGTTCAAGCGCATGCAGGTCGAGACCATGCTCGGCGCCATCGTCGGCGTCACCATGGTCAAGGAGCTCGGCCCCGTGCTCACGGGCCTCATGCTCGCCGGCCGCGTCGGCGCCGCCATGACCGCTGAGCTCGGCACGATGAAGGTCACCGAGCAGATCGACGCCCTCTCGGCCATGGCCACCGACCCGATCAGCCACCTCATCCTCCCCCGCTTCGTCGCCTGCGTCCTCCTCATGCCCATCCTCGCCATCCTCTCCGACACCGTCGGGATCCTCGGCGGCTACTTCCTCTCCGTGGTGGTCCTCGACGTCGATCACTTCTACTACGTCTACCACACCAAGGAATGGGTTGACGTCTGGGACATCCTCGGAGGCCTGATCAAGTCGTCGATCTTCGGCGCCCTGATGTGCCTCATCTGCTGCTACAAGGGCTTCAACTGCGGCCCCGGCGCCTCGGGCGTCGGCAAGGCGACCACGGAGAGCGTCGTCACCTCGAGCATCACGATTCTGATCAGCGACTTCTTCCTGACCGTCATGCTCTTCCGCATGTGAGATGGCCGAGACTCCGCTCATCGACATCGTCGACGTCCACAAGACGCTGGGCGAGAAGCGCGTCCTCGCGGGCGTGAACCTCTCCATCGGGCGGGGGGAGTGCGTCTGCGTCATCGGCCAGAGCGGCACGGGAAAGAGCGTCCTCCTCAAGCACATCCTCGGCCTGATGGCGCCCGACAAGGGGCAGATCCTCGTCGAGGGGAAGGACATCACGAAGGCCACCATCCCCGAGTGGAACCTCTTCCGCCGCCGGGTCGGGATGGTCTTCCAGGGTTCCGCCCTCTTCGACTCGCTCACCGTCGGAGAGAACGTCGCGTTCGCCCTCCAGGAGCACACGGACCTCTCCGCGCGCCAGATCCGGAAGATCGTCGAGGAGAAGCTCTCGATCGTCGATCTTCCAGGGGTGGAGGGAAAGATGCCGGGCGAGCTGTCGGGCGGGATGCGGAAGCGCGTCGGGATCGCCCGCGGGCTCGCGACCGACCCCGAGATCATGCTCTTCGACGAGCCGACCACGGGCCTCGACCCCGTGCGCGCCGCGGAGGTGGACCACCTGGTGCTGCGCCTGCGCGACAAGCTGTCGAAGACGGTGATCGTGGTCACGCACGACATGGCGAGCGCCTACCGCATCGCCACGCGGATCGCCATGCTTCACGACGGCACGATCCGCTTCCTCGGGACGCCCGCCGAGGTGAAGGGCGCGGAGGACCCGTTCGTCCACCAGTTCATCAACGGCCTGATCGAGGGGCCCATCAAGAGCGAGTCCACGCGGACCTGGCAGCGCGACGAGGGCGGCTCCCCCATCGTCGGGAGCGCGGGGAAGGGGGCGAACTGACGTGGCCTCCTCCCGCGCGGAACGTGTGCTCGGCGTGCTCGTCGTGATCGGGGTGGTCGCGGCCCTCTGGTCGGCCGTCGAGGCGATCCACGACCGGTACTGGCCGAAGGTGTACCGCGTCGTCGCCTACTTCGAGGACGCGAGGGGCATCGCCGAGGGGACGCCGATCCGGATCGCCGGCGTCCGCGCGGGGTGGGTGCTCGAGATCATCCCGCCGGGCTTCGACGCGCCGGCGCCGACCTTCGACCTCACCGGCCTGCCCGACGCCGAGAAGCAGAAGCGCGTGAAGATCGTCCTCGGCATCCTCGACCCGATCCGGATCCACACCCACAAGGTCCGCGTGGCGTCCATGGGCCTCATCCAGGAGCGCTACCTCGCGATCGACGTCGGCCACGAGGACCCCGTCCCCCGATCCGGGGCCGCTGTCCTCGGCGAGCTGGACGTCTCGCTCGACAGCGTCGGCGACGCGGCGAGGAACGTCCAGGGGATCTTCAGCGACAGCGAGCTCCAGCAGCGGATCGGGCGATTCGGGGACGAGATGAAGGGACTGATCGGCGGGTTCAACCGGATCGTGGAGCGCGGCCCGGACGCGCTCAAGCGGGCCCAGGGGACGTTCCGCGTCGTGGGCGACGACGCCAACGCGATGATCGAGGCCTCCTCGGACGCCATCGCCCGCACCCAGGCCAATTCCGCGGGGATCTCGGACCAGTTCGGAGTGACTCGCGAGCGGATCGAGCGGGTCCGCTCCGAGTTCCAGGCCCTCTCCGAGGCCGCGAAGGAGATGCAGGGCCACGTCGAGTCGGGAAAGGGCAACCTCGGACGATTCGCCTCGGACCCCTCGCTCTCGGAGTCGATCGAGGGCGTCTCGGGGGCGAAGACGAAGCTCGCATACGACCGAAGCAAGTCGGAGCCGATGAGCAAGGGCACGCGCTCGCTGCTCAAGGCGGCGAAGGCGATCCTCTTCTTCCTGGAGCCGTCGGACAAGTAGGAGGTCGACCGTGGACGAACGCAAGCTGGAATTGAGGCTCGGGATCTTCGTGACCCTCGGCCTCACGGTCTTCTGCGCCGTCGTGATCTACTTCCTGAAGGAAGGGGCCTTCCTGAACACCTACCGCGTCACGGCCTACTTCGAGGACGTGACCGGCGTGGACGCGAAGAGCCCCGTCCAGATGGGCGGCGTGAAGATCGGGAAGGTCGAGCGGATCGACCCGCCGATCAAGGAGGACATCGAGGCGGCCCGCGGGAAGTCGGGCATCGCCATGACCGACCAGCAGATCAAGGAAGCCGAGGGGCGCGGCGACTACTCCCACCTCCCCGAAGGTCAGAAGCGCGCGCGGATCAAGGTCGTCATCCAGATCGAGCCCAGCTACCGCATCCGATCGCGCACGATCCGCATCGCGTCGAAGGGGCTCATCGGCGACAAGTTCCTCGAGTTCAAGCTCTCCGAGGCCGAGTTCAGCGGCGACGCGCTGCCGACGGACGGGACCGGCGAGGTCGAGGGAGAGACGCCCACGAGCCAGGAGGAGCTGCTGAAGGGGGTCCAGAAGACGCTCGAGTTCTTCGGCGACCCGGCCCTCAAGGAGCGCGTGAACAACTTCCTCGACGAGGCCACCACGCTGTTCCGCAAGGGGCAGCCGGTCCTCGACGACACCGACAAGCTGCTCGTGAACGTCGACAAGATGGTCATGACGCTCGGCGAGGACACCCACGTCATGATGGGGAGCGTCACGGACCAGGTGACGCGAACCTCCGACACGCTGAACGGGTTCATGATCTCGTTCGACCCGACCCGGGAGAAGCTGAACAACAACCTGGACGAGCTGGAGAAGAGCCTCGTCTCGTTCCGGGGCGTCGTGGAGGACATCAAGTCGGGCCAGGGGTCGATCGGGAAGCTGTACAAGGACGAGGAGCTGTACGAGCGGCTCGTCTCGGTCGCCGACTCGGCCCAGCTCACGCTGGAGGACGCGGACACGGCCATCCTGTTCCTGACCGACAACCCGGCGAGCCTCATCTGGGGGCGGGACGAGCGGAAGGAGCCGATCGAGCGACTGGAGTCCAGGCCGCGGTCGGCGTACACGCCGCCGAATCAGTAGGGAGACGACGATGCCGACCGAGCTGCCGACCCGATACGACGCGGCCTCCACGGAGGAGCGGATCTACCAGGGCTGGGAGTCGAAGGGGCTCTTCACGGCGGACCCCGCCTCGACGAAGCCACCCTACTGCATCGTCATCCCGCCTCCGAACGTGACGGGCTCCCTCCACATGGGACACGCCCTGAACAACACGCTCCAGGACATCGTCATCCGCTGGAGGCGGATGAACGGGCACGAGGTGCTGTGGCTCCCGGGCACGGACCACGCGGGGATCGCGACCCAGAACGTGGTGGAGCGCGAGCTGGCGAAGGACAAGGTGTCCCGCCACGACCTCGGCCGCGAGAAGTTCCTCGAGCGCGTGTGGGAGTGGAAGCAGAAGTACGGCGACACGATCATCCGCCAGCTCAAGCGGCTCGGTTGCTCGTGCGACTGGACGCGGTGCCGGTTCACGATGGACGAAGGATACTCCCACGCGATCCGCGTGGCCTTCGTGCGGTACTTCGAAAAGGGGTACATCTACAAGGACAAGCGGATCGTGAACTGGTGCCCGAGGTGCCTCTCGGCGATCTCGGACATCGAGGTGGACCGCCCCGAGAAGCCGCCCAAGGGAAAGCTCTGGCACATCAAGTATCCGGTGAAGGGCTCGGACCGCTTTCTGACGGTGGCCACGACGCGGCCCGAGACGATGCTCGGCGACACCGCCGTGGCCGTGCACCCGGACGACCCGCGGTACCAGGACCTGATCGGGAAGACGGCGGTCCTGCCGCTCATGGACCGCGAGATCCCGATCATCGCCGACGGCATCCTCGTGGACCCGAAGTTCGGCACGGGGGCCGTGAAGGTGACCCCGGCGCACGACCAGAGCGACTTCGACTGCGGCGTGAGGAACAAGCTCCCGCGCGTCATCGTGATGGACGAGCACGGGGCGATGAACGAGAACGCCGGCAAGTACAGGGGACTCGACCGCTTCAAGGCGCGCGACGCGATCGTGAAGGACCTCGAGGCGCTGGGGCTCCTCATCAAGACCCAGGACCACGAGACGCCCATCGGCTACTGCGACCGCTGCAAGACCGTCCTCGAGCCGTACCTCTCCGACCAGTGGTTCGTGAGGATGAAGGAGCTGGCCCAGCCGGCGATCCGCGTGGTCAAGGAGGGGAGGGTCCGCTTCATCCCCGACCGCTGGACGCGCGTGTACCTGGAGTGGATGGAGAACCTCCGCGACTGGTGCATCAGCCGCCAGATCTGGTGGGGCCATCGGGTGCCCGCGTGGAAGTGCGCCGACTGCAAGAAGTACACCACGGGGCTGACCGACCCGACGAAATGCGGGCAGTGCGGAAGCGCCAAGATCGAGCAGGAAACCGACGTGCTCGACACGTGGTTCTCCAGCGCCCTCTGGCCGTTTGCGACGCTCGGCTGGCCCGACAAGGCCGCCGACGTGGCGAAGTTCTACCCCGGCCACTCGCTGTTCACGGCAAGCGAGATCATCTACCTCTGGGTGGCGAGGATGATCTTCAGCGGCATGGAGTTCCTCGGCGAGATCCCCTTCAGCGACGTCTACATCCACGCCACGGTGAAGATCTGGGGCGACCGGATGTCGAAGAGCAAGGGGAACGGCGTCGACCCGCTGGAGCTCATCAAGCGGTACGGCGCCGACGCCACGCGGCACTGCCTCGCGAGCCAGGCGAATCTCGGGCAGGACCTGAACTGGCAGAACGGCTTCAAGAACCTCGGCGAGGCGAAAAAGTCCCCTCCCGACGACCCGAAGTGGACCGGGAACCCGAAGTGCGAGGAGGGACAGGCGTTCATCACCAAGATCTGGAACGCGTGCCGCTTCTCGCTGTCGAACGTGCAGTCGTCGACCCCGGCGCGGCTCCTGGACGCGCTGCCGACGTCCGACAAGCTCGCCTTCGAGGATCGCTGGATCCTCTCCAGGCTCCACACGTGCATCGCGAAGGCCGACGCCGCCCTCGAGGAGTACCGCTTCGGCGAGTACGTGGGGGCGCTGTACCACTTCGTGTGGCACGAGTTCTGTGACTGGTACCTCGAGATCGTGAAGCCTCGCCTCGGCGGGCCGGACCGCGCGACCGTGGAGGCCGTGCTCGTGCAAACGCTGACGAACGTCCTCAGGCTCCTCCACCCGGTGATCCCGTTCGTGACCGAGGAGCTGTGGCAGGCGATCCGCTCGTTCCCCGGGCTCGACAAGGCGCTCTCCGAGAACCTCATGACCGCGCCGTGGCCGAAGCAGGACCCCTCGCGCGTCCACGGGGCCACCGAGGAGGCGATGTCGCGCCTCATGGACGTGACGCGCGGGATCCGCGAGATCCGCGCCCGCGTGAACGCCCCACGCGCGCAGCTCCTCGCGGCACAGGTGAGCGGGCAGGACGAGGCGGCCCTCGCCGCCCTCCGCGGCCAGGAGCGGGTCATCGAGAGGCTCGGGGGGCTCTCCGCGCTCACGCTGGGCGTGGGGCTCTCTCGTCCGCCGAGGTCGGCGACGGAGGCGATCGGCCCGCTGGCGATCAGCGTGCCCCTCGAGGGCGTGATCGACCTGGCGGCGGAGCGGAAGCGGCTCGAGCAGCGCCTGGCGGAGACCGTGGGCGGCATCGAGCGGGTGCAGAAGAAGCTCGGCGACCCGAACTTCCGCGACAAGGCCCCCGCGGAGGTGGTCCAGGCGGAAGAGACCCGCATGCGCGAGCTCGAGGCGCAGCGCGCGAAGCTGGAAGAGGCCGTTCGGGACCTGGCGTGAAGGCGCGATCCCGCTCCGCGGCCCGCTGGGTCCCCGTGCTCGTGTACATGGCCGGGATCTTCTGGCTCTCGAGCATGGAACGCCCTCGGATCCCGCTCGCCGTGAACGACAAGCTCGCCCACGTCGCGGCGTACGCGCTCCTCGGCGCGCTCGTCCTGCGGGCGGCGAACGGCGGCCTCGGCCGGCCCGCCTCGGCGGGCGCGGTCCTCTTCTCCCTCCTGCTCTCGGCCGCGTACGGCGCCTCCGACGAGTGGCACCAGTCGTTCGTCCCCGGGCGGGTCGCCTCCGCGGGCGACGTCGTCGCCGACGCCCTGGGCGCGTTCCTGGCGATCGCGGTTCTGGCCGCGTGGGGACGGCGCCCCTATAATGCCCCTGTCCAACGCTGATCGAGAGGGACCATGACCGACCTCAACGTAGCAGGCCTCCGGCCCGAATCCGTGGACATCGTCAAGGGCTTCGCGCAGGGCGCCGTCAACGCCTTCAAGGAGCACCTCCTGTCCGTGAACCTCGCCGGGAGCGTCCTGACGAAGGACTACCTCCCCGGCCGCTCCGACACGAACTTCGTGCTCCTCTTCCAGCGCTTCTACCCGGACTTCTTCGACGAGGTCCAGGAGCTCGGGAGGATGTACGGGTCGCGCGGCGTGAGCGCGCCGCTCTGCATGACGCAGGCGTACGTCGAGACCTCGCTCGACGCCTTCCCGGTCGAGTTCTACAACCTCAAGCTGATCCACCACACGGTGTTCGGGCGTGACCTGCTGGCGGACCTCAAGATCGAGAAGGCCGACCTGAGGCTCCAGTGCGAACGTGAGCTGAAGTCGCACTTCCTGCAGCTCAGGAACGGCTTCATCCAGGTGGGGAACGACGCGCAGGCCCTGAAGGACATGCTCTTCTCCGCGCTGTCGGCCTACGTCCCCGTCGTTCGCGCGCTCCTCCACCTGCTCGGCAAGGAGTCCCCGCGCGAGGCGGTGGAGGCGGTTACGGCGCTCGAGGGGGCCCTGGGGATGCCGCTCGCGGCGATGAAGGACCTGTGGCGCATCCGGGTCGAGGAGGCGCGCGTCGATGCCGACGCGCTCCGGCACCTCTTCCTCGGCCTCTACGAGCTGGGCGGGTCGCTCGGCGAGAAGGTCGACCAGATGCAGATCCCGGCATAGGGGGACGATCCACAGATGCGCACAGATGCACACAGATTCGGGGCGGTGGCGCTCTTCCTGATCATAGCGGGCGTCGCCTGGCCCCAGGCGATCCGGCGCGAGGGGTTCGTCACGGATCAGGCTGGCGTGGTCGACCCGGCCTCCGAGGAGGGCATCCGGTCCATTCTTAGCGAGCTCCTCAACCGGACCGACTACGACGTCGCCATCGTGACTGTCCGGACCGCGCCCGGCGGGGTGGAGGGCCTGGCCGACTCGCTCGCCCGCGCGTGGAACACGGACGGCAACCTCGGTCTCGTCATCGTGGTCGCCGTCGACGACCGGGCGTGGAGAATCGCCCCGTCGAGCGAGTTGGAGGGGCTTTTGAGCAGCTCCTTCAACAATGGAGTGGCCGACCGGTGCTTCAAGCCGCAGTTCCGCGCGGGCAACTACGGCGCGGGGCTCCTCGCGGCGGTTCATGAGATCGCCGTTCGAATCCCCGTGCGGTCGGGCGGCACGACGTCGTATCCCTCCTCCAGCGGCAACACGCCCCCGCCTCCGACGCGCTACCCGACGGCGACCTCCTGCGGCGGCCCGGGCCTCTGCACGGGCATCGGGTGCGTCGTCGCATTCCTCTTTGTGATGGGGATCCTCAACACGGCCCGCCGCTGGACCCCGGGGGGCTGGGGCGGCGGCGGCGGATACTGGTCGCGACCCTACGGCGGCGGCGGCTGGGGCGGCGGATGGGGACGATCGTACGGCCCCCGTCGGAGCTGGGGAAGCGGTTGGGGCAGCTCGAGCAGCTCCGGCTGGTCCTCCGGCCGGTCGAGTTGGGGCTCCAGCGGCGGTTCCAGCTTCCGCTCGAGCTCCAGCAGCACCCCGCGCCGCACGAGCTTCGGCGGCGGCGGCACCTCCGGAAGCTGGTAATGCATGCCCGATCCTCGTGACGAGTTTCTCCGGCACAAGGAGCAGGCCCTCGCGGCGAAGCGTGAGGGTCGCAACGAGGAGGCGCGCGTCCACTTCCTCGCCGCCGCGAAGGCCCTCCTCGGGCTCGCCGAGAAGGTGAAGTCCCCCGAAGAGAAGGCCACCCTCGCCGAGGCGGCCCGCGCGCTCGTGGCGAAGGCCAAGGAGCTGAAGGGAGCCCCTTCGACCGACGCCGACCTCGTGCAGATCGAGGCCGACCTGCCGGCCGGGCCCCCCAGAGTGGCGCCGCCCGTCGTCGTCGCCCCGACGGCGCCCGAGCCCCCAAGGCCCGCCACGGCGATCGACCCGACGCTCTTCCTCGCCTCCTCCCCAGGCCAGGGCATGCGCGCGCAGATCCTCGGCGCGCTCTCGGCCGTGCTACCCCTCTCCCCCGCGATCGACCTTGCCGCCGTCGCAGCGGAGGCGAACGGGATGAGCGGCCCGGACCTCCTGGCGCTCCTCGCGGACGCCTGCCGCCGTGCGCAGAAGGCGTGCGTCAAGGGGCGGACGGAGTGGCGCATCGAGCCCGAGGACCTCGCGGCCGCGCTGGCCTCGCGCGAGGCCCCCGTCGTCACGACGGCGGGAATGCCCCCGTCGGAGGCCCCCGCGGCCCCCCCCGACCCGCGCGTCCAGGAGACGCTCCTCCAGCACGGACTGCCGCCCGACGAGGCCGCCGCGTTCCTGGACCTCCTCCACCTCACCGAGGACCGTCAGCTCCTCGCCGACCTCCTCGCGGACCGGGCGCGCGAGGTCAAGGGACGCGTCGCGAAGCGCCAGGCGCTCGAGGTCATGGGGCCGTACATGGAGAGGCTCGACCGGGTCGTCTTCGACCACGTCCTGGCCCAGGTCCTGACCGACCCCCTCGCCGTCGACCCCGCCCAGCTTGAGGCCGACCTCAAGGCCCTCGTCGACGGCGGCGGAGACAAGCGCCGCGAGCTGGCGCGACGGCTCGTGGACGCCTACCGCGGGACGCTCTCCCCCGCGGAGCTCGCGCCGTTCGAGGCGGCGGCCTCCTCCGAACAGGTCGACCTCGGCGCGCTGAAGGCCGACATCGAGGCGAAGGCCGGCCGCGCCCGCTTCGACCGGTTCATCGACGGCGCCGTCGAGGCGATGACGGACCTCTCCCCCGTGCTCCGTCGGAAGCTCCAGCGCAAGGCCAAGCGCCTCATCCCCGTCACGCAGGACGCCTCGGCGCTCCGTGTCGAGGTCCGCAAGCTGCGAGATCGCCTCGTCGCCTTCTTCGAGGGCCAGAAGCGCAAGGAGGGCGACGAGGCCAAGGACCCGATCTCCAACGTGGATGACCTGATCCTCGACGTCTGCCCCGTCGACTACGACGACGTCGCGGGGATGGACGCGATGAAGCGGGCGCTCGAGTTCGCGATCGAGAGCCCGCTCCGCGACCACGAGGTGATCCTGCGCGCCACGGGGAGGCCTCCGGAGAACACGGGCGTCCTCCTCTACGGCCCGCCGGGGTGCGGAAAGACGTTCATCGCGCTCGCCGCCGCCGGGGAGTTCCGCCTGAAGCACGGCGTCACGGTGATCAGCGTGCCGCTGGAGGCCGTCCTCGCGCTCCACTGGTCGAGGCAGATCGAGCGGATCGTCGACATCTTCGACCTGGCGAGGCGGAAGGCGCCGGCGATCGTGATCTGGGACGAGTTCGACACGTACGCCGCGGACCCGAGGGTCACCGGGCGCAAGTACGACGAGAAGCTCTGCACGACGTTCAAGCAGCAGTTCGAGGGGGTGATGAAGTCGGAGAAGCCGATCATCCACGTGGCGACCTCGAACTACCCGTGGAAGCTGGAGATCCCGCTCCTCAGGCCCGGGAGGCTTGGGGACATCAAGTACGTCGCGCCCCCCGACGCGGCGGCGAGGCGGGAGCTGTTCGACGTGCTCCTCGCGGGGGCGAACGTCGAGGAGGGAATCGCCCTCGACGAGCTGGCGGCGGCGACCGACGGGGCGGTCTCGGCGGAGATCAAGGCGATCGTCCGGAAGGCGCTCGAGACGCCCGTGAAGGAGTACATCGACCGCGGGCGCAAGGACCCGCTGCGGAAGGCCACGATGGAGGACCTCCGCGCGGCCGCGAAGGAGCTGACGGTGGGGCAGTTCCCCGCGTGGCTCAAGCTCGCCGAGCAGGAGATCAGCAAGGAGCGCTTCCTGCCGGTCCAGCCGCTCTTCCAGGAGCTGAAGACGGAGTTCGAGCGGTACCTGAAATGAACCGCGGCGCGCCCCGGGGCGTTCGATCCGACGGGGGTCACATGCGCGTCCACCTTCTGTCCCTGCTCGCCTGCGCCGCGCTCTCGGCCGGGGACCGTGACGACCTCCCCTACCTCGTCGCGGCCCTGGACAGCCCGGTGCCGCTCGTCGCCGGAGATGCGCACGCCCGCCTCCTGATCGCCGGGCCCGAGGCGATTCCGCTCCTGCTGTCCGCGGCGGAGGACGAGCTGGCCCGGCGCGCGGACCTGCTGCCCCGCATCGAGCGACTGATCCGCGACCTGGACTCGGACGACTACGATTCGCGCGAGCGCGCGGAGCTTGACCTTGTGGAGATCGGCCCCGAGGCCCTCCCCGCCCTACGCGAGGCCGCCGCGCACGGATCGCCGGAGCAGCAGGCGCGGGCCCAGGGCGCCGTGGACCGGATCGGGGCGGGGGCGGCCGTCCCGCCGAGGTTCCTCGTCCGGCTCTCGCACGCGATCTCCGCCCAGCCCGACGACCGGTGCGTCCCGACGCTTGTCGCATTCGCACGGCAACCGGAGGTGCCGGTCATGTCCGACGCCATCGAGGGCCTCTGGCGGCTGGGCACGGAGGCCGCCGTGGCCGCGCTCCGATCGCTTGCCGAGGAAGCCAACGTGGACCGCCGGTGGCTCGCCCGAGCGGCCCTCCTGGCCTCCGGCGTCGACCTCGACCTCTCCCCGGAGGCGTTCGTCGCCGACTGGCCGTCGCGGGAGACGCGGGAAGTCCTGTACTCGTCGCTCAGGCGGTGGGAGTCGCCCCGGGTCGTGCGATTTGCCCTGTCCGCGCTGAAGAGGGAGGGCGTCACCGCCCCCGCGGCCCTCCTGACCGTGCTGGAGGAGGTGGCGGACTCCCCCTTCCTCACACGCGAGGTCCTTGAATCGCTGCGTCAGGAGCTGCCCTGGAATCGGGGGGTGCTCCTGGGACTGCTGCGCGACCCGACCCCGGAGGCCGTCGCCGTACTGACCGACGCGCTCGCAAACCCCGAGTGGCGGGCACGGCAGGCCGCGGCCAGGATGCTCGCGAGGCTGAAGGGCGAGGAGGCCGCGGGGCTCATCGAGCCGCTCCTCGGCGACCCCGACCCCGTCCGCCTGACGGCCCTTCGGGCGCTCCACGCGGTTGGCGGTCGGGACGCCGCGCCGTTTCGTGAGGCGCTCGACAACCCGCTCCTGGCCAACGAGGCGATCGAGTACGCCCTCGTGAGGATGCCGGGGGCGGAGCGGAGCGGATCGATCGAGAATCGGATCGACGGCCCTCCGGACGAGGACTGCGGCGCGATCGAGAGATGGCTCGAGGCTGTGCTCGACCCCGTGCTCCGACGTCCGTTTCAGGAGCAGGACTACCTCCCGCGTCCGGTCACGCGGGACCCGGTCCGACGCTACGTCCTCGCCGCGGCACAGGCCCTGCAGGGACCGCTCCCGCCGAGGCCGATCGAGGTCCAGGGAGCCGCCTCTCGGTTCCGGGACTTCCTCGCGCTCGACGCAGGCCCCCGCGCCGCCGCCATCCGGGCCGGTCTTCGCGCCGAGGAGGGAGACAGGTGGGCCGAGGCGGCTCGCTGGGCCGTGTGGGAGGGGTGCGACGGCCTCGAGGAGGACCTCTTCCCGCTCCTTTCGTGCGGCAACGCGGCCACCGAGGAGATCGCGCGACTCTACCTGGCGCGGAGGAAGACGGACGACCTCTCAGGCCGGGTCAGGCGCATGGCGCTCGGGAGCGACCCGGGAAGCGCGCCGCTCCTGTGGGTGCAATGGGAGGGGCGTGCCGCGGCGAAGGCGCTGCTCGAGCGCCTGAAGGAGCCTGGCACACCGCCGTCGGGCCTCCTGCGGGCGCTCGCCCAGGCGCCGCTGGAGGCGCCGGACGCCCTGCTCCTCCTGGCGTTCCCCGTCAGCGAGGGGGCGGACGGCCGAGCGCTGTGCGCGGCCCTTCACCGGACGGGATCGGCGGACGCGCAGGTCCGACTCCGCGAGTTGGCCACGCTGCTGTTCAGCCCGTCCGAAGAGGCCTGGATCGAGCTGGCAGCGGACCCCGCGGATATCGAGCTCGTCCTGCGCTTCATGCGGGCGTCACGGGGAATCGTGGTCGATTCGTCCATGCGCTCGCCGCGACTGGTCGAGGCCATCGGGTCCCCTGCCGCGATGGGCGAGCTCGCGGCGCGCGTGGCCGTTCCCGCGTGGTCCGACGTCGAATCGATCGCACGGGCGATGGTCCGCCTGGATCGTGAGTCCGCCCGCGCCAGGGCGGCCGAGTGGCACCGGTCCCTCCATGCGCCGCGGCGCCTCGCCGCCCTCTGGATCGACCTGCTCTCGGGGGAGACGCCCTCGAAGGAGACGACGGAGTCCCTGGCGTCGGCCGGGACGGTCTACCGTGTCGCCCTCCTGGCGGCCGCACGCGAGTCGGGATCGGCGCCGCTCGCGCAAGCCTGCGTCCCCCTGCTCGTCGACCCCGAGCCGGACGTCCGAGTCTCCGCCTGGCACGCGCTCGCCGCGTGCGTCGGGGGCACGCCCGAGGGGCACGGCAACACCTTCTCGGTTCCCGTCGAGGTCCGCCGGGCGTGGGCGGCGTGGTTCGAGGCAAACCCGGGAGTCGACCGGCGGCAAGCCCTGGCCGCCCGGATGGCCGGGGCCGTCGACGACGAGGAGGACCTCCTCCAGTGCTTCGTCCGCGGTCCACAACACGTGGCGATGGCGGCCTGGATCGAACACGGGGCCAGGCCCGACGACATGCCGACGACCCCCCAGTCTTTCGTGGATGAGGCCGTACGATGGCGAGACTCGCTGCGCTGATCCTGATCGCCGCGGCCGCGTGGGCCGAGGACGCGTCGGGGACGCTCCTCGCTCGCCTCGGGTCGTCCGACCCGTCCGAGCGCGTCAGGGCCATGGAGGAGGTCCAGCGGCTCCCGGAGGTGGACCGCCGCGCCCTGGCGGGGAGCATCCGCAGTCAGCCACCCGAGGTCGCGATGCGCCTCTGGCGCGCCCTGGGGGCGGAGACGGCGAACGACGCGGACCTCGTCGCTGCGGCCTTGCGCTCGACCGGTCCCGAGGCAAGGGTCACGTGGCTGAGGGCGGCCAGGGAGCTGGGCGTGGAGCGGTTCCTGGCGCTGACGCCGCCCCTGCCGGCGGACATCCTCGTGGAGCTGCTGTGCCCGGCCGCCTCGGCGGTCCCGGCGTCGACGGCGCTCGGCCTGAAGGAGGAGTCGCGCCCGGAACGGCCGACCTGGCAGCGCGCGCCGGACGACCTCCAGGCCGCGCTCGACCTGTCGAGGCACGAATCCCACCTCGTCCGCGCGGCCCTTGCGCAGTGGCTGGCGAACTTCTCGGGCGCGGACGCCCGGCGCGGGATCGAGAGGCTGTGCGAGGACCGGTCCGGACTGGTGCGCCTGCTCGCCATTCGCGCGCTGCGTCCGAGGATCGCGGAGAAGAGGGATGAGCGAGCCTTCCTCCTCCCGTTCCTGGCCGACCCGTCCCCGGCCGTCCGCGCGGAGGCGCTCCGCAGCCTCGCCCCGGTCGCGAGTCCGGCGACCGACCTCGCGGCGTGGGTCCGTCTCTACGACCCCGACACCGAGGTCCGCAGCGTGGCCACGGGGTACTTCCTCTATCGCAAGCTCCCGTGGTCCGTGCCGTACCTCCTGCGCGTTCTTTCCTCTACCTCGTCGCAGACCGCGTCGCAGGTCGAACAGGCACTCCTCGCCGATGAGCGGCCCCGCACGGCCGTGGAGCTGGCGACGAGGCTCGACCTGGTCCCGCGCGCGGGGATGCCGATCGCGCTGCGCCTGCTCGACGGCCTGGCGCGCTCGGCGGGCCTCCCTGGCCCCTCCTGGTTGCCGGTCGGGGGCGAGACACCCCTGCCTGCGACGCTCTGGTGGCACGAGGACCGCCAGGTCGGGGCGGTGCGAATCGTCTCGGCGGGCCGGGTTCAGGCGAAGGTTCAGGTCTCGATGGACGGAAGCTCCTGGACGGACCTGGGTCTCTACGTCCTGGCCAAGGGCGAGCACGTCATCCCGATCGGCGACGGGTGCCGGGCCGTTCGTGTGGCTCGGGAGCCCAGCCGGGCGTCCCGGCTCCTGCGGGACGGCGAACCGGGGCCACCCGAGGCGCCGGTGTTCGCCGCGACCATCTCCCTGCTCACGGGGCCCGCCGACCCGGTCGCCGCCTGGAGAGCGTGGGCGGAGCAGGCGCGTCCGTGGCTCTCGGGACGGGCCGGAGACAGGCTGGCGTCGGCCCTGGATGCCATCGAACTGGGCAATCACGACCAGGCCATCACGCACCTGAACGACTGTCTCAGGGAGGTCCCTGGCCACCCGATCGCGCGGCTCCTGACGGCTCAGGTGCTCCTGGAGAGGTCCGCGAGCGAGCCGGCGGCCAGGCTCCTCGAAAGTCTCGTCGAGGAGTACCCCACGCATGCCTCTTCCCTGGCGGCGCTGGCCCGCGTGCGGGAACTTCGGGAGGACTTCGCCGCGGCGCGGGAGCTGTTGAACCGGGCGATCGAGGCGGACCCCGCGGAGCCCACGTACCGCTCTCGCCGCGCGGCGCTGGCGACGAAGGCCGGCGACCACGTCATCGCGGTGGAGCACCTGGCCGTGGCGGTCGCCCTTCGCCCCGAGGACCACATCCTGCGGTTCGACTACGGCTACGCGTTGTTCTCGGCGGGGGAGTACGCGGACGGACTGCCGCAGTTCCGCCATGTGATCGAGCGCGACCCGGGGAACCTCGACGCGCGCTACAACGTCGCCTGCGGCCTGGCGCGCCTCGGCCGCGCCGACGAGGCACTCCACGCCCTGCAGGAGGCCGTCAACGCCGGCTTCCACGACGCCGACTTCGCGCGCAAGGACCCCGACCTCGAGTCGGTCCGGTCCGACCCCCGCTTCGAGGGGATCCTGAGTGGGGATCCCTCGGCAGGGGACTTCATCAACAACTGGAAGTGACCTGAAATCAGCGCCGTGCCCTCAGCTCCATCGATGCGTGGCGGGGTCTCGTGCATGCCGGGCGCGGCACCGAGGCGCGGCGTCGCCGTTACCACAGAGTACGGAGGGCACGGAGATGCCATCGTACCGATGGGCGGGCTGTGACAACTCGGCGGCCGCGGCGACCGAGGAGGCGCGCCGCGCGGAGCGCGGCGCGGCGGCGGGGACGGACAAGGGCGGGACAGAGGGCGTGGTTGCTCCTATCACGCCGTGGCCGATGAACCGCCCAGCCCTAGTCGAGGGCCCCGAGCCCGCAACCCTCTGTCCCCGCCCTGTCCGTCCCCTCCGCCCGTCGGCCTCGGGCCGACGGCCTCCTCGGCGCCGTGGCCGCTGCGTTGTACGAGCACGATGGAACGGCCGACGGCATCTCTGTGGGCTCCGTGGCTCTGTGGTGAACTCATCGCCTGGACGACGCAGGCGATCGAGTTGCGGGCAACGCCGTCGCTCGCGCCTCGATGGCTCCCCTACGGGCGGACGGACCCGCCTGGGCGAGTGGACAGCTTCTTCAACCTCTCGCAGGCGGCGCGGAGCGTCTCGAGGCGTTTGCAGAAGGTAAAGCGAATCAGCCCGTGCCCCTCGCGCGGGTCGTTGAAGAAGCTCGAGCCTGGCACGCCCGCCACGCCGATGTCCTTCACCAGCCAGTGCGCGAAGGCCGTGTCGTCCGGGAATCCGAACCGGCCGATGTCGCAAAGCAGGTAGTACGCCCCCCCGGGCTTCTTCGAGCAGACCAGCCCCGCCTCGGAGAGCCCCTGGTAGATCGTCTCGCGCCTCTCCAGGTAGTCGCGCGCCACCTTCTCGTAGTACGAGTCCGGCAGCCCCATCGCGACGGCCGCACCCTCCTGCAGGGGCGCAGGGGATCCCACGGTGAGGAAGTCGTGCACCTTCCGGATCGCGTTGGTCAGCTTCTCCGCCGCAATCGTGTACCCCACCCTCCACCCGGTCACGCTGTACGTCTTCGACGCTCCGCTGATCCACACCGTCCGGTCCGCCATCCCGTCGATCGTGTACATCGGGATGTGCTTCAGCCCGTCGTAGACGATGTGCTCGTAGATCTCGTCCGTGACCGCGAGGGCGTCCCACTTCTGGCAGAGATTCGCGATGAAGACCAGCTCGTCGCGCGTGAACACCTTCCCCGTCGGATTGTTCGGCGTGTTGATGATGATCGCCTTCGTCCGGTCGTTGAAGGCGGCCGCCAGCTCCTTCTCGTCGAACGACCAGTCCGGCGCCCTGAGCTTCACGAACCGCGGCGTCGCGCCCGACAGGATCGCGTCCGGCCCGTAGTTCTCGTAGAACGGCTCGAAGACGATCACCTCCTCGCCCGGGTCGACGGTCGCCAGGAGCGTCGAGATCATCGCCTCGGTCGACCCGCACGTGACGCAGATGTTCCGCTCCGGGTCGGCCGTCACGCCGTAGAAGCGCTTCGTCTTCGCCGCGATCGCCTCGCGGAGCCGCTTCGCGCCCCAGGTGATGGAATACTGGTTCACGTCGCGGTGGATCGCGTCGGCTGCGGCCTGCTTGATCTCCTCGGGCGCGGGGAAGTCCGGGAACCCCTGAGCGAGGTTCACGCCGCCGTGGACGTTGTTGAGGCGCGTCATCTCACGGATGACGCTCTCGGTAAACCGTTGGGCCTTGGCCGAGATGAGCGATTTCATGGCCGCGAAGCATACAAAAACGTGGACAGGACCCGCAACGTTACCGACCCTATGCCACGGGAGATGAGGATGAAGCACATCGCCGTCTTGACGAGCGGCGGGGACGCGCCCGGGATGAACGCCTGCATCCGCGCGATCGTCCGCTCGGCGGCCGCGAAGGGGATCCGGGCCACCGGCGTCTGCCGCGGCTACGCGGGGCTCATCGCCGGCGACTTCCGCGATCTCGGGCCGCGGTCCGTCTCGAACGTCATCCAGGCCGGCGGGAGCCTCCTCAAGAGCAGCCGCTGCCCCGAGATGAAGACCCCCGAGGGGCGCACGCGCGCCGTTGAGCAGCTCCGCCGCGCCGGAATCGAGGGCCTCATCGTCATCGGCGGCAATGGCAGCTCCGCCGGCGCGCACGTGCTCGCCACCGAGTGCGGCCTCCGCGTCGTCTGCTGCGCGAGCACCATCGACAACGACCTCTGGGGGACCGACACCACGATCGGCTTTGATACCGCCGTGAACACGGCCCTCGACGCCATCGACCGCATCCGCGACACCGCCCACTCCCACGACCGAGTCTTCCTCGTGGAAGTCATGGGCCGCGACGCGGGGTTCATCGCCCTCGCCAGCGGGATCGGGGGCGGCGCGGAGGTGATCTTCCTCCCCGAGGTGAAGGGCGAGGCGGAGCGCGCCGCCCGCGTCCTCCAGGAAGGACGCCAGAAGGGGAAGAAGAGCTTCATCTTCGTCGTCTCCGAGGGGGAGCAGCCCGGCGGCGCAATCGAGCTCGCGAAGTCGATCCAGGCCCTGTCGGGGTTCGACTTCCGCGTCGCCATCCTGGGGCACGTCCAGCGCGGCGGGTCTCCCTCCGCGCGCGACCGCATCCTGGCCTCCCGCCTCGGCATCGCGGCCGTCGAGGCGCTCCAGGCCGGCGCGTCCGACGTCATGGTCGGCGAGCAGGGAGGAAAGCTCGTCCACGTCGCTCTCGCCGACGCCATTTCCAAGAAGAAGCCCCTCGACCCCGACCTGGTGCGCATCGTCGATCTGCTCAATGGCTGATTCCACCCGTCTCGACGTCCTGATTTTCGGTGGCGGAGCGGCCGGGCTCTGGACGCTCGACCGCCTCGCGCGCGCGGGCTACTCCGTGGCCCTGCTCGAGTCGAGCTCGCTCGGCCAGGGGCAGACCGTCCAGTCGCAGGGGATCATCCACGGCGGCGGGAAGTACGCCCTCCACGGCCTCTCCGACCTGACGGCCGTGGCGGCGATCAAGGAGATGCCCGACCGCTGGCGAGCCCACCTGCGAGGCGAAGTGGCGCCGGACCTCTCCGCGACGCGGCTCCTGTCCGAGCAGTGCGTCCTGTGGCTGCCGCGCGAGTCGTTCCTCGCGAGGGTGGCCTCGTTCGGCTTCGTCCCGATGCTCGGGAAGACGGGCCTCCTCGCCACCCCGCCCGTCGCGATTAAGAAGGACGACTGGCCCCCGTCCCTCCGCGAGTCCGCCATCGACGTCTACGCCATGGCGGAACCCGTCATCGACACGCGGTCCTTCCTGGAGGCGATCGCCGCGCCGAACCGGGGGCTTGTCCGGAGCTACAACCCCGGCGCCGCGGCGAGCGGCGTCTCGATCCGCTCCGACGGGCTGGTCCGACTCGCCTCCCCCCCGATCGAGATCCAGGCGCGCGCCGTCGTGCTCGCCGCGGGTAGCGGCAACGGCGTCCTCTTCTCCCGCATGGGGATCGACCCGTGGATGATGCAGGAGAGGCCTCTCAGGATGTTCCTCCTCAGGGGCGACCTCCCTCCCCTCTTCGGCCACTGCGTGCTCGGCGGCAAGCCGCACATCACGATCACCTCCACGACGGACTCGGCCGGCCGGGCCGTGTGGAACGTCGGCGGCGAGGTGGCGGAGCAGGCCACGAAGCTGACGGACGACGAGGAGATCCGCGAGGCCGGCGCGAAGGACCTCCGGCGCTGCCTGCCCGGGTTCGACTTCTCCAGGGTCGAGATGGCCCACTACCCCGCCCAGCGCGCCGAGTCCCGCACGAAGGACCTCAGGCGGCCCAGCGGCGTCCACGCGAACCGCCTGGCGGACAAGGTGTGGGTCGCCTGGCCGACGAAGCTCGCCCTCGTCCCGGTGCTCGCCGACGAGCTCTTCGGGCAGTTATCGGTGGAACTGGGCCCGCCCGCCGGCTATCCTATCGAGCCCTTCGGCGGGGCGTGCCCGCCGGTCGCGATTCCCCCCTGGGAGCAGGCCGCATGGTCCCCCGTCCCCTAGGCTCCACAGGGCTCTTCACGAGCCCGATCGGCCTGGGGACCGTGAAGCTGGGCCGCAATGCGGACGTCAAGTACGCCGAGGCGTTTGCGCTCCCGTCGGACGAGGAGGTGGAGGCCCTCCTCGAGGAGGCCCTTCGCCTGGGCCTGACGCTCATCGACACGGCTCCTGCGTACGGGGAGAGCGAGCGGCGCCTCGCCCCGTTCCTCGCACGTCACCGCGACCGCGTCCTTCTCTGCACGAAGGCCGGAGAGACCTGGACGCCGGGCCGCCAGCAAGCTGGCCTCGCCAGCTCGACGTACGACTTCTCCGCGCGGGCGATCGAGGCGTCCGTCGAGGAGAGCCTCCGTCGGCTCGGAACCGACCGCTTGGACATCCTCCTCCTCCACTCGGACGGCCGCGACAAGGAGATCCTCCAGGCCACGGACTCCCTGGAGGCGATCGACCGCTTGAAGACGGCCGGCAAGGTGCGGTTCGGGGGGATCTCCGCCAAGACGTCGGGGGGGATCGGCGCCGCGATCGGGCGCCTCGACGTCGTGATGGCCCCCTTCAGCCAGTCGGACCCCTCGCGCGCCGACGCGCTGATGGCCGCGCGCGAGGCCGGGATGGGCGTCCTGGTGATCAAGGGGCTCCAGGCGGGAAAGCTGCAGGCCTCCGAGGCGGTCCGCTTCGCGCTGTCGCAACCGTTCGTCGACTGTCTCGTCGTCGGCACGCTCTCCGCGTCGCACCTTGCGGAGGCGGTCCGCATCGCCGAGTCGCATTCAGGGCTCCCTTCACCAGAAAGCCGGCCCCGCCCGTGACGGCATCGCTCCCACGAATCCTGCGCTCCATCGGCAGCCCGAGGGTCCTCGTGGTCGGGGACCTGATCCTGGACCAGTACGTGCTGGGTTCGGTCGAGCGGGTCTCTCCCGAGGCGCCGATCCAGGTCCTCGCGGTGCGGGAGGAGCAGTACCGCCTGGGCGGGGCGGCGAACGTGGCGAACAACCTCGTGCGCCTGGGCGCGCGGGTCTGCTGCGCGGGCGTGGTGGGGGCCGACGAGGTCGGACGCAGGCTCCTCGGCGAGCTGAAGGGCGCGGGCGTCGACGTCTCGGCCGTCGTGCGCGACCCCTCCCGCCCGACGCCGCTCAAGACGCGGATGATCGCCCACCACCAGCACATGCTCCGCGTCGATCGCGAGAAGACGCACGCCCTCGTGCACACGGTCGAGGACCAGCTCATCCGCCGGGTCCGTCGCGCCGCGCGCAGGGCGGACCTCGTGCTCCTCTCGGACTACGCGAAGGGCACGCTCACGGACCGCGTCCTCGCGCTCTTCCGGGAGCGGACGCTCCGAGGCGTTCCCGTCATCGTCGACCCGAAGGGGCTGGACTACCGGCGCTACCGCGGCGCGACGGCGATCACGCCGAACGAGGGGGAGGCGTCCCTCGCCACCGGAATGCAGATCCGTGACGACGAGAGCCTGCGCGCGGCGGCGAAGAGGCTCCTCGACGAGCTCTCGCTGCGCTTCATCGTGATCACCCGCGGCGAGCGCGGGATGTACCTGCTGGAGTGGAACGGCAAGGAGGTCGTCGTCCCCTCCGAGGCGCGCGAGGTCTTCGACGTGACGGGCGCCGGCGACACAGTGCTGGCGACGCTCGGCCTCGTGGTGGCCGCGGGGCACCCGCCCGAGCCGGCCGTGCGCCTGGCGAACACGGCGGGGGGCCTGAAGGTGGAGAAGCTCGGCACGGCGACGCTGACGCGCGACGAGCTGCTCGCGCGCCTCGCGGAGCACCACCGGGCCACGGACCAGCAAGCTGGCTTTGCCAGGGGGAAGGTCCTCTCGGCGCGCCGCCTCGCGACGGTGATCGAGGGGCACCGGGCCAAGGGGGAGTCGGTGGTCTTCACGAACGGCTGCTTCGACCTGATCCACGCGGGGCACGTCCGCTCGATCCGCTTCGCGCGGTCGCAGGGAGACGTCGTCGTGGTCGCGATCAACTCGGATGCGGGCGTGCGGCGCCTGAAGGGAGAAGGACGTCCGATCCTGCCCGCGGCGGAGCGGGCGGAGATGCTCGCGGCGCTCGAGGACGTCGACTACGTCACGGTCTTCAGCGAGCCGACCCCGGTGAGGCTCCTGCGCCTGCTCAAGCCGGACGTGCTCGTCAAGGGAGGCGCGTACGGCCACGAGGGGGTCGTCGGGCACGAGGTGGTGGAGAAGTACGGCGGCCGGATCGCGCTGGCGCCCATGGCCCAGGGGCTCTCGACGACGGACCTGATGAAGAGGATCCGAGGGAAATGAGGACGAACCGCGCGCGCATTGAGGCGGCGATCGTGCAGTCGATCGCGGTCAAGCACCTGTTCCTCGCCACGCGGGTGGAGGTGCTCTGCCGGATCGCGGACGCGGCCAGCACGGCCCTCCGCCGCGGTGGGAAGATCGTGCTGTTCGGCAATGGAGGCAGCGCGGCCGACGCGTGCCATATTGCGACGGAGCTGGTCGGTCGGTTCAAGAAGGACCGCCGCGCCATTCCGGCCCTCGCGCTGGGGACAAACGTGCAGCTCCTGACGGCCATTGCGAACGACCTGGGTTACGAGGAGTCGTTCGCGCGCGAAGTAGACGCGCACGTGACGAGGAAGGACCTGGTCATCGCGATCAGCACGAGCGGGAACTCGCCAAACGTCCTGCGCGCGGTCGCGCGCGCGAAGGCGAAGGGAGCGCTGGTCGCGGGATTCACGGGGGCGAAGGGCGGAAAGCTGCGCTCGCGCGTCGACCTGCTGCTGGACGTCCCCTCGGACGACACGCCGCGGGTCCAGGAGTGCCACCTGCTTGCGGGGCACATCCTGTGCGAGGTGATCGAGGCCGAGACCAGCTAGCCCGATCCCTCGGGGCCATGTCCGATGTCTGAAGATCAGGCAGTAGCGCGATTCTAGGTCTTCGGCGTGGGCTGTCTGGCGCTCTCGGAAGGGCCGCTCCCGGGCGTCAGGCCCTTGAACATCTTCGAAACCCGGGAATCCTGTCGGAACGCAAGGGTGCCCGCGGCGATGACCCGGCCGACCGCGCGCTCGCTCCGCTCCTGGGCGGCGTTGCGATCCGAGGTCGCCTGCTTGGCCGTGACCTTCTTCCCCTTCTGCGAGGTGTCGGCCGTGCCGAGGGCGTCCTTCACGGCCTGGACTGCGACCAAGTCTTCCGGCAGCAGCCCTGCATTCCGCGCACTCTCCGGGTCGTCGCCCGCCGCCTTGAGGATGGTCTGGAGGCCCGCCTCGACGGAGGAGACCTTGAGCTTGCTGACCTTCACGCCAACGCCGAAGGCCTTGTGGAGCGCCTTGTCGTTGGGTTGGCCGTCCCGGACGGCGCTGCGGAGGGCGGAGACGAGGTCGGCGCCTGCGCTGGCGGCGTTGCCCTGGGCGACGGTGGAGGAGCTCCGGTCGGAGCGGACGGCCTTGGCACCGGCGTGTTCACCGCGCAATGCGGCCAAGTCAACCCGGAGGCCATCGAGGAGCCCGGCGGGGAGCCTCGGCTCGATCGCGGTTCGGTGCTTGTCCCCGAGCGTGTAGGCGGCCTCGCAGACGCGGATCGCCACGTCGACCTGCCACTTGGGCTGCTTCGCCTTGGCCATGTCATCTCCTGCTCAAGAGGGGCGGAAGGCCACCATTCGGACACCCCAGATGGAAGGGTTTTGGGGATCGCGTGCAAGCCGTCGGATGGGGGAGGCTGATTCGCCTGTCGCCCCGACAGGTGGTCACGGAGAGTCCGTGCCCTCCCCCTGGACCACCGGCGCCGGTGGCCTTCGCGCTTCGCGGGGAGTCTGGGCGTTGTGATCGACCCCGATGGTCGTTAGAATCGGCGATTACGCGGTGCGGCGGAGAGTTGCCAGGTCGAGCTGAGAAGGGCGCCTCCATCAACTTCCTGTTCTGGAATATCGCACGGAAGCGTCTAGAGACCGATATCGCGCGGTTGGTCCGGGAGCACCACATCGATCTAATCGTACTCTGCGAGTGTACTGTGCCCGTCGGCGCACTGCTGCGCGCACTCGGGCAAGTCGCGGCTCCCTTCAACCGAAGCGAGAGAGTACTCCCGGACAGCGGGCTGGAGATCCTGATTCGGTACCCAGCGGAGTTCCTCAAGAAGTGCCACGATTCGATCGGAATGACGGCGAAGAAGCTCTGCCTCCCTGCAGCAGAGGAAATCCTGCTCACGGTCATGCACCTGCCCAGCCGATTACACTGGTCGACCGACGCTCAGGCCGCGGAGTGCCATAGAGTGGCGGGGGTTCTCCGGGCGATCGAGGAGAGGATCGGGCATCGCCGCACGGTGCTCGTCGGGGACTTCAATGTGAACCCGTTCGCATCAGGGATGACCTCCCCCTATGCGTTCCGCGGCGTTTCTACAACGGCAATCGCGAAGAGGGGTGAGGGTATCGTTCGCGGGGAATCATGGCCGTTCTTCTACAACCCGATGTGGAGTTGCCTGGGGGACCGATCCCCCGGGCCTCCGGGCACCTACTTCAATGACACAGGAACCGCCGACTGCCTCTTCTGGTACACTCTCGATCAGGTGCTGCTACGGCCCGAGCTCCTGGATCGCTACCCGCTATCGTCGATTCGGATTCTCGATTCCATCGAAGGCACCTCATTGTTGAAGGCGAATTCTGGAATACCCGATCGCAAGCGGTTCTCCGATCACCTTCCCTTGCTGTTTTCGTTGGATGTGACCCCGAACGGAGGCTAGAGATGTCGACGACCGAGCAGCCCAGCAGCCTCTGGCCCAAGGACTTGGTCGACCGTGCCGTAGAGGCGCCGATCGCGATCCTCAAGGAACAGGGCTCGGAACTTCAGAAGTTGACCAAGAACATGCTCAAGGGGGAGCCGCGAGTGACGAAGGTGCCGGGGGAAGACGGGGATCGCCTGATCGTCTCATTCGTCGTAGTCGCGCCCGCCCTCGCCGACTACGAGGTGGAGCTCCTCTCCTTCGAGCAATCGACGTCGCTCTATCCGATTGAAGTGTCCTCCATGGGCTTCAAGTTGCCGAAATCCAGAATCTCGTCGGCTGAGCAGTTCCGTCATTACCTGAGAGGGAAGCTGGCGACCCCCAAGGTGAAGAACGTGATCAGTTCACTCTTGGCGCAGGCCAAGGCCATCAGCTAGCAGAGGTGCTGGGGGAGCTCCGCGACCCGAAGGGATCGGACACGCGACGAGGCGGGTCCCGACGGTCAAGTCGAGCGTGAATGGCTTCAGACCCGCTCGCAGGGCGGATCGGAAGGCGTCGGGGGTTTCCGATCTGCCCTCTATCACTCCCCGTCGCGCGGGAGAGCGATCGAGTACCTCTCCGTCTGAATACTCGACGCCTACGGGGCCTGCCAGATGATCTTTCCGTTCGCATCGAGGAGAGTGACGCTCGGGAGTCCATTCACGTCCACGCCCTCGGCCACGCGAATCTTGCCGTTCGAATCGAAGAGGGTGAGGCTCGGGGATCCATCCACGTCCACGCCCTCTGCTACGCGGAGCTTGCCGTCCGCGTCGCGGAGAGTGAGATACGGGGACCCTGAGGGGAGCACGCCCACTGCCGTACGGAGCTTCTCGTTGCCGTCGAGAAAACGAAGGGCCGGGGGCCCGTTCGGATCGATGCCCAAGAACATGAGCGACTTCCCGTCCGCGCTGGACATTTCGAGGGTCGGGGAGTCTCCCTGCCCCACGATCTCGCGCACGTGCAACACCGCGCGTTCCTGCCCGTCCGTGTCCCGCAGGACGAATTTCGTCGCCTCCACGGTCCCGTCAGGCGAGGTCCATCCCACTGCGACCAAGGCGGCGAAAGCGAGGGACAGCAGAGCCACAGCGCCCTTGAGGTGGCGGTTCGACCGCTCCAGGCGGTCGAGACGGTCGGTCAGGTTGTCCATGGTGTTCCTCCTGAAAAGTACGGTGGCCAGCCTACAGAGGCGAGTCTCTCACGTCACGCCGTTTGCGTTTCGTCGCGGTGCCCCTCACTGGACGGCGCGGGAGTGATCTGCGGGTCCCCCAGCTCGCGGAAGGCGAGTTCGACGAGGTCATGCACGAGCGCGTCGAACGGGCCGCGCTGCCGCGTCGGCGGCCAGAGTCAGATAGCCGCGGAGGGAGAACGCCCGCAGGTACAATCTGAGTTCGTTGCGCCAGCGACGCGCGCTGAGTTCGACGTCCTCGTGCTTCCCCTCCTCCACCACAGACCGGGACGGGATCGTGAAGGCACGCGTCGCTCGATCGACCTCTGGATTGCAGTGGGCGGCGCGAGGTACCATCTGCTACATGCCGCCGTAGGAGAGGACGATGGTGGACGACGCGAGCAGCCCGCCCGCTAGTAGCACGGACGCTCAACCCAGCGAGCACCTCGCCGGGGACCTTCTACGAGGGGTGCCAGGCACCGTCTCCACTGAGCCTTCGGGGACGGGCTCTGCTGATCTCGAAACGCCCCACTCAGGGTTGTCGACGCTCTCGCTGGCGAAGCCAGCTGCGGCGATCGCTGCTGAAGGGCCTACGCCCGACGCGGCGACACCTCTGCTCACGGGACTGACGTGGGCTTGGCCGAACGTGCCGCGGCGGCTCGGCCAATACGAATTGGTCGGAGAGCTGGGCCATGGCGGGATGGGGATCGTTTTCCGTGCGCGGCACGTGAAGCTGGGGACGGAATGCGCGGTGAAGGTCCTCATCGCCGGGGAGCACGCCTCACCCGAGATGATGTCGCGGTTCCAGCGCGAGGCGGCGGCGGTCGCCAGGATGGGGAAGCACCCAAACATCGTTACGGTTTTCGATCTCGGACAGGAGGGCAGCCTCTTCTACTACGCGATGGAGCTGGTGGACGGCATGTCGCTCTCTAGGCTCTTGCGCGAGCGGGGGGGAGAGTTCACACCCCAAGAGACGGCAGTCCTCGTGGAACAGGTCGCACGCGCGGTCCACTTCGCACATGCGCACAAGGTGATTCACAGGGACCTGAAGCCCGACAACATCGTGGTGCGCACCATCTCGACTGGCGCGAGCATCGCTTGGGAGCCGCAAGTGATGGACTTCGGCCTCGCGCGCGACATCGGATCCGCGGAGAAGCTCTCCGTGACCGGGCATGTGATGGGCTCGCCGAACTACATGGCCCCCGAGCAGGCCTGGGGGAGGCACGAGGAGAGCGACGCGCGAACGGACGTCTACGGGCTCGGTGCAATTCTCTACCAGATGCTCGCGGGCTTTCCTCCGCATCCCGGTAGGGACCAGTACAAGGTCATAGACGACATTCGGAGAGGCAAGGAGGTCGTCCTGCCCAGGCGAGTGCGGTCCGACGCACCCAAGGACCTGGAGACGATTTGCCTCAGGTGCCTGGAGGTAGTGCAGGGCAAGCGCTATCCAACCGCGGAGGCCCTCGCCGAGGACCTCGCGAGGTTCAGGCGCGGGGAGCCAGTCCACGCGCGGCCGGTGTCCTTGGCGTCGCGGGCATGGCGTAGAGCAGTGCGGCACTGGCGGGTCGTCTTGCCGAGCACTGTGGCGGTCGGCGTGGCCCTCGCGTTCGGGCTCTACGCGGTCGTAAGTCATTTCCGGCACGTTCGAGATCTCGACGCGGAGCAGGGGAGGACGCAGGCGGCGCTGCTGAAGACAGAGGATGCACTCACGATCGCCGAGGAGGCGAAGGTCTTGGCGCAGGCCTCGGAGGCTCGAGAGGGGAGGCTCAAGCGGAGATCCCAGGCAGAGGCGGAGATCCTCAAGGCGCAACGAGACTCGAACGCTGGGAACCAAATGAACGCCCTGGCCCACGCGATTGCCTCTGTGCGACTCCGCCCAGGGGCTGTTGCCGCAGAGGAGGCGTGGCGGGCACACGCATTCGCACCCGCTGTCCGTTGGTGCTCACCGAGCAAGGTAGGCCACCAGGACTCCCTCAGGTGGGTCTCGTTCAGCCCAGATGGGAGCCGGATACTCTCCGTGTCCCTGGACAACACGGTTCGTTCTTGGGAGGTGTCCTCGGGGAAGGAGCTTGTTCGCCACGATGTGCATACGAGCGGCGTCATGTGCCTCGCGCTCAGCTCGGACGGTACCCGGCTCGTGTCGTTCTCGCCAGACAACGCAGGCTCCGTGTGGGACACGGCCACCGGGAGGGAGGTGGTCCGCCTCGAGGGGCATACGATGCTCGTCATAAACCTCGCGCTCAGCCCGGACGGTACCCGTGTAGTATCAGGGTCCGCGGACAACACGGTTCGCATCTGGGACGCGGACTCGGGCGAGGAGTTAGCTCGCCCTGAAGGGCACCCAAAATTCGTCTCCTCCTTGGCCTTCAGCCCGGACGGCAAGCGAGTTGCCGTGGCTGGTGACTGGGTCGGGATCTGGGACGTCGCGTCAGCGAAGCTCGTGGCACGCCTCGAAGGGGATAATTTCCGTGTCCATGAGGTTGCCTTCAGCCCGGATGGCGCCCGAGTCGTTGGGGTGCTAGACGACAGCGCTATCCGAATCTGGGACGCGCCTTCGGGCAAAGAGTTGGCGCGCCTCCAAGGCGATGCGGGGTATGTCACTTGCCTCGCTCTCAGCCCGGACGGGAACCACGTCGTCTCGGGGTCTGTCGACAACTCGATTCGTCTGTGGGACACAGCCTCAAGGAAGGAGACGGCTCGTCTCCAGGGGCATAGGGCGCCCGTGAGGTCGGTCGCCTTCAGTCCAGACGGGAGTTGGGTCGTCTCGGGATCGGACGACCACACGGTCCGTCTCTGGGATACGGCCCCGAGGAAGGAGGTCGGCCGTATCGAGGGGCACACCAACATCGTAAGTTCCATTGCCTTCAGCCCGGATGGAAGCCGACTTGTGACGGGATCCGGCGACAACACGCTCCGCCTCTGGAACGCGACGACCGGCAGGGAGATCACCCGCTTCGAAGGGCATACAGAGATGGTCCATTCGGTCGCCTTCAGTCTGGACGGGACCCATCTCGCCTCGGGATCCGGTGACGACACGGTCCGCCTTTGGGACGTGGCGACAGGGAAGGAGGTGGGCCGGCTCGAAGGGCATACAGGGTGCGTCATTTCGGTCGACTTTAGCCCAGACGCGAGCCGAGTCCTGTCGCGTTCCGATTCGACCGCCAGCCTCTGGAACCTCGCCTCGGGGAAGGAGGTCGCCCGCATCGGCGGGCAGGACGACTTCGTGACGAACGTTTCTTTCAGCCCAGATGGCAGGTGGATCGTCTCCGCCTTGGGCGGCAGCACGATTCACCTCCTAGACGCGGCCTCTGGAAGGGAGGTAGCTCGCCTCACGGGACATACGGACATGGTGTGTCGGGTCACCTTCAGCCTTGACGGCATGCGGCTCGTCTCGGGATCCCTGGACAACACCATACGCATATGGGATGCGGCCTCTGGGAAGGAGGTGAGTCGCCTTACCGGGCATACGGGCTCCGTCACTTTCGTCGCGTTCGCCCTGGACGGGACCAGGGTCGTCTCCGCGTCACTGGACGACACGGTCCGGCTCTGGGACGTAGCGTCGGAGAGCGAGGTGGCCAAGTTGGAACGGGTAAAGAGCGATGGCACGGCCCTCAGCCTCAGCCCGGACGGGGCTAGGATTGCAAGGAGTGGAGTCGACGGGGTGCTGCTCTGGGACGCAGCGTCAGGTAAGGAGGTGGCCCGGTTTGCGGGACCTACCAGGAGTTTCATGCCCGTAGTGTTCAGCCCAGACGGGAGTCGGATTGCGTTGGTCGGGGTCGAGGAGGGGGTCCGAGTTCTTGACGCAGCCTCGGGAAGGGAAGTAGCCCGGCTCGGGGGCCATAGCGACGAGGTTACGTGCGTTGCGTTCAGCCCTGATGGTACCCGTGTCGTCTCGGCGTCGTCGCTGGACGGGACTGTCCGTCTCTGGGACGCCGCGTCCGGGGGAGAGATAGCGTGCCTCAAGGGACACGCCGAGACCGTCTCGTCCGTAGCCTTCAGCCTGGACGGCACCAGGGTGGTTTCGGGGTCCCACGACAAGACGATTCGGGTTTGGGACGCGAGTTCAAGCAAGCAGCCGGCTCCCTTTGAGGGGCATGCGGATCGCGTTGCGTTCGTCGCGTTCAGCCCCGATGGAACCCGGATCGTCTCGGCGTCCAAGGACAAGACGGTCCGGCTCTGGGACGCGGACTCGGGGGAGGAGGTAGGACGGCTCCAGGGGCATACGGCCCCTGTCAGGGTGGTCGCCTTTAGCCCCGACGCGATGTGGGTGACTTCGGAGGACTCTAACGGAGTGGTCCTACGTTGGAATGCGACCACAGGCGCACCGGTCCAGGAATCTGACGAGGCAGCAGCCAAGGCGTGTCTCGACGAGTGGCTCGCGATCCAGGGCCTGCGCGCGCCAACTCGCCTTCCCCACGTCGGCGCAGTCATCCTGGAAGGTGAGGCCGAGTGGCGCACGGCATGGAGCGACCCCGAGCGGGGCGAAAACGGCCTCCCGAGGAAGGTGGCACGGATCCTCGACCGGTGGGAACATGATATCGGCATGCGAGTCGACATTGAGACGGGTAAACTCGTGCGCCTCTCGTGCCCCGGCCCCGCCTTCGCGAACGACCCTCAGATCGCACCGCTGTGCAAGTAGAGCAACAGGGTCGACTCTGGACGCGTGCTGCCCTTCGCTTTCCTCAGCTCAGGGAGGCGTTTTCGACGCTTCCCTCTGCGTCATTGCCGCCAGCAGCTTCAGGTTTCTCTCCTCCTCCCCACCCTCCCGCAGACCCTGCTCGCACCTCCTTCGCAGTTCCGCGATCCACGCGGCCAGCGGTCGCCCGCCGAACGGCGGCGCAGCGGCGCTGGCTCCCCATTCCGCGATTCCACCTCCTCCCGCCCGTTTTCCCCTGGTCCCCTCCCCCGCGCAAAGTGGCCCCCTGCGGGACCGCGATCAACACGAGCGGGCCACGCGGCGCGGCCGGGGAGGCCCCGGAGCGCTTGCGCGCATCGTAGGGTTGCAGAAACGGCGGGTGGAGCGCGGATTTGTTTCGTGTAAGGGTAGCACTACACCGGGCGACGGTAGCATCGTGTCGGGCACGGGAAGCCTCGCATCGGACGAGGGAAGCATCCCGTCGGCTGGGGCATCCCCTTCGAGCCCCCCCGGCCCATTGCTGTCCGCCGAACGTGCTTCGCGCGGTCGCCAGGGCGAAGGCGGTCGGCGCGATGGTCGTCGGCTTCACCGGCGCGAAGGGCGGGAAGCTGCGCTCCCGCGTCGACATGCTGCTCGACGTCCCCTCGGACGACACGCCGCGGGTCCAGGAGTGCCACCTGCTGGCGGGGCACATCCTGTGCGAGGTCGTCGAGGCCGAGGTGTCCGGGGGGTCTCTTTGATATGTGATATCTGCTATGAGATATCTGATATGGGCATCGGGGCCTCCATATCAGATATGTCATAGCAGATATCACATATCAGATATCTTGTGGGGACTCGGTTCCCCTGTACTGCCGCGTTGCTGGCACATCGCTCTCGGGTCCATCTCTGGTGTTTTCGAGGCGTCCGTCGCCCTCCCGGGGGCGTGTCGCGGAACTGGGACGCGATTCTGTGACCGGGGGCCCGGGCCGTCCCAAAACGCGACGGGCGGATCGTCGCGGGTCTCCCGCGCATCGTCGCGAGTCTCCCGCGCATCGTCACGAGTCTCCCGCGCATCGTCACGAGTCTCCCGCGATCGGCTGGGCGTCTACGCCTCTTGCCCATCTCGCCTGGGGGCCTCGCGCAGGTCGGACCAGAGGAGCGCCCGGTTCCCCTCGAAGCCGTGGGCCACGCGGCGGGTTGCGAGGATCAGGCGGACGTCGGCGTCGTCGGAGAGTCGCTCCATGAGCCGGCTGACGACCTCGTAGCCGAGATCGACAGGGTCGGCGAGGTATCGGTTCCTGACCGCCTGACGGGAGGAGACTCGCCCGGCGCCCCGAGCTAGTCGTCCTTCGCGGTCGGGCGCCAGATGATCATGTCTTTCATCTGGTCGTCCCGGAGGTGGTCCAGGACCACGAAGCGCTTGTCCTGAGTGTTCTGGTGGACGATCGACGAGCCCGTCTGCTTCGGGAGCGGCTTGATGAGCACCATCACGTGCATGGGGTTGGTGAGCACGTCTCCCGGGAGCGCGTCCTTCCACTGGATCTTCTTGCCGAACTTGTAGCCGCCCTGCACCCCGAAATCCTGGCGCCCCAGCCGCCACATCGGGTCCCCGGGCAGCTCGCTGCACTCGCCGGAGCGCACCTGCTGACCCACGCGCGAGAACGCGAACAGGAGGATCTCCTGGTTCATCGCCGGCAGGAGACCGAGGTCGCACACCTTCGCGTAGTCGCACCCGTCGGCCTTGGGCAGCTCCTGCGCCTGGCGCTGCGCGACGCTGCCCTTCTTGAGGTCGAACACCGTGAGGTGCAGCGACGGCTTGCCGCCGGTGGTCTTGACGCGCGGCTCGATCAGGTACTCCGCGTGCTGCTTGTCCTTCCATTCGGCCACGTCCTCGTTCTTGAACAGGACTCCCTTCGGCAGGGCCCCCTCGGCGTACTCCACCTTCAGCGGATGCTCGGCCTCGGCCTTGAAGAGGTAGACGCCGTTCTTGAGGAGCGCCTGCTGCAGGGCGAGCTGAATCTGCCCGCACGAGGCCTGGAGCGGGTCGGCCTCGGTCTCGCAGCGCACCTGGAGCATGGCGACGACCGACTCCTTCGTGAGGCCGACGACCTGCTTGCCGACCTTCGTCAGGCCGGCGGAGAGCACGGCGCGCGCCTTGTCGTCCTCGGCGCCGACAGGCACGAGGCCGCGGGCCAGCAGAAGCGCGATCACGAGCACCCAGGACGTTCCACGATGCGGCATGGCGGGCCCTCCTCGCGCCCGCCCCGCGTCGACCCAGGCCAGGTCGCAGGAGCGAGCGATACCATCCCAACGGATCGGAGGGTGGCTTGTCAAGGGTCGATGGACCAGGAGGGCCACCTGCTGGCGGGGCACATCCTCTGCGAGCTGATCGAGGCTTCGTGCCGGTAGCCAGGGTGTTCTCCGGACCCTATCAGATGTCAGATGTCATATCTCAGATGTCTGATATCGTCGCCCCTGACCTCCAGCCGGCCCGTTCCTGACAAGATGCGACGACATCAGACATCTGAGATATGACATCAGACATCTGATATCTTCGACGTATCCACCGCCCTGTACTGCCTGGTCGCCGTCTCCCTGAACTGCAGGTGGTACAGCTTCGAGTACAGCCCCATCCTGTCCAGCAGCTCCGCGTGCGTCCCGATCTCGACCACCATCCCCTTCTCCAGGACCAGGATCCGGTTCGCGTGCTGCACCGTCGACAGCCGGTGCGCGATCACCAGCACCGTCCGCCCTTCCATCAGCCGGTTCAGCGCCGCCTGAACGGCCTGCTCCGACTCGCTGTCGAGCGCGCTGGTCGCCTCGTCCAGCAGCAGCACCTGCGGGTCCCTGAGGATCGCCCTCGCGATCGCGATCCGCTGCCTCTGCCCGCCCGACAGCTTCGCCCCTCTCTCCCCCACGATCGAGCCGTATCCCTCCGGGAGCGTCACGATGAAGTCGTCGATGTTCGCCGCCTGGGCCGCGGCCCGCACCTCCTCCATCGTCGCCTGGGGCCGCCCGTAGCGTATGTTCTCCTCGATCGTCGTGTGGAAGAGGAACGTGTCCTGCGACACGATGGCCAGCCGCGAGAGGAGCGACGGGCGGGCCATCCTCCGAAGGTCGACCCCGTCCACCTCGATCGCCCCTTCCGTGGGGTCGTAGTACCTCGCCATCAGGTCGAGGAGCGTCGACTTCCCCGCCCCCGTCGGCCCCACGATGGCGATCACCTCTCCCTGGCGGATCGAGATGCTGACGTCCTTCAGGACCGGCTCGTCCCGATAGGCGAACCCCACGCCCTTGAACTCGATCCCGCGCGCGATGGGCGGGCACTCGACCGCGTCCCCGACGTCCTCGACCTCCGCGTGCGTGTCGAGCAGCTCGAACACGCGGTCGCACGCGGCGACGGACTCCTGCAGGATGTTGAACGTCTTCGAAATCGTCTTGAGCTCGCGGTTCACGGCGACCCAGGCCAGCACGAATCCCGCGAACGATCCGCCCGTCAACCCGAACTTGCGGTTGATGACGAGCCAGCCGCCGACCACGACCAGGCCCGCGATCCCCGCGGACTGCGCCAGTTCCAGGAACCCCGACGAGAGGGCCTTCGCCCGCACGAGCGACATGTGCCTCCGCACGAACTCTCGGCACCGCTCGTCGAACTGCGCGAGCATCCGCGACTCGAGCCGGAACGCCTTCACGACGCGGATCCCGCCGAACATCTGGTTCATCGTCTCCGTCATCTCTCCCAGCCGGTCGAGCGTCTTGCGCTTCGAGACCTTCATCTTCTTGCCGAGCGCGTAGACGGGCAGCACGATGAGCGGCAGGAGGACGAACATCCCCACGGCGAGCTGCCACGAGTACCAGGCCGCGATGCCGATCCCGACGACGACCATCATCGGCTGCAGCACCAGGTCGCCGAAGAGCGCCGTCATCGCGCCCTGGACGACCGAGACGTCGTTCGTCACGCGCGAGATCAGGTCGCCCGCCTTCCGGTCGTGGAAGAACTTGAGCGACAGCCCGAGCATGTGCCTGCACAGGTCGCGACGCAGGTCGATCATCGACCGGATCATGACCCACTTCTGGAGGAACTCCTGGGCGTAGTCCAGCAGGCCCAGCGGGATCGCCAGGGCAAGGCAGATCACGGCGAGCCGCTTCAGCACGTCCCAGGAGTCGCTGCCCGCCTGGGAGAGGAACACGCCGTCGAACAGCGGCCGCACGAGCGCCAGCCGCCCCATGTAGCACGCGCTGTACGCCGCCATCGTGAACAGGCAGAGGAGAACGAGCATCTGGTACGGCAGCGCGTACCGGTACAGGCGGGCGAGGGAGAAGACCCAGCCGAGCCTTCCGCGGTCTGCGAGGCGGCCGAGGCCCGCGGCGGCCAGCCGGACCGCTCCGTACAGCGCAGCGAACAGGGCGACGTCTACGGCGAGGACGAGGGCCCAATGCTCCCTGGCCCACAGGACGGCGCGCATCGCGGCGACGATTCGTTCCGTTTCCACGTGCCGGCGCTCACTCCGTCCTGTCGGCCGCCGCGACCGCCGCCTCGGCGGCGGTGGCCGGTTCGACCAGGGTCCGCGCCACGACGCAGCGGCGCATGTCCAGGTAGGCCCGCGCGACGCGGCGTACGTCCTCCGCGCCGACGGCCTCGACGCGGTCGAGGTACCGCCAGTAGTGCTCGTATCCCAGGCCGTACAGCTCGTCGAGGGCCATTCCCTGCGCCTGGTCCTGGTTCCGCTGGAGGTCGCCGATGCGCGACCCGACGAGCGAGTTCTTCGCCCGGGCCAGCTCGTCCTCGGGGATCGGTTCGCGAGCGAGCCGGGCCAGCTCGTCGGCGAGGCCGTCGAGGCAGGCATCGAACTTGTCGCGCGTCGTGCGGGTCATGAAGAGGAAGGCGCCGGGGTCGAGGTTGCTCGCCGCCACGCCGTGGACCTCGTACGCCAGGGCCTGCTCCTCGCGCAGGCGGACGAAGATCCGCCCGCCGAGCCCGGAGAGGAGCTGCTGGATCACGTCGAGGACGTACCCGTCCGGGTGGCGGAACGACACGGTCGGGAACCCGACACACAGCGCCCCGAGGTTCTTCCCAGGAATCGTCTGCTCGACGTCGCTACGCTCCCCGATGCGCGGCTGGGAGGGCAGGACGGGCACGCCGACCGGGGACGCCGAGAGCCCCGCGAGGACCGTCGCGATCTTCGACTGCGCCTCCTCCACCGAGACGTCGCCCACGACGGCGACCACGGCGTTCGAGGAGCGGCACCACGCCGCGTGGAACGCGGCGAGGTCCTCGCGGCCGATCGCGCAGACCGTCTCCTCGCGGCCGAGCTGGGGACGACCGTAGGGGTGCTCGCCGTAGAGCGAGCGGTTGAGGAGGATCATGTCCTGCGTCATGGCGTCCTCCCTCTGCCTCGCGATGGCCGAGAGGGTGAGCCGGCGCACGAGCTCGATCTGGTCCGGGTCGAAGGCCGGCTCCGTGAGGCACTCGCCGAAGAGGCCGAGCGCGAGGTCGAGGTGCTCGGTGAGGCAGGTCACCTGGAGGCCGAAGCTGTTCTTCCCCGAGAACTGCTCGAGGCGCCCCCCGACGGACTCGATCGCCTCGTGCAGCTCCTCCGCGGTCCGGCGGCGCGTGCCGCGCGTCATCGCGGAGGCCATGAACGCGGAGACGCCCGCGCGGTCGGGCGGCTCGAACCGCACGCCTCCCAGGAACGCCGCGTACGCGGTGACGAGCGGGAGGGTCCGGTTCGGACGGACGAGCAGGGTCCCTCCGCCGGGCAGTGTGGACTTCGCGACGTCCGGCACGCGGACGCCGCCCGTCGGGGGGGGCTCGGACGCCGCGGCGAGGGTCGACCCGCCCACGGAGACCGAGGCGGACCGCGGGACGACGCTCGCGACGGTCAGCGTCTCCTCGGTCAGGTAGCGTCGCGCGGCGTCGAGGACCTGCTCGGGCCGGACCCGCCTGATACCGTCGACGTACAGGGCGTCGAAGGCGATGTTGTGGGCCAAGCACTCCCCCGTGCCGAGGCTCCGCGCCTGGGCCTCGACGCCCTGGCGGGAGTAGACGAAGTTCGCCAGGACCTGGTTCTTCGCGCGGTCGAGCTCCGCGGCCGTGACCGGCTCGTCGCGCAGCCGGTAGGCCTCTTCGAGGACGACGTCGCACGTCTCTCGGAACCGGTCGGGCTCGATCCCGTCCGCCCAGACGTAGAAGGTGCCGGGGTCGAGCGGCGTGTCGCTGGAGGCGTCGATCGAGCTGACGAGCCTGCGCTTGTCCTTGACGATCCGCGCGAGGCGGCTGGCGCGCCCGTGGCCGAGGACGAGGGAGAGGACATCGAGCGCGTAGAGGTCCGGGTGGGACACGGCGATGGTGGGCCACCCGAGCATGAGCTTGGTCTGGGGCGTGTCGGCCTCGCGGGAGGCCTCGCGGCGGCCGAGCTGCCGGGGCTCCCGCGGGAGCGTGATCGGCGGCCGCGGGCGACGCTCGAAGTCGGCGAACGAGCGCTCGACCCTCCTCGCCGCCTCGGACCCGTCGACGTCCCCGACGACGACGAAGATCATGTTGTTCGGGACGTACATGCGGCGGTAGTAGCGGACGAGGTCCTCGCGGCCGATCCGCTTGAACTGGTCGATGTACCCGCCCACGGGGATCCGGTAGGGATGGACCTGGTACGCGGTCGACTGGAACAGGTGGTAGAGGACCTGGTCCGGCGTGTCGAGGTCCTTCTCCAGCTCCTTGACGATGACCTCGGACTCCTTGGCCGTCTCCGCGGGGTCGAAGGCGGAGTTCTTCACGACGTCGGACAGGGCGTCGAGCGCGGGGTCGAGGTAGGGGGACCGGACGGTGCAGTAGAAGACGGTCCGGTCGTAGAAGGTGTAGGCGTTGAGGTCCCCTCCCGCGGCGCGGATCTCGTTGGCGAACGCGCCGACGCCGCGCGTGGGGGTCCCCTTGAAGATCATGTGCTCGACGAAGTGGGAGATCCCGCAGCCGAGGAACTCCTCCTCGAAGATCGAGCCCGCGCGGAACCACGCCTGCAGCGTGACGATCGGCGCGGCGTGGTCCTCCTTCACGATGAAGACCATGCCGTTGTCGAGGTCCGCGCGCAGGGGCGCCTGGTCGGGCATCGAAGGCTCCTGGAACGCCGGCTGAGTCGGGCAGGATACCACGCCGGCGCCGCGTTCTGAACCTTTTGAGTTCGGCGGCGCTTCATGGTAGATCGATCGGCCCGTTTGCCAGGAGTTCCCATGCTCGACCTCGCCGTCATCCGCAAGGACCCCGACCGCGTGCGCGCGGCCGTGAAGAACAAGCACGAGAAGGCCGACGTCGACGCCATCCTCCGCGTCGACGAGGAGCGCCGCGCCCTGCAGACGAAGGTCGACGGCTTCCGCAAGGAGGTCAACGAGGGGTCGAAGCAGATCGGCCAGCTCGCCCGCCAGGGCCAGGACGTTTCGGAGCTGAAGGCTCGCATGCGGGCCCTCGGCGACGACGAGAAGGCCTCGGGCGCGCGCATGAAGGAGCTCGAGGACGAGCTCGAGCGCCTCCTCCTCTGGGTCCCGAATCTCCCCGCCTCGGACGTCCCGGTCGGCGAGGACGCCGCCGGCAACGCCGAGGTCGCGCGCTGGGGCGAGCGGAAGACGTTCGGCTTCGCCCCGAAGGCCCATTGGGACCTCGCGAAGGACCTCGGGATCATCGACTTCGAGCGCGGAGCGAGGCTGGCCGGCTCGGGCTTCATCCTCTACACGGGCCTCGGGGCCCGCCTCCAGCGCGCGCTCATCAACTTCATGATCGACCTCCACACGCGCGAGCACGGCTACACCGAGGTCTGGACCCCCGTCCTGGCCAACCGCGACGCCATGCGCGGGACGGGGCAGATCCCGAAGCTCGAAGACGACATGTACCGCCTGCAGAACGACGACCTCTTCCTCATCCCGACGGCCGAGGTCCCGATCACGAACATCTACCGCACCGAGATCCTCCCCGCCGACCGCATCCCGACGTACCTCACGGCGTACTCGGCCTGCTTCCGCCGCGAGGCGGGGGCGGCGGGACGCGACAACCGCGGCCTCGTGCGAATCCACCAGTTCGACAAGGTGGAGCTCGTCAAGCTCGCGCATCCCGACAACTCGTACGTCGAGCTGGAGTCGCTCCTCGGAAACGCCCGCCGAGTGCTCGAGCTGCTCGGGATCGAGTACCGCGTGCTCAAGCTCTGCACCGGCGACATGAGCTTCGCCTCGGCGAAGACGTACGACATCGAGGCCTGGGCGCCGGGGCTCGACCGGTGGCTCGAGGTGTCGAGCTGCAGCAACTTCGAGGACTTCCAGGCGCGGCGGATGAACCTGCGCTTCCGTGACAAGGACGGCAAGACGCGCTTCGTCCACACGCTGAACGGCAGCGGCCTCGCGCTCCCGCGGACCGTGATCTGCATCCTCGAGACCCACCAGCGGAGCGACGGAACGGTGGAGGTCCCGGCCCCGTTGCGCCCCTACATGGGCGTCGACGTGATCGCGCCCCCGGTGAAAACGGCGTGACCGCCCCCCCCTCCGCCGGGGTACACTGAGGCCGTAGTCGCCCACTCGCCAGGGGGACATGCGTTCGCATGGGGGACGGAGTCGAAAAGACGCCGGAGTCGCTGGCCGCGCTCGTCTTCAAGGACGACCTGACCGGGCTCTACAACCGCCGCTACCTCTTCAAGTGGCTCAAGGCCGAGGTGAAGTGGGACGCGAATGACGGGCCCCCGCTCTCGCTCCTCATGCTCGACCTCGACGACTTCAAGAAGATCAACGACACTCGAGGCCACCTCGCGGGGGACGACGCCCTCAGGCACTTCGCCAAGACCTTCTTCATCGGGCTCCGTCCGGGCGACGTCGGGATCCGCTACGCCGGCGACGAGTTCGCCATCCTGTGCCCGAACACGCCGAAGGCGGCCGCGGCCGAGGTCGGCCGCGCCTTCATCGAGCGTCTCGCCCGGTCCCCCTGGCCCCCCGACGCCTCGCGCCCGCTCCTCCTGAAGGCCAGCGCCGGGCTCGCCACCTTCCCCGAGGATGCGCACAGCCCCGAGGAGCTCGTCGAGCGGGCCGACGAGGCGCTCCTCCACGCCAAGCGGAAGGGGAAGAACATCCTCTCCATCCAGGGGCAGCTCGACGCGGCCCACCTCTCCGAGATCCGGGCGCTCGAGGGGATCCCCTGCCCCCGCTTCATCGGCCGCGCGGCGGAGGTCTCCCTCGTGGAGGAGTCGATCATCGGCGTGAGCGGCGGCCGCGCGGCGCTCCTCCTCCTCGACGGCGTCCCCGGCACGGGCAAGACGCGGCTCCTGGGGGAGACGGTCCGGCGCGCCAAGGAGCTCGGCTGGACCTGCCTCCTCGAGCGCTGCAGCGAGTACGAGAGCGCCCTCCCGCTCCAGCCGCTCGTCGCGCTGGTGGAGCAGTACGTCCGGACGCACCCCGAGGATGCGATGCGCTTCTCGCGGGAGATCGCGGAGGAGCCCCTCGGCGTGCTCTCGGAGCACGTCCGCGTCCTCGACGCGCCGCCGGACGCCGTCGCGCGCGCGAAGGCCCTCCCCGAGGCGACCCGGCGGAAGCACTTCTTCCACGCGCTCGCGCATTTCCTGACCTCGCTCGCACGCGAGCACCCGGTCCTCATCGCGCTCGACGAGTTCCAGTTCGCCGACCTCGGCACGCTCGAGGTCGTGCGGCGGCTCGTGACGACCGAGTCCTGCCAGCTCCTCGTCGCGGCGGCGAGGCGGACCAACCCGGGGGAGCCGGCCGCGCCGGGGTTCGACCGCCTCCTCTCCGGACTCGAGGAGGCGGGCGCGCTCGCGCACCTGGAGCTCGGCCCCTTCCAGGAGGCGGAGCTCATCGACTTCCTGACCGCCCTCCTGCCGGGCGCGGAGCAGGTCCCGACCCTGGCCGCCCTCCTCGCCCCGATGTGCCACGGGAACCCGCTGTTCCTCGAAGAGTGCCTGAAGATGCTCATCCTCCGGGGCGTCCTCAAGCGCGGAGTGGGCGGCTGGGCGATCGAGACGCTGAAGAAAAAGGACCTGCCGGCGTCGCTCGATGAGGTGATCTGGAGCCGCCTGTCGACCCTGGACCCCGAGACCTCGCGCATCATGGCCGGCGCGGCCGTGATCGGCCCCAACTTCGCGCTCGACGTCCTGCAGGGACTGTCGGGGAAGAACCAGGGGGAGACGCAGGAGATGCTCGACCGCGCGGAGAAGGCGCGGATCATCGCCCCGGACGCCGTCGGGGAGATGCGCTTCCTGAACCCGAGGATCCAGGAGGTCACCTACGGCCACCTCGACGCCGGGGAGCGGCGGACGCTGCAGGGGCAGGTCGGGCGGATCGAGGAGGCGCAGGGGGCCAATCCCGCCCGCCTGGCGGCCCGGTTCGAGCTCGCGGGGGACGAGGAGAAGGCGAAGAAGTACCGTGCGCTGCGGGACGACGTCGCCAGAGCGCGCTTCTCCGACAGCGAGGCGAGGAACTACACGCGGCGCACGCGCTCCCTCCGCCGCCAGCGCGTGAAGGAGGCGGACAGCCCGCTCGACAAGGACGCGGAGGCCTCCGCCGCGAGCCTCCTTCGCACGCTCGTCCTGGCGGTGAAGTCGAGGAAGATGTACCCGGCGGGGAGCCAGATGGTCCTCCAGTCGCGCAAGGCGTTCCTCACGGTCGCGACCGAGGCCCTGTCGAGGATGGGGGCGATCACCGCCACCGCCGAGAAGGGGGTCCTCCACTTGAACGGCGCGGCCGCCGACGTGAAGGCGATGGGCGCGCTGGCGCAGGAGTCGATCGCCTTCCTCGAGGAGAGGCTGCTCAGGGGGATCACGCTCACACGGGACGCCTCGACGGAGGAGCTGGAGCGGCTCGTCGACCTGCTGCACGAGGTGAAACCCGAGGAGGCGCTCGACCCGACGTGGTGGGACGAGGCGCTCGATCGCCGCGGCATCGCGCACCTGGGCGCCCATCCGAGGGCCTACGTCGCGACGAACGAGATGGCGGCGGAGGTGAGCGTCGTGGACGCGATCGGGGCGTCGGTCCGCGAGGCGCTCCGCTCCCTGTGCGCCGCGGTGGACAACGCGAGGATGTACCCGCCGGGCAGTCAGATCATCGCCGGGTCCCTGGAGCAGCTCGCGAAGGCGCTCGAGGAGGCGCTCGCGCGCACCGAGCAGGTGGCCTTCGCCGACGTGGACGGCGCCCTCGTGGTGAACGGGGTCGCGGCGACGGCGCGGGTCTTCGGGACGACGGCGAGCCAGACGCTCAAGCTCCTGAAGGACCGCCAGCTCAAGAGCTGCGCCGTCCGCCGCGGGGCGACGCGGGACGAGGTCGTCGCCTTCGTCGAGGAGCTCGCCCAGTCTGCCGCGGAGGGGGCCGAGCTCAAGAAACGCCTCGCCGCGCGCGGCGTCACGCACGTGGAGGTCGGCGAGGCGCGCTTCGCCGCAGCCAGGGAGGGGGGCACGAAGCCGCCGGCCCCCCCGCCCCCGCCGACGCCGGCGGAGGGGGTCGCCGCGCAGGCGCGGAAGTGGATCGCGGGGAACCCCGCCGACCTGGCGTTGGAGCCGACTGCGAGCCGCGTGCCGGGCGTCTTCGAGCGGCTCTGGATCGAGGGGCACACCGAGCTGTTCCGGGAGCTGGCGGCCTTCCTGCCGAAGGGGCTCTCGTCGCCCGTGGAGGAGGTCCGCAAGCGGGTCTGCGCCGTCCTCGGCGCCTCGTGGGAGAAGGTCCGCGCCCTCGCCCCCGCGGAGTGGGTCGCGGTCATGGAGGGGCCGATCGCCGCGGCGCTGCAGGGGGAGAAGGGCGCGGGGGCCCAGGATGCCCTGGCCGACGTCGCGCTGCCCCTGCTGGAGGACCGAGCGGCCGCGCGAGCGTACGTGGTCGCGCGCAGGCTCCTCTGGGGCCTCGGCATCACCGCCGAGGGGACGAGCGTGCGCGCCCGCCCGGGGCTCGACCGCCGCCTCCGACAGCTTGCGGAGCGGACGATCGGCCCGGCGCTGCTCGCCGACCTCGGCGGAAGGGACGAGCAGGCGCGACTCGACGCCCTCTCCTACGTGATGGGGCTCGGGCGCACGGCCTCGCTCGCGCTGGCGAAGGCGCTGGGCGACGCGGCGGACCGCACGACCCGCGAGACGCTCGCGCGGCAGGTCAGGACGCTCGGGAAGGAGGCCGTCGAGCTGATCCGCGCCGAGCTCTCGCCCTTCCAGGAGGCGGTGCGGGCGTCGCGCATCGGCGAGGTCCTGGATCAGTGGAGCCTCGCGCCGGCGGAGGACCTCGTGCTCGCCCTGGGGCACAAGGACCCGTCGGTGTGGGCGTCGGCCCTGGTGGCGGCGCGGAAGCTCCCGCGGCGCGACGCGGCGGACGGGCTCTCGCGCGCGGTCAACGGCACGAACCCCGCCGTGGCCGCGGGGGCGGCCCACGCGATCGGCGAGCTGCGCCTCGACGAAGGGCTCGACACGCTTCGGAACGCGCTGGGCCGCTGGCAGGATCCCCTCGTCCTCAAGGAGGTCTGCCTGGCCCTCGGGAAGCTCCGCGACGCGAACTCCTCCACGGACCTGATCCGCCTGGCGACGAAGAAGGGGTTCCTCTGGTTCTCGAAGGGCCTCCCGGACGAGGTCCGCGCGGCGGCGGCCTGGGCGCTATGCGAGGTCTCGACGGTGGACGCCCAGGACGCGGTCGCGAGGCTGCAGAAGGACTCGAGCGTCGAAGTGCGGTCCGCGATCCACGTGCGAAGCTGATCCGGGAATTCTCATTTATCAACCTCGCATTTATCAATACAGGCTCAATCCTCGAAGCCCCAACCGCAATTGAGAATTCCCGCACCCCGGCCGATGATCCATGTGGAGGCAGTTCCACATGGCCAGCTTCTCCCGCCGTGCCCATCGCGACTACGAGCGCTCGAACGACGTCCTCGAGCTGACGATCGCCCCCGCGACTGACGCGGTGGAGGCGGCCTCGCGGCTCGCGGGAGGGCTCGTCGCGAACGACCGTATCGCCGTAGAGGTCGCGAGCCAGGCGATCGTCTCGTCGCTCTGCCGCTCGCTCGGCGTGCGGGACCTCCCCGTCAAGGTCGGGTACAAGCGCCTGGTGCGGGGGCGCGTCCAGTTCTACGGGTTCTGCGGCAAGGACGGGTACATGACCCTGTACTTCCGCACGGGGAAGACGAACAAGCCCGTCGCGCACAAGACCTACCTCAGGACGCTCGTCCACGAGCTGACTCACCACCTCGACTGGGTCCACCTGCGGCTCCTCCACTCCTTCCACACGAAGGGGTTCTACGGGCGCGTCCGGAGCCTCTACCAGGGCCTGCTGGACCCCCTGCCGTAGCCGGAATTTCGCCTCTCACGACGCCGCCCCGGGCCGTACTACCCTCCCACATCCATCCAACAAGGGGGAACGCCGTGAGACGCTTCGCAGTCATCCTGTGGCTCGTCCTGCTCGCCCTGCCCGTCGCCGCCGAGGAGAAGGCCGACGTGGGCGTTTTCGACCAGGCCTGGGAGACGGTCCGCGACCGCTTCTACGACGACGACCTGCACGGGCTCGACTGGGAGGGGATCCACGAGGACTACCTCCCGCTCGCCGAGGAGGCGGAGACGCCGGAGGAGCTCCACGCGGTGATCAACATGATGCTCGCTGAGCTGGCGGCGAGTCACCTGGTGCTGATGGAGAAGGAGGCGTACGACGTCCACATGGCCCCGGAGTTCACGGGGAAGAAGACGGTGCGCGCCGGGTTCGAGGCGATGGAGATGGAAGACGGGTTCTTCGTCGGAGGGGTGCTCGAGAAGGGGCCGGCGGAGAAGGCGGGGCTCAGGCTCGGGGACCGGATCGTGGAGATCAACGGCGAGTCGCCCGCGGACTGCGGCCTGCTGGTGGATGCGGGAGGCGATCCGGGCATCCCGGGCCACCCGCACTACTTCATCCACGCGGAGGAGGGCGAGACGATCGAGGTCACGGTGCAGCGGGAAGACGACGGGTCGGAGAGGACGTACCGCGTGAAGCCGGCGCCGTGCTCGATGGTCCAGGCCTCGCGGGACAGCATCCGGGTGATCGAGAAGGACGGGGTGAAGCTGGGGTACATCCACCTGTGGCACTACCTGTCGCCGTCGATCTCCTCCGCGCTCTCGGGGGCGATCCGGAAGGAATTCAAGGACTGCGACGGGCTGGTGCTGGACGTGCGGGGCCGTGGCGGGAACGTCATGGTGATCTACCAGGTCCTGGGGACGATCAAGCGGCGCTGGAAGAAGCCGGTGACGTGCCTGATCGACGAGAACAGCCGCTCGGCGAAGGAGATCTTCGCCTTCCAGTGGCGGAAGGACAAGCTGGGGCCGCTGGTCGGCCGCACGACGGCGGGCGCGGTGCTCGGGTGCACGTTCGAGCGGATGAAGGACGGATCGGTCCTCTTGATCCCCGTGACGGACGTGGGAAACCTCTCGCCTGGCGTGAAGCTGGAGGGGAAAGGCGTTTCGCCGGACATCGAGGTGCCGGGGGACTATCGGTACTGCGGAGGGGACGATCCGGTGATCGAGAAGGGGGTCGAGACGCTGCTCGAGATGATCAACGGGTCGTGGCTGGGATGGGCGGTCGAGTTGCGGCCGGCCGCATAGCTGGACGGGCGGGGAGAGGCGTGGCAAGATGAGGCTCCCCACGAGGAGGGAGCATGAAGTACCTGAAGACCGCGCAGTACGTCCCGGGCAAGGGCGAGGCGTGGATGTACTACGAGCTGGACGACCAGATGACGGTCCAGCGGTACTGCACGCACATTCCGATGACGGGAGAGAGCGAGCACGTCGCGGACCCGATCATCAAGCAGCTCTTCCGGCCGGAGATGATGCAGACCTCGACGGAAGCGGAGTTCGTCGAGCACTGGAACATCGCGCCTGGAGCGAAGGCGTAGTCCGACGTCGACGCGCCAGCAGCGTTGCCCTTGGGGGTCTGGCGGGCGAGGCCTCCATATCAGATATCTCATAGCAGATACCACATATCACATATCTTCCGAGCCCGAGGCGGGAAGGGACTTCTTCGCCGTGGCGAGGGACTTGGAAAAGACGAGCACGAGCTCCTGACACTCGCCGACGAGACGGTTCAGGCTCTTGGCTGTCACGTAGCCCGCCCGGGTCACCAGGCGTAGCCAGTAGAGCGACTCGCGAAGCTCCTTCAGGGCGATGTGGTACTTGTGGACGAAGTCGGCCTTGCTCTCCGCAGCCCGGGCCTCCTCGTAGTTCGCGCCAGGGGAAGTCGCCGATCGCAGGAGCTGGTCTCCGCAGTGCCGCGCCGCCTTCGAATGCGGCAGCGCCTCGACCAGCTTCAGCACCCGAACGGCGAACTCCACCAGCCGTTCGCTCAGCGCCTCAGCCATCCCGTCTCTCCACGTCGACATGTCGAACCCTCCTATGTGATCTGGGATATCTGATATGTGATATCTGATATGTGATATTGGATATGCGCCCCTATCCGGCCACGACAGCCACCAGGACCTCTTCCGCCCCAGCGGCCATCAGTGCTCGCGCACACGCGTCCGCCGTCCCTCCCGTCGTCAGCACATCGTCAATCAGCAGCACCCTCCCCGTAACGGTCCCCTCGACCCGAAACGCCCCCGCCGGACTCGCCCGCCGCTTCCTGACCGGCAACCGCGCCTGTCTCGCCGTCGCCCGAACCCGCCTCAGCACCCCTGCGACGAGCGGCCTCCCGAGGGCCTCCGCCACGATCACCCCGATCTCCTCCGCCTGGTTGTAGCCTCTCTCCCTCCGCCGTGCCCGGTGCAGCGGCACGGGCACGACGACGTCGACGCGCTCCTCCCACCGTCGCGCCAGGAGCGCCTGGGCGAGCCACTCTCCCATCGGCCTCGCCAGGAGCGGCTTTCGCAGGAACTTGAGCTCGTGCACGGCCCGCCGCGCAACGCCCTCGTAGCGGACGGCGACGACAGCTCGGCGGAACGCGAACCGCCTCCCTCGGCACGCCCGGCATCGGCGCCGCGGCCTCCCCGGCGCGCCCCTCGGCTTCCCGCACCGCGGACATGCCTCCGCGCCCACCGCGCGGACTGCCCCCTCGCAGGATCCGCACAGATCGACTCGGGCCGTCCCGACGAGCGGCGCATCGCACACGAGGCACGCCCGCGGCCATACAACGTCGATGAGCGCGCACCCGGCGCGCTCCAGCCACCTTCCGATCCCCATGGGAGGGGCCCTCCAAGCAGAAGAAGGGCACGGGGTCTGCCAGGATCGCGCTCCGGAGTAGCATCCCGGAACCATCAGGCGGGTAGGGAGATGCGTACTTCGCCGGAAACCGCGTCCCCAGGCAAGTGGGGCGAATTCCAGCAAGCCGCAGATCGAGGTGCTGGATTCGACGACACTCGGCGCCAGGGCAGCGAACGACAGTCGCTCGTCCGAACTGCCCGGCAGGACTCGCGGCGTTCCGTCGCGTCCGACGCTATCCTATGGGTCCGATGGGTGCCCGAGCCCGAGATCCAGATCGCAAATCCCAGATCCCGGCGCGGTCGTTGTCCGCATCCCAAGGGGCGTCACCGTCCAGACGGGGAATTCACCACAGAGGACGCCCGGAGGCCTCTGCAGCGGTGCCGTCGGTGAAGGACAACGCCGCGGCCGCCGCGTAGTACAAGCCCCATGGATGCGTCCGATCTCGCCTCCGTGCGTCCTCTGTGGTGAAAGCAGCGCCTTGATCGTCGCGCACGTGCGAGCCTGCCGCAAGCGACGCAAGCAGCGAGTCTGTCGTGGCTTCGTTCGTCCACGCCGAAACAACTGCGCGCCGCGCAGTCGTTGAGCGATAGGGATCTCGTTGGGATCGGGAATTCGGGATCTGGACCTCGGACGCGGGCGCCCGTCCGACCTCGTTGGTCAGGCTTGACGCGACCCTACCGTGTCCGATCGTGCAGGATTGCCCTGCAACGGGCGAAGTGCTCGGCCTGTCCGGGCGTGTATAGGGCGTCGCGGAGGTCCACGAGGTAGAAGTCCGCGTCGAGCACCTTGGCCCCGCGCAGGTCCGCTCCGCGGAGGTTCGCCTTGCGGATCTCCTCGGGCGACTTGAAGTCCTGTTCGAGGTACTCGTCCGTGTAAAACCCCGTCTTGCTCCCCTCGCCGGCGATGACGCTGCCGACCAGCCCGCTCCGCGACGAGCCGAGGTGGAACGACGCGTGCCTGAGGTCGGCATTCCGCAGGTCGGCGCGCTCCCACTCGACGTTGGCCAGGCCTGCCTCCTTGAGGACGGCCCCGCGAAAGTCCGCGCCGGGCATCTTCGAGCCGGTGAGATAGCTCCCGGTCAGGTCTGCGCCGCGGAAGTTCGGCGCGTCGAGCTCCACCCCTTCCAGGTCGCATCTCGTCAGCGTGGCCTCCTCGAAGACCACGCCGTCCAGGCGGGCGAGGCGCAATTCGAGGTCTTCGATGATGGCTTCGCTCAGGTCGGCGCCATCGAGGTCCGCGCCCTTGATCTCGACCCGTGAGAGCCGACACTTCGAGAGATTCGCCCTGCGGAGCCTTGCCCGGACGAGGCTCGTCTGCGCGAACGTTGCGCCGTGCATGCATGCATCCTCGAGATTCGCCTCCGCCAGGCTGGTTTGGCGGAAGATGGCGAAGGCCATCTGGGCACCCTGGAGGTCGGCCCCGGTGAGGTCGACTTCGCGCCACGTCGTCCCCTCGAGGCGTGCGCGCCCCAGGTGCGCACCGCACAGTCGCACGCCGAGGAGAATGGCTCGGGTCAGGTCGGCGTCCGTCAGGTCCGCACGAGAGAGGTCCGCCCGGGTGAGGTTCGCCTTTCGGAGGTCCATCCCGCCCCAGCGCGCATCGACGAGGTGTGCTCCGGCCAGGCAGAGGGGCCACCGACCCGACGGACGCCAATCCGGGCGCGCCGCCAGGAGCAGGCTCGCCGCGATCGAATGTGCCTCCCGTCCGGGTCCTCTCACCAACTCCGCGAGGCGCCCCAGGGCGGCGGGACTCGTGCGAGCCAGCGCGGCCGCGTGGCGGACGAAATCGGCGGGGCACCTCTGCATCGCAAGGCGAATGGCCGGGCTCTTCTCATGCAACATCCGCAGGAGGCCCTCCGCCGCGAGGAGGATCCGGACGGGCCTATGGCGGAGCAAGTGCCGGATCGGCGGATCCCAGGGTCCGATCCCCTCTCCCAGATGGTGTACCAACGAGTCCGTCCGCCCCTGGATGTCGCCGAGGACCTCGGCGGTCAACTCGTTCCGCATGGGCCCCTCGGGGAGGAGCCGGTCGATTCCCCGCCGTAGCGCCGATACCACGTCGAGCACTGCGTCGTCCGCGGCCAGTTCTTCGAGCACGATGCGCCACAAGAGCGGAAGGCCGCGCAGCATCGGGAGGCGGTCCTTGTCCGACCTGACCCGTCGCATGACCGAGGCACAACGAGACCGATGTCTGGCGAGGAGGTACTCGATGGCCTCGTCGTCGGTCCACGGGGCCAACTCGAGCATGGCGAGCACGCGTCCCTTGGGAGGATCCGCCCCAGTGAACACGACGAGGCGACCGGAGAACTCGTCGGAGCTCCAGAGGGCCCACGGTTCGTCCAGGTACACGACGTGGCCGCCCGTCCCAAACGTCGCCGCGACGTGCCTGATAGCGACGCTCTTCCCGGATCCATGGTCTCCCACGATCGCGACGGCGCCGACGGCCTGCTCGTCGACGAACGGCCTGACGAGGTCCTCGATGGGCAGGACCTCCCCGTCCGCGCCCATCCTGGCGCGCGGCACGACGGGCGCCCGCTCCAGCGGGGCCGCCTGGCCGACCTGCGGTTCCGAGTCTAACGGATCCACGACCGGAGCAGGCTACCGCGTCGGGATCGTCCGCGTCGAGTGCCAATCTGTGCGCGGGCGGTCCCCCTGGCGTCCTTGGCGCCCTTGGCGGTTCCATGGAGACTCGGCCGACCCCGCGGCGAGGCCGCATCGCGGCGGCCGGCGATGCCCGTCCGATCCTTGCGAGCGGGAGTCCCGAGGGCTACGATCCGCGCGCGCATTGCAACGGGGGAGAAAAGCAACGCAATGGGCGGAAACCTCCGTCCGGTCGGAGCGGCAGCCGAGGACCTCGCCTGCGACTGGCTCGCGGGACGGGGCTACCGCGTCATCGAACGCAACTTCGGCACGCGGTCTGGCGAGGTGGACATCGTCGCAATGGACGCCGAAGTGCTCTGCTTCATCGAGGTCAAGGCCCTCCGCGACCCGCCCGACGACATGGTCCCCGAGATGGCCGTCACGGCACGGAAGCGGGGTCGGATACTCAGGGCCGCGCGCGAGTACCTCGCGGACCGCCACATCCGCTCCGTCCCCTGCCGCTTCGACGTGGTGGGCATCATCTACCGCGGCGGCGTCCCCGAGGTCCGCCTCTCCAAGGCCGCCTTCGACGGCTCGAACCTCCCGCCCTCGATGCGGTAGGACGGTGCGTCCGTGGACCCCTTCCCAAGCGGGAGGCCGATCGAGTATCATCCAGGTATCCAGAGGATGATCGCCGTGGGCAGCATCACCATCGACATTCCCGATGACACCTTCCGGGCCCTGAAGGTGGACCCCAGCGCTGTACCCGAGGTCATTCGGATGGCCGCCGCAGCCAAGATGTACGAGATTGGCCGCCTCTCCTCCGGCGCGGCCGCACGCCTGGCCGGGGTCCCTCGCTCGGTCTTCTTGATGAGGCTGGCCGACTACGGCGTGGATACGTTCCGCCTGACGGAGGAGGAACTGCGAGGAGAAGCACGGCTTGCCTGAGGTCATCTCTAACACATCGCCTCTGCAGTACCTCCATCAAGCCGGCCTCCTCTCATTGCTCCCCTCCATTGCCGGAACGATCGTCATCCCTCCCGCGGTCAGGGCAGAGCTCATGGAGGGGCGACTTCGGGGAGTCGACCTGCCGGACGTGGACACGCTCCCCTGGATCATCGTCCGTACGCCCGCCAGCACCCCCGCACTGCCGCTCGCAAGCGACCTGGGAGCCGGGGAGGCCGAGGTGCTGGCACTCGCACTTGAGTCACCGGGAAGCGTCGTGGTCATGGACGACGCGCTGGGACGCCAGGTAGCACAGACATTGCGCATCCGGCTCTCGGGGACGCTTGGCTTGTTGTTGGACGCGAAGCGAAGGGGGCTGCTCCCAGCGGTCGGCCCCACACTCGACCGCCTCCAGGCCCTGAGGTTCCGTATCTCCAGGTCGACCCGGGAAGCGGTCCTTCGGATCGCAGGCGAGGAGCCCTTGCCACCTGCGTCACCAGCCTAGGCGAGCAGGCTCGGAGCCTGAGGGAGAACAGCCGGAGCAGACAGAAAGCGTAGGGCAGGCCGCTGGGCCCGAGACCACGGGAGTCGGCTACGCGCGCATCAGGATGATCTTGCGGCCGTCCGCGAGGAAGCTCCAGATCTTCTGCTGGAAGACGACGACGTCGAGGTTGTTGTACGTCTTCTTGAACTCCTTCAGCGGCAGCACGACCTCGGTGTGCTGGGCGGGGCTCTCCTTGATCTCCTTCGCGATCGCCTCCAGGTCGAAGTCCGAGAGGTCGATCTCGCGGCGATCGAACGTCTCCTGGAGCGGCAGCCTGTAGGCGTACCGCGCGATCTTGTCCGCTGTGCGGCGGTCCACGTCGAGGTCGACCAGGTAGTCCACCGTCTTCTTGATGAACTCCTCCTTGTTCGCGACCTTTGCCAGCGGATTGTTGCGGTCGAAGGCCCCGATGTTCTTCTCCAGGAAGTGGAGGGCCCGCTTGATCTCCTCGCCGATCGTCGCCTGGAAGAACATCGTCGACGTGCCCATCGCGCGGCCGCGCGCCTCCGCCTCCTGGCGGTAGTACGTCTCGAAGATGTCCACGAGCTTCGGGTCGAGCTGCGCGCCCGCGACCTGGCGGAGGATCGCGAAGGCGTCCTCCGGGGCCATCGCCTTGCGATACGCGCGGTCGCTCGTCAGGGCGTCGAACACGTCCGCGACCGCGATCACGCGCGCCTCCGTCGGGATCTCGTACCCCGAGATGCGCGCCTGCGGGTACCCCGAGCCGTCGAAGTGGATGTGGTGGCAGAGCACCCCCTCGATCTGGATGAACGGCGAGATGATCTCCACCCGCTTCGCGCCCGTCTCGACGTGGATCTTCACCTTTTCGTACTCGTCCGGGAGCAGCCGCCCCGGCTTGTTCAGCACCTCGTACGGCACGTCGAGCTTCCCGTAGTCGTGCACGATCGCCGTGATCTCGAGCTTGTTCAGCCTCTCCTTGTTGAAGGTGGGGAGGCGGCTCGCGATGAGCTTCGCCCACTTCGCCACGCGGGTGCAGTGGTCCTTGATGTACGGGTCGTGCAGCTCGACCTGCAGCCGGGCCGTGTTGGCGATCTCGCGGATCGTGTCGAGCTTCGCGGACTCCAGGTCCTTCCGCAGCGTCTCGACCTCGCCCTCGAGCTTCTTGGACTTGTTCTCGAACATCGTCACTTCCGTTCGTACCACTCCCGCCATTCCGCGACGAACTTCGCGCGCGCCTCCTCCGGGGTCGACGCATCCAGGGGATGAGAGATGTGCGTCAGGGCGCCGAGGGCCTCCGACGCGGCCCCCCAGAGGGAGGCGTCCTTCCCCCCGGCCAGGAACAGAAGCGCGGGCACGGCCTTCCTGTCCAGCCCTCCGAACTCCTCCATCGCCGACGCGCGACGCGACGGGTCTTCCGAGGCGACCTCGCGGAGGAGCTCCTTGACCTTCCAGAGGGGCACGCTCTCGACGCGCTGGAGGCCCGCCAGCCCCGCCCGACACAGGTCCCGGACGCGCGCGGCCTCGTCGCGGACCGCGGCGGGCACGCCGGCCTCGGACACGAGCCGATCGGCCGCCTCCGCACCCTTCGCGAACTGCTTCGCGGCGTGGAGGAGCTCGACCCTCTTCAATCGCAGGGACCAGTTGAACTCGGTTCCGGCGGCCTCCTGGGCGAGCATCCCGTCCACCAGGGCGAGCGCCTCGGGGTGCCGCTCGAGCTCCGAGAGCGCCTGCACGTAGCGCAGCTTCGCCTCGGGGAGCGCCTTGGCCTTCTCCGCGCCCTCCTTGAGGAACGGGAGGGCGTCCGCGCGGCGCCCGGCGCCCAGCAAGGCGATGCCGAGCAGCTCGCGGGCGACCGCCGCGCGCTCGGGGGAGTCCTTCTCGAACGCGGCGTCGTGCGCCGCCGGGTCGAGCACCTCCACCGCGCGGGCCCAGTCCTGCGCCTCCACGAGCCGCGCTCCGACCGCGACCGCGCGCGCCCGATCGGCGCCGACGATCATGAGGATCCCCTTCCAGGCGTCGACCGCCACCGCGGGGTCCCCGGGGAGCGCGCCCAGCAGGTCAGGGATCGAGGACGGGTCCGCGATCTGGCCGAGCGCAAGCGCCGCCGCGGAACGCTCCTTCGCGTCGCTCTTCGCCGCCGTGAGCACGCCCGAGAGGAACAGGGCCTCCACCTTGCCTCCGGCGGCCCCCAAACCCTGGATCGCCTTCACGCGCACGTCGAGGAAGGGGTCCTCGACGAGATCGCGCAACACGGAGAGGCCGCCCGGCGCCCGGATCTTCGCAAGGCTGTTGGCGATCGACCAGCGGAGCGGACGCGCCTCCGGTCCCTTCGCCTCGCGCAGAAGCCCCGTGAGGTACGGAACGGTCTCCGACGCGCCACTCTCCCCCATCGCGTCGACGACCGCCTTCCGCAGGTCGGGGTCGTCGTTCGTCTTCGGAAGGAAGTTGATCAGCTCGGTCACCCCCTGCGGCGAGGACATCCTCCCGAGCGCCTCCACCGCGGCCACCCGCACGGTGCGGTCGGCGTCCTCGAGGGCGGGACGGATCGGCTTGACGGCGAGCTCCGCCGGGAGCCGCGCCAGCCCGTGGATCGCGGCGATGCGCACGCGCGAGGACGGGCCGCCCGTCGCGGCCGCGGCGAGCACCGCCGCCGCCTCGCGCTGGGCCTGCGGGGCGGCCTGCGCCTGGCCGGCGACCTCGCCCACCGCCTCGAGCGCCGCGGAGCGCGCCTCGCCGTCCGGGTCCTGCGCCGCGAGCGCGAGGAGCGGCGTGAGCGCCTTCTCGCGCTGGGCCTCGGGGAGCCTTGCCGCCTCGGTCGCGCCGAACGCGCGGACCTGCGGCGCGAGCTTGTACTCCAGCGCCTCCTGGACCAGCGCCAGCCGCGCCTCGGGCTTGTCCTCGGGGACCTGCGCCAGCTTGAGCGTGAGCAGCTCGATCTTCGTCCTTGCCAGCTCCGCGCCGACGTCGCTCTGCGGGTCGGCCTGCGCGTCCTGCAGGGCCTCCTCCTGCCACTGCTCGCGCGTCTGTGTCCGGGCCGTCTCCCACCACGCGTTCCACGCCCCGGCGTTCGGGAAGGCGTGCCCCGTCACCAGGAACAGGGCCGCGTTGACGCGGTCGAGGACCACGGGCTCGGTGATTTCGAGGAGCTTGAAGAGGGGCTCGACCGACTTGCGGTGGCGCGTGCGGCCGAGGGCCTCCGCGAGGCGCGCCGTCTCGGGGGCCCCGAGGTCCGGCCTCCCGAGCGACTCGATCACCGCGTCCGCGACCTTCTCCCGATCGAAGCTCTCCAGGCAGACGAAGGTCGCATCGACGATCCCGTCCGTCGTCCCTCGGAGCCGCTGGACGACCATCGGGAGGAGCCTGACGTCCTTCGTGGCGCCGATCACCTTGAGCAGATCGATGATGGCCGGCTCCTTGCCGCGGAGGAGGACCTCCTCGATCGCCTGTCTCGCCTCCTCGGTGCGCATCTCGATGAGGCGTCCCGCGGCCGCGGAGCGGATCACGGCGTCCTCGGAGTCGAGCTGTTCGCGAAGCTCGGCGACGGTCCCGTTGGCGGAGGGCGGGTGGTCGTCGGGGGTGCCCTGCGCCTGCAACCTCGTGCCCCCCGTGTCCGCGGTGCACGCGGAGCACGCGAGGAGCGCCGACGCGACGAGGAAGGCGCACGCATTCCGACGGTGGATCGGCATCGGGACCCCTGCTTCCACGGACTGACCCCCGCAAGAAGATACCCTTGCCCGGTACCAAGGTCAATGATGGAGGTCGGCGCGCGGCCGCGCTCACGTGCGCCCGGAAAATGGCTTGACTGGTCTTTTCGCCGTGCTAGCATGAATCGTCGCACTCGTCTCCGGGAGGCCTCGCCATGTGGGTCATCGCCAAGTACATCAAGTACATCGTCCTCTTCGGCCTCCTCTGGGTCGCGCTCGTCACCTACCGCACGTTCTCCTGCCACAAGATGTACCACGACATGATGCAACCCGCGATCAAGCAGGAGGACTTCAAGCCCGTCTACGCCGGCGTGCGGACGATGGACAAGATCAACAAGGAGGACATCGTCGTCTTCCAGTACCTGGTCAGCGGGCGACAGGAGTCCCCCTTCTTCTGCGGGCGGATCGTCGCGAAAGAGGGCGACCGGGTGGCGATCGAGGCGGGGCGCGTGAAGGTGAACGGCCAGGACCAGAACGAGGCCTACGTCCCGGCGGACGCCTTCATCGGCACCGAGAACTTCGTCGAAATCATCGTCCCCAGGGGTCACTACTTCATCCTCGGGGACAACCGGAAGACCAGCCGTCTCAAGGACAGCCGTTCCTTCGGACCGATCCCGATGGAGGCTGTCGTCGGGAAGGTGGGGGATTTCTGGTAGCCGCGAAGGAGTGACCCATGTCCGCGCGTGTCCCCAAGCGGGATGCCCCTCCGCCCGGAAAGCCGCCCGGCGCGGGTCCCGTGAAGTCCGGCGGCGCAGGCGGCGCCGACGGTCTGGCCAAGAAGCCCCCGCAGCACTACAAGGTCGGGAAGTGGATCTTCACGCCGCTCTCGATCGCGGAGTTCTGCGGCGTCCTCGTGCTCGGGATCATGGGCGTCAGCTTCACCGTCTCCGCCTACCGCGACTTCAAGCTGAAGTACAACTTCGACAAGGCGCTCGTCTTCTACGCCTCCAACCAGGCGGGGAATGCGACCGACCGCCTGACGGGCGCGATCAGCGCCCGCACCATGGAAGACTGGCCCTACCCGTACCTCCTGCAGGCCAAGGTCAACGTCAACGAGGGGAAGCTCGAGGAGGCCCAGGCGGGCTTCGAGAAGCTGGCCACGGTCAAGGTGGGCGAGAAGAACTGGACGAGGGCGCACCAGGCGAGCACGAAGGTCGGCCTCGGGTGCATCGCGCTCCGTCGGTACGATGACGCGCTGGAGAAGCAGAAGCCCCAGCCCAAGCTCCTCGACGAGGCCAAGGCCGCCTTCAAGGAGGCCCAATCGATCGACGAGAAGTGCCTCGAGGCGGGCATCGGCCTCGCGCACGTGGCGCTGCGCGCCGGATGGGACCCGGCGCTAGGGGCGATCAACCAGGACGCCTGCAACCTTGCGCAGGCCGAGCTGAAGAAGGTCGACGCGGCGGGGCTCACGCCCACGATCGACGGCCTTGTCGACAAGTACATGGCGCAGGGCCGCATCGCCTACGAGCGGCAGGACTACAGCGGCGCCGAGCTGGAGTTCCGCCGCGCGTTCCAGCTCCAGCCGGGCTGGAAGGCGCCGTTTGCGAACGTCGCGTTCATGATGTCGCGCTACTTCAGCGTGTCGGGGGTCGCCCGACTGGACGAGATGGCCGCGAAGCAGCAGGAGTTCGACGAGTTCGTGCAGCGCCTGGAGTCGCTCTACAACTCGGACACGGAGCGCTACGCGGTGTTCAAGGAGGCGATGTTCTCCTTCTTCAACTCCATGGGCTACGCCTTCTGCAAGGGCTTCCGGCACGAGGTCGGCTTCACCTACCTCGACCGCGCGGGGGCCATCGACAACGTCAGGCCGACGATCGCGATCAACAAGGCGGACCTCTTCCTCTTCTATGCGGACTCGAACAAGTACCAGGAGCAGGAGCAGCTCCAGCACGCGAACAACGCCCGCGAGCAGTGGCTCCGCGCCGCCGAGCAGTGCCGCTCGACGCAGCAGCCCCGGAAGAGGATGCTGTGCCTCTACAACCGCGCCATCATCCTCTACAACAAGAACCCGAAGGAGATGACGTACCTCGAGAACGCCTGGAACGACCTGAAGGACCTCGCGCGGGAGTTCCCGGGCGAGCCGCTCATCCTGAGGGCCCAGGCCGCCCTCGCGAGGCGCAAGGGGGAGATCTCCGACGCGGCCAGGCTCCTCGCCGAGGCGCGGGCCGCGTGGGAGAAGATGCCCGAGTCGGACGAGAAGAGGGTGATGAAAGAGGACTTCGACAAGTTTGAGGAAGACCTCAAGAAGGGCAAGATCGACGACGAGCCGCCCCCCGGGAAGTAGGACGCAGGAGCCCCACGATGCGTTGCAAGGCGTGCAGCTACGAGAACGAAGAGACCGTCGAATACTGCGCCCGCTGCGGGACCCACGTCGTCTACCAGCGCGACGAGGTCCAGAGCGTCCTCAAGGTCAAGCTCGAGACGCAGATGGCGGACGACCTCGAGGAGCAGATGAGGAACTTCCTCGTCATGGCGGGCGCGCTGCTCCTGGGGGCGATCACGTTCAAGATCTTCTTCAGCGGCTGGGCGACCTGCTTCGTGATGCCCTCGTCGAGCCAGAGCGCCCAGTACGCGACGGTGAACTACGTGTTCGAGGCGCCGATCACGCCGATCCGCCCGAAGTAGCGAGGGTCGACCGGCTCGTCCCCCTCACCCCCTCCGCCCAGCGCGAGAGCGGCCACCCCTGGGGACCGCTCCAGCTCCGCTCGACACGGAAGCCCTCCTCCGCCAGGAGGCGCTCCAGGCCGGACGGCGCGAAGTCGTGCAGGTGCCACGGGGCGTGGTAGAGGCCGTCCGCGGCGCCGAAGGGGCGCAGGAGGCGGACGAGCGGCGTGGTGTCCGGCACGCGGAGGAGGAGCCTCCCGCCGGGGACGAGGGCGCGCCTCGCGGCGCCGAGAAACGCCCTCGGGTCGGGGACGTGTTCGAGGACGTAGAGGGCGACCACGGCGTCGAACGAGGCGCTCGGGGCGTCATCGAGGGTCCCGTGCCGCGCCACGCCCGAGGACGCCACGTCGAGGCCCTCGGCGCGCCAGCCTCGCCGCCGCGCCGCGGAGAGGAGGTGGCCGAAGCCGCTTCCGACCTCGAGAAGCCTCCCGGGCGGCCCCAGGGCGTCGAGGGCGTCGTCGACGACGGGGGCGTACCGCGCGCGCCAGGCCTCCTCGTCGCGCGGCAGGTACCCCTCGTACGCCGCGAGCAGGGCGTCGGCGGAGGGGCGCGGCGAGAGATAGACGTGCGCGCACGCGACGCAACGGACGTAGCGCCAGCCGCCGTCGGCGTGGACGAGCGAGCGGCGCGGGTCGGCGCAGAGCGGGCAGGAGACGCTGTCGGTGGCGTCGCGCGACGCGTCCCAGCGATGCGCCCGGCCCGGGCGGAGGCGCCCGATCACCGCTCCTCCTTCGCTGGAGCTTCGGAGGACAGGTCGACCCATCCGCTCGCGACGACGAACCGCGCGATCGACGAGACGTCGCTGAGGACCTGCTGGGCCCTGTCGCCGGGGACGACCGCGCCGTACTGCTTCTCGAGGTGGACGCAGACCTCGAGCGCGTCGATCGAGTCGAGCCCGAGGCCGCCGTTGAAGAGCGGAAGGTCGTCGGCGATCGACTCGGGCGCGCGGTCCATCCGGAGGACGCGGACGATCAGCTCCTTGAGGCGGTCTTCGAGGCGCATCGGCTGCTACTTCCCGTCCTTCGCCTTCTTCTCGTCCCTCTGCCTCTTCTCGAGCTCGAGCTGACGGATGACGAGCTCGGCGAGGTCGGCGGACTCGCGGTCGGTGACGGCCTTACCGCGGACGGCGAGGAGCCGCGCGAGGGCCGCCTCCCTCCAGGCCTCGTCGAACCGCTCTTGCCGGGCCAGGACGATGGCCCGGATGGAGCGGCAGGCGGCGTCGCCGGCCTCCACCTCGTCGGCGGCGTACTTCCCTTCGCACCGGCGGAACTGCTGGAGGAGGGAGATGCCGCGGGTGGCGAGGTGGAAGGCCTCGTCGAGCTCGCCGGCCTTGAGCGCGCACATCGCGAGCGGCTCGATCGTTACGGCCGCGGGGAGATAGTCGTCGGCCTGCTTGTGGGCGGTCGGCTCGTCGATGACGAGCGCGTCGTGGTCGTCGAACTTGAAGGCGCCCTCGTCGCAGCGGATCTGGACGGCCTTCCGGAGCGGGCCGAGGGCCTCGCGCAGGCGGTCCTCCTCCATGTGGAAGAGGCCGAGGACGGACCAAAGGAAGGCCCTGTCACCGCCGGCGGTCTGCTTGTCGATGAGCGCCTGGAGCCACGCGGCGCCGACGCCGGCCCCTTCGTAGCGGGACATGCAGTGGGCCCGGGCGCCCAGGGCGCCGATCCCGCCGGTCGCGATGGCCTCGTCATAGGCGGCGAGGGCGGCCGGATACTCCCCCATCGCCTCGCGACACTCGGCGATGGCCATCCAGCACGCCTCTGGGTCCGCGCCTGCCTTGATCGCGTCCTGGTAGGCGGCCGCGGCCTCGGCGTACTTCGCCTCGGTGCGGAGGCGGTCGGCGAGGGCGAGGCACTCCTGCTCCAGGAGCGCCGGGTTGCTCCAGATGCCCGCGCGGGCTTTGCGCGCCGCGTCTTCGGCCTTCCGGGCGCCGTCGAGGAACGCCTCGTAGTCCCTCTTCGCCACCAGCGGCTGCGCGTCGGGCGCCTCGGGGTTCTCGCCGAGCGGGATCCCCATGGTCCCCGCGGGGCAGCACCCCTTCGAGATCATCTCGATCGCCAGGTTGGCGTCGCCGTCGACAAGCCAGACCCAGGTCTGAACGGTGTGCGGGCTATCCTTGTCGACGACCTCGAACGACCAGACGGGCACGGCGCGGGCCGACGGGTGGGCTTCGTTCCAGGCCTTGACGACCGCAGGGAGGTCCTCCGAGAGCGTCGCGCGGCGGTATCCGCATCCCATCAGGCAGTAGAGTGTCTTCGGATCGGACTCGCGACCGCCGAAGAGGCCTCTCCAGCGCAGGTCGGAGGCGGGAAACCCGGCGGGCTCCTCGGCGAAGGCGGCGGCGGCGAGGAGGCAGAGTGCGACGGTGCGGAGTGTCATCTGCGGCCCATCCCGTTGAGGGCCCCGGCGTGCCCGAGGCGCAGGATACCGGGGGGGCCGTTCCGGGGCAAGCAATCGGGTCAGCGTGGTCGCGATGTGGTCGGCGATGCGGGGCGCTCCTTTCACCACGGAGGCACGCCCCATCCCCCTCCGCGTCCGATCCGCAGGCCTTTGGTTGCCAGCACCC